>CAYQKH010000045.1:0-19581 GCA_964417945.1 uncultured Opitutales bacterium
AAGCCGCTGTCACCGCCACCCAGGCCGCCATTACTGCCTCGACCGGCGCTGTCTCCACGGCTTCTGTCTCGGCCACGGGTTACGCCGGAACCGGTGGCACCTTCACCGCCGCGTCCAATACGGTCTCGCTTGCGGGCGGAACGGGTTACACCGCAACCGGGACGAATGCGGGCGTTGCCACGATCGGGATTGCCTCCGCTTCCGCGTCGTTCACGCAGGCCACGCAGGTCGCCATCACCGCCACCCAGGCGGCCATCACCGCCACTCAGGCAGCCATCACCGCTACTGCGGCCTCCCAGGGGAGCCGCGCCACCTCCGCGGTTGCTCTCGCCCTGGACTCCCAGGACGACGACGCCGTCGGGATCCAGGGTGCGGGTTCCGGTGCCGGAATGATCGACTTCGGCGGATCCAACTACCAGACGGATCTCGCCAACCTCATCCAGCAGCTGGAAGAGTTCGACGAAGCCCTCAATACGCAGGCTTCCAACCTCGCCCAGAACCTGGCCACGATCACCATCCGCGAGGAGTTCACCAACGAGCTGATTAACACCCTCAACGAAGGTGCGGACAAGCTCACCCTCGCCGACCTCAACGAGGAAGGTGCCAACCTCCTGGCCTTGCAGACCTCCTCCGCTCTGGCCACACAGTCGCTGTCTTTGGCCTCTGCTCAGTCGCAGCAGGTCCTTCAGTTACTCGGATAATAAAAAAGTTGTCCGATAACTTCAAAAAAAGAGAGAACAGCATAGAAAAGGCGGGGCTTCCGAGCCCCGCCTTTTTCTTATCGTCACAACGCGGATCGCCGCTCAACATTTTCATTGTAATCTCCCTCCCCTTAGAAGCATGAGCAAGCCCAAGATCGCCGTTCTTCACCACCTCGCCCGCTCCGGCGGGACCCTCATCAGTAAATGTCTTGGTAGCATGCGTGAGATCTTTCTCCTCAGCGAAATCCACCCCTATACCGCTCATATCCCCGAGCGCTTCGCCGGAGTGGCCCACGGATTAAACCCGCTGCACCAGGCCATACGCTGGCACGACCTTCCCCTCCCCGCCGACCTTGAGGCTATCAAGAAAAAGGGATCGATCCCCTTTGAAGAACTAATGGTCCTGCTCGCCCATCGGGCAGAGGAACGCGGAGGCATCCTTGTCATCCGGGATTGGACCCACCTCGACTTCATCGCCCGGCCCTTTCTCGAAAAGCCAACCTTTGAACTGACCACCGCCGACTGCCTCAAGGAACACGCCGAGGTCAGCCAGCACATTACCGTCCGCCACCCCATCGACCAACTCATCAGCCTGAGCCAACTCGGCGTCATGCAGGAAGAACTGAATCTCCACGACTACTTTAAGGGCTACCGGATCTTCGCCGAAAAGGCCCGCGAGGTCGGTTTCACCCGCTATGAGGACTTTACCGAGAACCCCGACGCCGCCCTCGAGACCATCTGCCGGGGCCTCGATATCCCCTACGACCCCGGCTACCGAGATCGCTGGCCCGATTATAAAGACATTACCGGCGACGATTCCCTTTACAAAACCATTCAGCCCACACCGAGGAAGCTCCTGCCTCCCGAGCAGATGGAAAAAATCGAGGCCCTTCCTGATTACCAGCAGGCCATGGAATGGTTCGGCTACTCGGAGTGAACGTTCTCCGCCTTCACCTCCACGACCCCTTCGTCTGCGCCCGATTCCTCCTCGCACTCCGCTTCGGATATCGACTCAAAGGCGGCTCTTGCCTTGGCGTGGCCGTGCGCCGCCGCCGCCGCGAATAGTTCACGGGCCCGTGCTTTGTTCACCGCCAGACCGCCCTCACCGTAGTAGTGGTAAAGGCCGAGGTTGTAAGCCGCGTTGGTGTCTCCCTTGCGGGCCGCTTCCCGATAATATTCGATCGCCTTGCCGTGGTTCTTTTCCACCCCGTATCCGAAACTAGTGCACAGCCCCATGCTGTAGAGGGACGCCGGGTGTCCCGCGTTCGCCGCATTCTCAAAAAAGATCACCGCTTTCTTGTAGTCCTGCTCGACCCCCATCTCGCCGCTATAATAGAAAATTCCTAGATTAAAGAGGCTTTCCACATGGCCTTTGGCCGCCGCCTTGCGAATCAGGTGCAGGGCCATCGCGTCATCCTTTTCCACACCGCTGCCCACACGGTAAAGGCGCGAAAGGTTGAACATCGCCTGCGGCAACTCCTGTTCGACCGCGCGCTTAAACCAGCCCGCGGCTGCTTCGTGGTTCACCTCGACGGTGTCGCCGACGATATGGAAGTAGCCCATATTGCATTGGGCCATCGGGTGACCTGCTTCCGCGGCCGCCTCCATTAATTCGATGGCTTTTTTCATGTCCCGCTCCTCGCCTTTCGCGCGCGCCAGTTCGACCGCCTCCTCGTAGGCCTCGACAATCTCCGGATTCAATTCAATGTTGGTTTCGTTACTCATGGTATTCCTCCTCTTCAGGTGAGAGTTCGATCCCGGGGGGATCATGAAAGTTGGGCGATCAGCTGGTCATCCAGGCGGACCCGCTTCGGTTTGTTCGAGCGGGGGGCATTCTGCTTCTTGCAGAAGCTGCGCCACATCTCGCGATAGGCCCTCTCGATGTCGCGGGCCAATCCCGGCCCGTCGTTCAAAGGCGATTCAAGGAAACGTCCCCGGAGCTGGCCGCGAAGGGAGGAGAGGATTCCCGGGTTCTGGGCCACCCGCAGCCCGATCGAAAGAAAGGCGTCTTCGTCTGCAGCCGCCCAGGTGTCCAGGCCGACCCGGTGCAGAAGGCTTGCCGACACCCGGGAAGCATGGCTTCGGCCCGGCAGGGTCAATACCGGTACCCCCATCAGGAGGCAGTCGCAGGTCGTCGTCGTCCCGTTATAGGCCAGGGGATCGAGCGCGATGTCGATCTCGCGGTAACTGCCCAAATGCTCCGCATGGCCCCGCGTTGTCTCAAGCAATTCGACACGGTGCGACTGGATGCCCTGCATCGCGAACAGGGAGCGAATCGTCTCCCGGTTATTCAGCACTCCCAGCGTCTTATGCTTGAGGACCAGACGGGAGTGCGGAACCCGGTTCAACAGCCGCGCCCACAGCTCGATGCTTCGCGAACCCAGCTTGTTCATGTTGTTGTAGCTGCCGAAAGTGATCCGGCCCCTTTTCAGGCACGGGGGGTCCTCCACCGGAGGCAGCTCCTTCGGGAGACCGAAGGCGTGGAAGCCGTTTGGCAGGCGGTAGATCGTCTCCGAACTGCGCTCATCCGCTTCACCCTCCGGTTCCACGATCGCATCGGAAAAACGATAATCCATCTGCGAAAGCCCCGTTGTATTCGCGTAACCCAGCCAACTGACCTGCACTGGAGCTGCCCGCCGCGCGAAAACGTCAAGCCGGTTGTAACCAGTGTGCCCGGCCAGGTCCACCAGAATGTCGATCCCGTCCCGGCGGATTTGCGTCCACAGCCGGTCTGTTGTCCAGCCGCGGGTCCACCGCCAGAAGCCCGCTCCCACATGGTCGCGGAAGACTTTCGAAAGGGTATCATCCCCTTTCTCCTCAAAGCGATTGGAGTAGAGGAAGACCTCAACGTTCTCAGGCTGGTGTCCGAATAGCACCGGCTTAAAAAAATAACCCACCGGGTGGTTCCCCAGGTCCGGCGATACATAGCCAACCCGCAGGACCGGTTTTTCCGGGTCGTAGTCACGGCCTTCAATCGGATGCGCCCGGTTTTTTCGCTCGAAGCCCTTCGCCCACAACAGGTGGTTCGCGGCGACCTCCTCCGGGCTCCGGTTCTCGTCGTAATTTTGGTTGAAGAGAAAGGGCGAGATCAGTGGGTGATTCGGGTGCGTTTTTAAAATTTCGTCGTAGTAGGGAAACGCCATTTCGGGCCGAGAAGCACTCATGTAAACCTGGGCCATCGAAGCCAGCGCATCCGAGTTGTTCGGAGCCTCCCGGATTAGGTATTCGCAGAGCTCCTTCGCTTCAAGGTGCTTTTCGCCGTCCTCATCCCGCACCCGACCTAACGTGTTTTCCACCAATTTGCGCAGAAGGTCCATCCGTTTCGGGTTGTTTACTAGCAACTGCCAGTAGCGAGCTTCCGCCATCTTGTAGAATTTTCCGCCCTGCAGGGTGTCCGCCTCGAATTCAAGGCTCACCTCTTTACCGTCCGGGTCGATCTCCCGCATCTGTTCGAGGGCTTCCAGCACGCGCGGTTTCCGCCGGGCCTGGACCGCCGCACGGAAATACAGAATTTGTCCGCGCAACGATTCCAGCGAGCGCAACAGGTTCAATAATTCCGTATCCGGTTTCTGGATTTCCTTAAATAGGTTTTCCGTCCACTTTAGCACTTCCGGCGATTCCCCGTTTTCCGAAAGGAACTTGCAGCAGGCTTTCATCGCTGGAAGGTGATGTCGGTTCTCCGCCAGCGCCCGGATCCAGAAACCAAAGGCCTCGACCGAGGCGGGGTGGACGCGGTAAAGCGAGTGGCTGAACCCTTCCAGTTCCGACCATTTCTGTTCCGTCGCGAGGATTTTTCCCAGACCCAGTCCCGCCTCAAGGTGCTTCGGGTCCTGCCGCATCGCTTCACGGAAAGCCGCCGCCGCCTCCTGAAAACGCTTCAGTTGGGAGCATGCCTCACCGAGGGCCGCCCAACCCGGAGCGTGGTCCGGCCGGGCTTTCAGGTGGCTTCTCAAATAGGATGCCGCAAGCGTCACGTCACCCGTTCCAATCAGGGAGACACCCAGCAGGTAGCGCGCATGCTCATGGGTCGGTTCCGCATCCAATAGTTGGAGGTAAAGGGGAATCGCCCGCTCGACCTGTCCACCCTCGTGAAAATTGCGGGCCTGGTTGTAGAGGTATTGTGAATTTAAACCCATCGATTAGGTCTCCTTTTCAAATTCCAGAAGGACGCCGGCCTCTTCCACCGATAGGTGGACTTGAGAAAACCGGAATGTCGGCAGCTTTGCCTTAAAACTATTGATCTGTTTTTCCAATCCGGTCTCGGCCACCCTGTCGGTCGCACCCGGAAGCCAGTGCAGGAATAACCGTCGTGCCGTAACCTGGGCCACATCGTGGAGGATGACCTCGGGATCGAAGTGACTATCGTAATCCACCTGCAGGAAGGTGCTCTCATAGCGAGCTTCTGGATGTTTGCGCAAAAACCGGCGATCCTCCTCCCGAATAGCATAACCCTGCAGGTGGGCCGCTATCCGTGTGGCCGCGATGACCGCGTCAGAGGAATGCGCGATCCGCACCCGGCACCCGGCTTCGCAGAGGAACAGCCCGAGATTGACCGGGGGGGATCCCGCGATTAAAACCGCCTCCTCCTTTCGGAAGGGGATCCCACCCAGCGCCGTCTCCAAAATTTTAAAGGATCGTTGTCCGTCGAGGACGCTCCGGCGGGTTTGGATCGAATACAAGCGGTCGCATCCGTGCTGGACCTTGGCGTATCGCTGGAAGCAAATTGACGTCCCCAACTGAAAGGCGTCTTCTCGAAAATTCTTACACAAGAGAGCTTTTGCGCGGGGCAGTTCCAAGCCGCGAATGATCGAAGGAGTCTTACCTTTCAGGTCATGGGAGGCGATCCAGCTCTCGCACCACTCAAGGTAGGCCCGGTTTCCAAGTTGCGAAACCTCCGCGTCGAGTAGGCATCCGTTTCGGTAATGAACCAGGCGCAGGAGTCCGCTCTCCTTATCAAAGCGGATGTGGCGCGGTTCCACCTCCCCCGGAAAGACACCGGCGGCCTTGTGCTCCAGTAGGCATAAGGTGATGTCCGCCAACGTATAGCCTTTTTCTCCCGTCAGGTTCTCACGGATGTGGTAAGGATAGCCGTTCGCCGGAACGACCTCCGGGCCGCGCTCCCCTTCCCACGGGGCGGCGCGTTCCAGTTCGGCCCCCGTCACCTGCCCGAAGGCATACAGCCGGGGCGCACTGAGACAGCCTGCAAAATTCAAAGCTTTGAGGATTTCCGTCTCCCCTTTCAAACACTGCCGTTCAAAAGGATCCTGGATCAGCTCCACCGTGAGGAATGCGCTTCCGTCGAGGCTTCGCCCGCTCAAGTAGACGCCCCGTCCCCATTTTTCCAGCTTTATTCGGGAAAAACGAAACCCGTCCAGCTCGATCGTGCGCTCCGCATGCAGGACGAATTGCTCCAGGTCCATCAGCCGCGAAAGCCCCTCGCTCGGACGATACGACGCCGATAACTCCTTTAGCTGCATTGCCCGCTCGAAGACCACCAGCGCGTTCCCGATTTCATTTCGTTCCTGGTAAAGCTCGCCGAGGAGAAAAAACGCTCTCTCGTTCAGCGGATGGTGGATGATCCAGTTCTTTACCCGTAAAATGGCGGCCTCCTCCTGGCCCCCTTTCCTCAACTCCTCCACCTCTTCGATCAGCATCTCCAGCGTCCCTTTCCCGTGGGCCGGGGGCGATGCCCGATCATTTCTGAAATTCTGCGCAACTGGTTCCATCTGGAATTTTTTTCTTCCCCGGGGTTCGTGATGTCGGTTTTCCCCTTACAAACCATGCCGCGTGCCAAAGTTTTTTTACGAACAGGTCCAAGCGCCCCTGAACGGTCATCCGTAGGCCCTTCAAAATTTCAGCAAAGCCTTTACAAACAGCCCCTTGCGAAGCTTAAACTCGCTTCCCTGAAGTGGCCAAGGAAAACGCAAAAAGCCCATTTTTTTTAATGGGACCGAGTTTTCCAGTGTAAACCCGAGCCGATCTTGGGTAGCCCGAGGAAACGATTTCCCTGCCTCCGGTGGCCGGAATCACTCGAATTCGGCAAACTCCGTGTGCCCTGCTTCCTTGTACTGTTGAAGCTTGTTCCGCAGTGTCCGGACACTGACTTCCATCAATTTCGCCGCCTGGGTCCGGTTTCCCTCGCTCCGTTTCAGGCTGCGGTAGATCAAATTACGTTCGACCGAGGCGAGACTGAATTCCGCCTCTCCCTGCCCGGGGGCCGGGGCCAGAGCGGCTTCTGTTTTCGCCGATCCTCCGTTCTGATCGGGGGCGCCACCC
This sequence comes from uncultured Opitutales bacterium, assembly GCA_964417945.1. Classification (GTDB taxonomy): domain Bacteria; phylum Verrucomicrobiota; class Verrucomicrobiia; order Opitutales; family JABSRG01; genus CAYQKH01. The sequence goes on from CAYQKH010000045.1 coordinate 6,978, forward strand.
TTCCCCGCTGCGGTCTGCCGCCCCTCCGCGTTCATCTGAAGCTCAAGAGGGAGGGCCGAGACCTCCAACCGCTTTCCCCGCAAGCTGAGGATGACCGCACGCTCCACCACATTCTGCAGCTCGCGCACATTTCCAGGCCAGGAGTGCTCTGCAAATGCCCTCAAGACTTCCGGGCTGTAACCCTCCAACTTCCGTCCGTGCTTCCGCGAAAATTCCTTGAGAAAGTTCTCCGAGATAATGCGGATATCCTCTCCACGCTTTCGCAGGGGTGGGGAGGTGATCGGAAAAACATTCAGCCGGTAGTAAAGGTCCTCACGGAACTCACCGTCCGCCACCGATTGCTGCAGGTCACGGTTGGTCGTTGCGATGATCCGAACATCGACCGGGATTGTCTTTGTTCCCCCCACCCGCTCCAGTTCTCGCTCCTGCAGCACCCGGAGCAGCTTCGCTTGGAGCGGCAGCGAAATTTCGCTCACCTCGTCGAGGAGCAGCGTTCCTCCGTCCGCTAATTCAAAGCGTCCAATCCGGCTGCCGGTCGCACCTGTGAAGGCCCCTTTCTCATGGCCGAAAAACTCGCTTTCAATCAAGGTCTCCGAGACCGCCGCGCAGTTTACTTTGATGAACGGCTTGTTGCGCCGCAGGCTTTCGTTGTGGATGGCGTGAGCGATCAACTCCTTTCCGGTTCCCGTTTCCCCGTTGATGAGGACCGTCGCGTCAGTGTGGGCTACGCTCCGGATCAACTCTTTTAAGGACCGGATCGGAGAGGACTCTCCCACGATTGCCCGGCGCCCCGATGCGTTCGCCTCGTTCGTCAACCCTTCGTTCAGACGAACCAGACGGGATAGCTTTTCGGCCTTTTGCAGAACCATCTCAATCTGGTCGTTGGAAAACGGCTTCGGCAGGTAGTCATACGCCCCCAGCTGCATGCACCGGACCGCCGATTCAATCGAGCCCTTGCCCGTGATCATCACGGGCAACGGCATTTGCTCAACCCCTTCAAGGGCCTCCAGGATGTCCGTTCCCGCCCCGTCCGGAAGATTGATGTCCAAAAACATCAGGTCGTAGCCGTGGTCGCCCTTCAACTGCTCAAGGGCTTCGTCACGCGTCCCCACCGAGCGGACCCGGATGCGCTTGCGATGGCAGAACTCCTCAAGGGATTTCCGGATGATCAGTTCGTCATCGACGATCAGTATTTTTTCGAAGCGCATGAAACAGTTCGGATTTCAATCGTTGGGCAGGCGTAAGATGAATAGGACAGTGGTGTCTAATCGCTTGTCCGGTCGAGAAAAAGGAAAAAATCCGGTTGGGTCTCCCATCGGTCGGTTTTGGTTCAATGCGGAGGGGCGATCGAGAACTGCCGCATCCAGAGGCAGAGGTTGGCAAGCGGCCAGGCCACCATCGGGTCACGTTCCAATTGCCCTCCCGCGATTTTCCCCGCCAGGAGCCCGCAGTGCTGGCCCTCCTCCCGTATAACCTGCTGCATCGGATGGTCCGTCCCGGTCGCGAACCATTCCAAGAAGGGCACCGGGAAACTCATCTTGCGCCGCTCGACGACGCTCGCGGGAACCAACCCGCGGTATCCCTCGCGCAAGAGCCGCTTGGAACGCACGAGGCCCTCCACCTCCAGTTCAAAGGTGTTCTTCCCCCGCAACGACTCCCAGTCCACTCCTTCGCCGACCGCCATCTTGTATTCATCCGGCAATGAAAAAACCCACTCCGCAATGCCGTGATCCGTGAAAGGCACCCGCCCCTCCACTCCCGCCGCCATCGTACTCGTATCCAGTCGGCTGAGCAGCCCCTCCAAGTTCACCCGGAGCTGGATCCGGAGATACGCGTCGAACGTGCTGCAGCGTGAATACCGGTCGAAGAGTGTCTGGTAGTAGGCCTTTAGTGGGTCACTCGACGGAACCGGAACCCAATCCGGATCCAGCAACCGGCGGAGACGATCCTCCGGCAGCCACGAGTTAACTCGAAAATAGTGATCCATCCGGTTGGCGAATCCCGAGCACCCATACCAACGACTCAACGCGCTGCCCTCGATCGAGCCGAAGCGACCACGCGAACGGTCGAAATCCAGCGCACTGTAGGTCGGCCCGGTATAGCCCCCGAATAGTTCATCCGCCCCTTCACCGGTCAGGGCCACCGAAAACGATCTCCCGAAGCGCTCCGCAAGCTTGAAGATCGGAATCTCGTTCGGCGTACTTAAGGGCTGACCTTTTTCCGCGACCAGCCATTCCCACCCACCGTGGTAATCCTCCTCCTCCAAAGCCACTTCCTCGTGCGCCACCCCGAGTTCCGACGAGGCTTCCCGCGCGTAGGCCCACTCGTTGTATCCTTCCCGCCGATACCCTGTCGAAAACGTTCCGAACGCCTCCTGCCTCTGCGCGGTCACCAATGCCGCAAGAATCGAACTGTCCAACCCCCCGCTGAGAAATCCGCCGACCGGCACATCGCTCACCAATTGCTCACGGACCGCTGCTTCGAGTCGCTGCCGCGTCGTTTCCAACGCATCCGGAAAGGAGACCACCAGTTTCTCCTCCGGGCTGAGGGCGGGTAGCTCCCAGTATGTCCGGGCCCGCGGGCTGCCTTCATCGGGGCTCCACCAGAGATGGCTTCCCGGCTCAAGGGAGCGCACACCCGAGAGGAGGGTGCGGTCGCCCAGGGTGGTCCGGATCGTCCGGAAATAATGCCAGGCGGCCTCCCTGTCCAAGCGCCGGGGCACCCCTTCGAACGCCATCAGGGCCTTCAGGGAGGAGGCGAATATCAGGCGGCCCCGCGAATGATGGAAATAAAGCGGCTTCACCCCGAGCCGATCCCGCACCAACCAGAGGCGGCCCCGCCGCGGGTCGTAGAGGCCGAAAGCGAACATCCCCGAAAAATGCCGCAGGCAATCCTCCCCCCACTCGAGGTAGGCTCGGAGGAGGAGTTCCGTGTCGCATTGACTTCGGAAGCGGTGACCCGATCGCTCCAGCCGCCGACGGATTTCACGGAAATTGTAGAGCTCCCCGTTGTAGGTCAGGGCCACCCCACTCTCCTCGTCGACCCACGGCTGCTTCCCCTGCCCCGGATCCAGAATCGCCAGTCGCCGATGACCCAGACCGAGGTTTCCTTCGACAGTGACCCCCTCACCGTCCGGGCCACGCCGCGCGAGGAGACGCGTCGCCTCCAGAAGGGCCTTCCGATCCCCCTCTCCTAACGGCTTACCTGCCAAAACCCCGACGATACCACACATTCGATCTTCTCAGTTTCAGCTTTTTTTCTTCGCGGGGTCCCTATTGTCGGGTTTCGCCGTCGCTGCGGATCAGGGCGGGGTCTTCGGCTTGCCGGTTTTGACCCCGACGCAAACCGGAGGCGATGTTGTCATTCACCTCCACCAGCACTGCGATCCCTTCCCGTGTCGGTTGGGCGAGCATCGCGAAGGTCCGCTTTTTTACGAAAATGCCCAGGCTCAGGAGATTCCCGCGCAACCCATCCTCTAGGCTGCACTCCGGGTTGGACCAGTCCGCGATCAATACATCCCAGATCTTTTGGTTGAATTTCAGGCTTTCATCCAGACCCCGGCTCCAGCGCACCGCTCCTTCCGCGCCGAGAACGGCCCGCATCTTTCCCGAAGCCATCTCCAGGACCGAGATTTCCACGCCTCTCCCCGATGGCGCCGAGTCCATCTGGGTCTGCCGGTAGAGTTTACTGAGATTGCTGTGCATTTTCCATCAGCTTGGATTCATAGTCCACGAGGGTTTTCATCTCCCGTAACGCCCGGTAGAGGGCGCCCTCTTCCACCAAAAGGTGAACCGTTTCCAAATCACTTCCCATGCTCGGGGCCGCCCGGAGAACCTCCATCGATAACTTGGAGAAATGGCGGTAATATTCGAGGGCGTTGGGCGGTTCGAAATAGAGCGTCTGCAGGAGAAGGTAGAGGCGTTTACAGGGTGTGTCCGCGTCCGCCTCCAGAAGGATGTCCTTTTCCCGAAGAAGCGGGACCCGGTTCAACACCTCCAGCTCTGATACCCCGCCGCCGTTGCGGATCAGCGCACCGTTGAGAAAGACCCGCTCGTTCGGGCGTAGCTTGAGTTTGAGGGCCATCTCTATTCCAACAGCCTCAGGGTCGATCGGGTAAATTCGTTCAGGCCCACCATTCCCTCAAGGGCAAGGCGGCTCTGCAGGCTTAACGATTGAGCGAGGACCGCCTCCGCGTTCAAGTCCGGTATCCGGATCGCGCCCAGCTGCGTTTCATTGCGGCCGATAAACGCATCGTTTAAGTCCGTGGAGGTCTCGATCGACGCCGCGTCCGTCGAAAGCGCTTTCTGCTGATCTACCAGCCGCCGCCGGGCTCCCTCCAGCCCTTCGATCATCCGGTTGATTTCCAAATCCGTCGCCGCTTCTAGGTCCGCGATCACCGGACCGGCCCCGGGATCCGATGGCAACGCCTCCCCCGCCCGCGGCAGGGCCAGACCTTCTGCTCCCGTGTCGATCGGTCGGCTCCGCAGCGTTACCGTGAACCCATTCTCCCCCGCCAGAATGTCAAATCGCTGTTCCACACCGGCCGAGAGCAACTTCCGGGCTCCCGAGTCCGGAACCTCCGATAGGTCGTTCAGCAGCGGATGGATCTCGTTATACTGCCGCAACGACCGCGACCGCTGGACCGACCCTTCCGGCACCGAGAGGGCCGTTCGCAGCTTTTCTTCCAGTTGGTCCAGGTGCGTCTCACTCACCTCCATCGCACTCAGCGCGATGCGCACGCTCGACGCCGCCCGCTCCAGGTTTTCGCTAAACAGGCGCAGGTTCTTCACCTGGTCCTCCAAGCCCACAATCTGCAGCCAGAGCGTCGGATCGTTCTTCGGGCTCTTCGCCAGTTCGCCGCTCGCCAATCGGTCCAGGACCCCGCTCAGGCGCTTCTGGTTCTGCGTGTAGTCGGTCAATACCGCCTGCGATGTGGATGAGGATACTTCCATCTCCACCCACAACAAGCAGACGATGGGCCAAATTGATTTTTTATGTTTTAAGTTGTTTGTATAGAACAGCTTAAAACCTTATTCGAACACGCCCCCCTGTCCGGGAGGAAAAATTTTCTCACCAAAAAGCCCTTTTCAGAGCAGCCCTTGCAGGATGGCCGGAAGGCTTTCAATACTGCGGTGAACCGAGGCTTTTGCATACTGTTGCTCCGATCGCGAACCGGAGAAGAGGATTTTCCATCCGTCGAGTTCCTCCCACTCCCCGTATCGCCCGCTGGACTTTGGCTCAAACCCGCTCGTGCACCCCGCATACCGCGCGAGGTAATCCGCCACCTGCAGTCCGGCGGCGAAGGAGGAATTCCCCTCTGCCCTGCCGGGCTCATGGTGGAAGTAAATCGCCCTTACCACTTCTCCCGAAAGGCCGTTGCGCTCAAGGTAGATCGCCCCCAGGTCCGCATGAGTGAACCCAAAATCCTTTCGTTCCCGTTCCAGGAAATCGGCTGAGGACGTCTCTTCGAACTCTAGGCTCGCTTTCAATTCTTCCGCGAAGGCATTGACCATGACCAGCTTTCCAATCTCGTGGAGCAAGCCGATGATGTAGTAGGTGTCATCCTCCGTCACCCCGTTCGTCATCGTCAGGATCTCCCGCAGCAGGACCGCCGTGGCGATGCTGTGCCGCCAGACCGAGACCCAGTTGACCTCGACCTCCGTGTTCTTGAAGCTTTCCATCTCCTCGACCACCCGCGTCGTCATCGCCAACTGCCGGATCTGCCGAAACCCGAGGAAAAAGATCGCCTCCTCGATGCTGTTGATCTTTACCGAGAGTCCACCGAATACCGAATTTACCAGACGCAACAAGCGCGTCGTCAACGACAGGTCCCGGCGGATTACCTCCGCGATCTCGTTGACTGAACTGTTCGGTTGAAAAGTCAGTTTGGTCAATGCCTCATTGACGCTCCGCAGAGAGGCGATCGTCGGGCATCTCCGGATCTTTAAGTCGACGGATTCGAATTCCGGGATCGTTTGACGGCAAAGGGCGACGGCTGAGAACGGTTCAGGCATTCAGAATTTCCAGTTTTGAAAGATGGTTTTCGATTTCTTGGTTGATCGCCCCGATTTCCCGAAGCACCGATTTCTTTTTCTCCATTAAGGTAATCCGTTTGATCCGGGTCAGGTGCCGCAGGGAAGCGGTCTGGCTCTGCTGGGCGGCCACCTGTCGGCGCGCCATCTCACCGTATACCGGGGAGGGACTCATCTGCTGCTGCAGGAGAAACCCCACCATCAAGCAGGTGAAGCCCAGGATCAGACAGCCGAGCTTCGCCTCCACCTCGAGGACGACCCCGAGGTAGAGAAAGAAGATGCCTGCCAAGGCCGTGCCGAGAAAGGTCGCATCCGAATTATACCACTTCTGCTCCGGTTCCCGCACTTCCAGTCGCTCCTTCAGGGATTCCAACTTGCGCTCCAGCTTCCGGTGTTCCCGTTCCAGCTTTTGCAGGTCTCCGTTGATCGTTTCAAGGACCTGCTCCTCCTCGCTGCGTCGCTGGGACAGCGCATCGACCTCCTGCTGGAGGCGGTTTTGCTCCTGTTGCCGCGCCTTTTCGACCCGGGCCTGCAGCATCCGGTATTCCTCCCCGTCGAAGGCTTTCGCATATTGTTCGATTAAAGCATTCAACTCGTGGTGGATACGCCAGTAATCCCGCTCCACTTCAAAGTATTCCGGGTGGTCCTTGATGAACTTCATCAGCCGCTCACTCATCGCCTCGGAACACCTCCCTCAATAAGCTTGAGTTGAAGGGCTGGACGGCGACCAATTGCCGCAGGTTTAAACGGTGGTCCGCCGAGGGCACCCGTTCCGTCACTTCACGGAACAGGGCATACTTTTCCTCGAATTCCCGATTCCTCAAGGGGGTGTGCCCCGCCGCGTATTTCAATACCTTGCCCCGGAACGAGTTTTTCAAAACTATCGCTTCCTTGCCTTTGGCTTTTAGACTGCGAACTTCGTCTACCGGGCACCCTTCATAAAGCCAGGTAAAGGCGCTCTCGGACTCTTCCCGTCCCAACAGCACCTGCAAGGACTCACGGGACATCCGTTCCGCCATCGCCGCGGCATGAACCCAACGCCGTTCTCTGGCCGACAGATAGACCTCGAATTCAGTGTTGATGTCTTCCTTCATCACCACTTGCTCCAACTGCCCGCTGTCCCGCAGGAGTTTTTCTACCGACCCGGGAATCCCCTCCGTTAACTCCAATACCACGTCCACCCAATCCGTCGGCATCCCCTCGGCTTCCAGCCACTCGATGCAGCTCGCGCGCGATAGCGGCCCGATCTCCACCCCAAAGCACGCCTCTCCCGGAATATCCCAATAGGACCCAAGGTCCCCTTCCTGCCAGCTGTTCCTTCCCGTCAGGAGGAAAAGAACCGGCGGAAGGCCCGTATCGCAGCGCAGGGCGCCCACCAGGTTGCCTCCGACCCAGTGCTTGATCGGTGGCGCATAATGTTCGAAATCTTCCAAAACGAATAGCAAAGCGGCCGTGCGCGGATCCGCTACCAACGGTTTGACCCAATCCGAAAGGCACTCCGAAAAGTGCTTGGCCAGCCCCCCCCCTCCCCGCTCTGGCACCGGTGGAGGACTCCCGGATAACGACCGAACCGAACCGTCCACCGCATAGGCCTGCGCCGGTGCAGCGCAGGTTCCTTTCATTTCCGATTGCAGCCGCCCTGCAAAATGGTTCCGCTCCTGGCCCAATTGGGCGTGGAGCCTCCGGTCAGGAGATCCCACGGAACGAAGTGCCGCCTCTGCCCATTCGTTCAGCCCAAGTTCCCGGCGCTGCGGCTGGGAGTAAAAAAAAGACCGCCCCTCCTGCGAAGCTTCCGCCTCCAGGCACCTCAAGAGATGGTGGATCAGATAGGTTTTCCCGCTTCCCTGCGGACCGTAGAGTAGGAGTACCGGGTTCTCGGAGTTGCAATACTGCAGGCCAAGAATCTTTGTTTCCAGCCAAGATAACTCAGTCTCTCTTCCGTAAAGTGGTGGAGCATTACTCATCTGTCGGGCTCCTTTTCCCCTCCGATTCCCTGGTTGATTGCAGATAGGAGGGTGGCGCGGATGAAGCCGTCCCAAAGGGCCACCCCGTGATGATTGTTGGGCTCATATCCTTTTATACGGGCCCAGTTCCTACGAATTTATCCTTTTTTCTTTAGGATTCCGATTTTCCCCCGTCGGCTGCCCTATTTCAGGTTTAGCCAATGCCCCATCACCCGCTCGAGGTCTTGCTTGCTCACCGGCTTCGGAACAAAGTCGTTCATCCCCGCTTCAATGCAGCGGTCGGAATCCCCTTCGATTGCCAGCGCCGTAATCGCCACGATCGGAATCGAGACGAAGGCCGGTCCCGCCCGGCCCTGGCGAATTAACCGGGTGACTTCGAATCCGTCCATTACCGGCATCTGGCAGTCCATGAAAATCAGGTCCGGCTCCTCCTCGGAAAGGCGTTCCAAGACTTCTTTTCCGTTTTTCGCGGTGAGGATCTGGAAGCCGCGACGCGCGAGTAGGATTTCCATGACCCGCAGGTTGTTCGGCTCGTCATCCGCGATTAAAATCGTTTGGTGTTGATCCCCCTTCCGGTCATTGGCCCAGCGGACTCCACCTGGATCCCCTGAATCCCCGTTCTTCGCCCGGGTTTTCGACGTGACCTTCGGCAAGGTCAGCATGATCCAGAAACACGAACCCGCTCCCAGTTCGCTCTCAACCCAGATTTTTCCGTTCATCGTCTCTACCAGCTGTTTGGATATCGCCAACCCGAGTCCCGATCCCCCGAAATCCCGGGTGTGCGATTCATCCACCTGCGTAAACGGTTCGAAGATCGTTTCCATCTGGTCCTCCGGAATCCCGATGCCGCTGTCACGGATACCGCATCGAAAGGTGATTTCACGGGCGTCTTCCCGCTCCACTTTCACGTAAAAACGGATCGTTCCCTCACGGGTGAACTTAATCGCGTTTCCGCCAATGTTGAGCAATACTTGGCGGATCAGGTGGGGATCTCCGGTTACTTGAAGCTCCGGGTCGCTCTCGTCCGCGACCTCCATTTCCAATCCCGCTTTCTGCGCCGAGGGCCCGAGAATTTTTACCGACTCGCGCAGGATCCCATGGAAGGAGAAGTTCTTCTCGCTGAGGTTGACCTTTTCCGCCTCCAATTTCGAGTAATCGAGGATGCCGTTGATCACATGCATCAGCGCCCGACCACCCGACCGCACAATTTCCAGGCATTCCTGCTGCTCCCGGTTCAAGTCCGAATCCATCAGCAGGTCCGCCGCCCCGAGGATGCCGTTCATCGGCGTCCGGATCTCATGACTCATCCGCGCGAGGAATAGACTCTTCGCCCGGACCGCCTGCCCCGCCTCATGTCGGGCATGCGCCAGCACCTGGTTCTGCTTCCGGATGAAATCGACCGTCTGCCGTAATTCGAGCTCCGAATGCTTGCGCTCCGTAATCTCGTTTATGTATCCGTTCCATTGGATTGATTGGTGCTCTCCCGGGACTGGCCGGGCCGCCAGATAATACCACCGGTCCCGCTCGTCCGCCTGGCTCAAGCGGAACTCCATTGCCCATTCTTTGAATGCGCGAACGGCCTCCACGTAACTCCGTTTCACTGTGCGGCGGTCTTCAATCGACAGACGCCCAAGCAGGACCGTCGCATCGATCGCGACCTCCGCCAGGGTATAACCAAATACGCTTTCCAGCGAGGAACTTGCATAGGTTATCACCGGCCGCCGCCCCGGCAAGGTCTGCAGTTGGAAGAAGATTCCCGGAACCCGCTCGGATAGCTCCCCTAAAAGGTTGGCCTGCTTTTCCGCCGCCAGCCGGATGTGCCGGGCCTCCGAAAGGTCGCGCTGCGTTGAAAGATAATAGCGAGCACCCTCCGCCGCATCCCAGATCGGCGTCACCACCGCCTCCACCGGGTAAAAGGTTCCGTTCTTCCGTTTATTGAAAAGCTGCCCCCGCCAGCTCTCCCCACGCGTGATCGTCTCCCAGAGCCCGGAATAGAGCATTCCCGGATCCTTACCCGATCGAAGGAGGGAGACATGCTCCCCGACGAGTTCCGCTTCCGAGTAACCGTTGCTCTTCAGGCAGGCTGGGTTTGCATAGACGATGACACCATCCGCGTCGGTGATCAAAACCAGCTCATCCAACCCTTCAAGGAAGGAGTGGAGGCTACCACGCAGCGCGTCCAGCGCCGCTCCTTCGAAGCCGCGGCCTCCGGCGTCGTCCTGCGTTTGATCATCCATATCCGTGTCTTTCAATATCCACGTAAAAGAGTTACGCATTTGAAAATCCCTTTGCAACTATCCCTTGCCGTTCACCCTCCGGGTGGCCCATCCACCGGAAAAGGGCCACCACAAATCTGGATTAGCTCCCCGGGTTCAACTCCCGGACCCTCCCCGGGATCGGGGGTTTCGCCGATTCCCCGCGAAGAAGCGGGAGGTTGAACCAGAAATCCGAGCCCTCTCCCAACTCACTACTCACTCCCGTTTGACCACCCATCAGTTCCACCAACTGCCTTGCAATGAACAGTCCGAGCCCCGCCCCCCCATATTCCCGGGTGGGGCCCTCATCTGCCTGAGTGAACCGATCAAAGACCCGTTCTCGCTCCTCCTCCCGTGTCCCGATCCCCGTGTCGTTTACCTCGAATCGAATCACCGCCGCACGCTCTGTCAGGCTTTGCAACGAGACGACCAATCGCACCCCCCCCTGGGAAGTGAATTTTACCGCGTTAGCCAAGAGGTTCTGCAAGACTTGAACAATTCGCGTCTCATCCCCGATCAGGATCGCCGGAATCTTCGGATCCACCTCCTGCTCGTAATCGATCCCCGTCTCCCGTGAACGCCGCCAGACTCCCTCCTCCATTCCCGCCAGAAGATGGTTGAAGTTGAAAGATCGATTGTGGATTTCCAGGGTTCCGGATTCCATCTCCGCCAGGTCCAGGGTGTTGTTGATCATCCGCAGAAGCAAACGCGAGCTCTTCTGGATGGTTCGCACAAAGCGCTCTTGGCGGGGCGTGGGCTGCGTCCGCAGGAGCAATTGGCACATCCCGAGAATCCCGTTCAGCGGGGTTCGCAGCTCGTGTGTCATTTTTGCCACAAACTCGTTTTTGGCCAGTTCCGCCACCTCTGCCTCCAAGGTCAATTGCTCCGCGAGCGCCATCGAGGCGACAAGCGTCTCGTTCGTGGAGTACCACTGCTTCTCCGCGTGCTTCTGTTTCGAGATGTCCGCGATAAATCCGTGCCAGACCCAGTTGCCACTTGGTTCCCTCTCAGGCATCGCCGTTCCCTCATGCCAGAATTCCTCCCCGTCCGGCAAAATGACCCGGAATTCACAGGCCCAGGCCTCACCTGTTTCCAGGGATTTCTCAAATCCACGATGCACCTCCACCCGGTCCTCCGGGTGCAGCCGCTCGAAAAAGGGCTCCGCATCGGCTGCCACTTCCTGCGGCTCCAGCCCGTAGAGGTCCCGTATCCCCGAGGTCACGAGGGGGAACCGCCCCCGAACCGCCTCCCTCCGCTCATACTTAAAGAAAAATCCCGCCACCGGGATGCTCACCTTCTCGATCAGGTCCGTTTTTTTCTTTAGTTCCCGGGTCAATCGCCGGTTCCGTCGGCAGAGCAGGAAGCAGCCCCCCAAAGGAATCAACAGCAGCAACGAAATCAGAAACCAGAAGGCTACCGGGACGCCCGGGATCAATAGGAAGGTCGACCCATCGGAAAGCGGAACCCACCCCGACACCGTTCCCCACCCAAGCCAAGTCCCAGGATTCATCGGACGCTTTCTCCGCCCATCGCGGGCGCTTCCAACTCGTGGTCACCGTTCATCCCCCGGTCGGAGAAGGTCTCCTCCACTAATGGCTTACCCTTCGGCACCGGGGTAAACGGAAAGAATAACAAGACTCGCGTGCCATGCGGATGCTCGATACTGCTCGCCGACTCCTCTACTGAATCCAGCGTCATTACCCCCCCCATCTTGCCTACGTAACGGCGAACCAACCGCATCCCGAATCCCCGACCGCGCTCATTTAAAGTCCCACTGCGGGACTCCACCACACAGGCCTGGTTCAGCGATTCCAAATCCTGCGGGGTCATCCCCACTCCGAAATCCCGGATCTCGATTTCCGCACCCAACATCCCCTGGACACTCGATTCGTAGGCCCTTACCTTGATCTCCGATTCCGGGTAGGAAAACTTGATCGCGTTGTGCAGTAAATTGTTGACAATACTATGGCAAAACGTCACCCGGTGCAACGGTGCTTCGAGGTCCTCCGGCGCTTCCAAGTCAATCCGGATCTGCTTCTTCTGCGCCGCCGTCCGTAAGACCGATACCGATTCCCGAAGGGCTTCCCGGATCTTCACCGGGCTCATCTCCAGGTTGTTCTCCGCGTCGAGGAGCGCGCCCTGCTGGCCCACGTGCTGGATCAATTCCAGCGCCCGCTTGCAGCACTCAAAGGCCAGGTCGATTTCCTCGCTCGGCTCGAAATCCTCCTGCATCAGCTCCAGCATCGTGTAGGCCCCGCTCAGCGGGTTGCGCAGGTCGTGCGAAAGCACCCGTAACAGCGCCAGCTGTTCCTCCACCTGCCGCTGCAGCTCCAGCCGCGTATGGTAGAGCGCC
>CAYQKH010000046.1:0-19003 GCA_964417945.1 uncultured Opitutales bacterium
TTTGGGCGCTGCCCGGGTCTCCCTGGCGGCCGGCGCGTCCCTGGAGCTGGCGGTCGACGCGGCTGGACTCCATGCGTTCGGCAGCCATGACGTGAAGCCCGCCGAGAGCGGGGACCTCCTTGCCGAGTTTGATGTCGGTCCCGCGGCCGGCCATGTTCGTGGCGATGGTGATGGCACCTTTCTGGCCGGCCCGCTTCACAATATTGGCCTCGTCGGCGTGTTCTTTGGCGTTGAGAAGCTCAAAGGGCAGGCCCGCCTCGCTCAGGAAGGCGGCCAGTTGCTCAGAGGCCTTCACGGAGCTGGATCCGATAAGGATGGGACGGCCGATGGCGTGCAGTTTCTCGACGGCCTTGGTCATGGCGGACCACTTGTGTTTGGCAGAAGGAAAGTAGCGGGTGCCCTGCACCGTCCGGATGCACTTGCGGTTGGTGGGGACTTTGACGGTCGAGAGGCGGTAGACATGCCAGAACTCCGGGCTTGCGGAACCGGCGGTCCCTGTTGTCGCGCCCAGTCGGGGGAAGAGTCGGAAGAAGTTCTGGAAGCTGAGGCTCGCGAGGGTTTGGGCGGGATCGGAGATCTCAAGATCCTCCTTGGTTTCGACGGCTTGGTGGATGCCGCCGCGCCAGGAGCTGTCTCGCTTCTGGCGTCCGGTCATCGGGTCGATGATGACGACCTTGCCGTCGTCGATAATGTAGTCGCGATCTTTCTTGAAAAACTCGCGCCCGGAGAGGGCCTGTTTCACGAGCTCGATACTACGATCGAAATTGCGCCACATCCGGGGAAGGATTTCGGACTGTTCGTCGATAACGTCCTTTCCGTGGCGGGTCAGTTTTACGTCGCGGTGCTTGAAATCGACGTGGTAGTCGCGATCGGGCCGCATCTTTTTCGAGATCTCGTAGGCGAGGCGGCAGCACTCGTTGTAGGCCTCGTTTTTGTATTTCTGACTGATGATAAGGGGGGTGGCGGCCTCGTCGATGAGGACGCTGTCGGCCTCGTCGACGAGGGCAGAGTGGATACCCCGCATGACTTTTTCGCGGAGGCCGGTGCTTTTCTCCTCGTCGAGGAGATGCCGGGTGAGGAGCCGTGAGGGGTTGTTGATGGATTCGTATTTGAGGCGATCCCGGAGGAAATCGGCGAGGAGTTCCTTGCTGGTAGTGCAGGTGAGGTCTTTTGCGTAGTTGAAGCGGCGCTCCTCGGGCTCCATTTCCGCGATGACGTAGCCGGCGCGCACCCCGCAGAGCCGGTAGAGCGGCTCCATTTCCTCCATGTCGCGTTGGGCGAGGTAGTCGTTGGCGGTAATGATCTGGAGGGGTTTGCCAGACCAGGCGAGGGGGACGGCGGCGAGGGCGGTGGAAAGGGTCTTGCCCTCTCCGGTGGCCATTTCCGCGAGCTTCCCATGAATGAGGACAAGCGCGGACATGAACTGCACGGGATACGGCCGGAGGCCGAGGGAGCGCTCGACGGCGACGCCGACAAGGGCGAGGGCTTCGCGAATGGCGACGCGTCCAGGCTTGAGGTGCCGCCGGAAATATTCGCTCGACTCGGTGATGCGGCTGGCGAGGGCTTCGCTATCGAGCTTTTCGAGCTTGGCGGCCCTGCGGTGGACGCGTTGTCCCTCGGCGAGGAAGGTCCGGGTGAGGGAGTTCCGGCGGTGGTAGCGGCCGACGTTGGTATCGACTACGCGATCGAGGCCGGTTGTCAGCTTGCGCGGTTTGGCAATTACAAGGTTACTGAATTCCCGCGTCGGGGTCATATCTTCAAGCGTTTTTGGATCACTTTTCGGGCGTCACTGAGCCATTGGAGGCCGAGAGGCTTTTCCCCCACCTTGATGCGGATCTTGCCGGTGCGTTCATCGAAAACCGCGACCTCTCCAGAGTCAGCGATCGAGGCAATAACGGTAAAGAAAGGTTCGACAACCTTGGTTCCCTCCTGGTCCTGCTGATCGACCTCAATCTGTCCACCGCCAAGCCAGCCGAGGGAGGGGGAGGGGAGGCGCCGCTGCTCGGCTTGGATGACGCGCTCAATATCCACGGGGATGGACTGATGGGCCTCTCCCCAGAGGCGGACGTTGCCGTCACTCAAGGTTTTCCCGTAAAGGTTGTCGGCCTCCCTCTGTGAGATGACGGCAATAAAGATGGGGTCGCGCTCATTGACGATGAGGCCGATTTCGGAGCCCTTGGGCATCCATCTGCCTTCGAGGTAAAAGACCTCGGGGGAAACCCAGAAGCCGCTGGCGGGGGCGCGCAGGGTGAGGTTGTTTTTCCGACTGAGGAGGCGATCGAGTTTTCGCTGCTCGAGCTCGATCTGTTTTTTGAGAGCAGGGACGGAGGCGGTCTCCCGGTCCTGAGCTTCGTGGTAGCGGGCCTCAATCTTGCGGATGGATTGGCGCAGAGCGTCGATCTGGTAGTCGATCTCAGGGTCCTCGAAGCCGAGAAGGGGCTGGCCTTTTTCCACGTAGAAGCCGGTCTCCTGGTAGAGGGTGACGAGGCGGCCATCGGCCTCGGTGTGGACGCGGAACTTATCGCGGGCCATGACGATGCCGGGTTGCGAAAAGTAGTCGGGGGCGGGAATGATCCCGAGGAGGATGACGAGGGTGGTGATAAAGGCAAGGGTCACGGCCCAGGCGCGGCGGCGTTGTCGCTCGATCTGTCGGTTGGTGCAGAGGTATTTGAAATATTTGAAAACGGGAGTGATAATGTAAACGATCGTGGTAAAAATGGCGATGAGGAGGCCGATCTCGAAGAACTGGGAGGCGACGAGGAAGGCGATCGAAAGCATGAGGAAGATCCGATAGAGAGCGGCGGCAAAGCCGTAGAAGACGAGGATCGATCCCTCGGAATTGGAGCGGGACGGGTTGATCGAGTCCTTGTATCCAACGATGTAATACTCGTAGAGGAACTGAATCATCTTGTTAGACCGCTGCTGGAGATTGGCGATGCCGAGGATATCGGAAAAGATGTAGTAGCCGTCGAACTTAAGGAGGGGATTGATGTTGAAGAGGATGGTCGTGACGGAGGCGACGACCATGATGTTGTAGGCGACGCCGTTGAGGGTGCCGCGCCCGGTCTCCGCCCAGATGAAGGTCGCGAGGGCGGCGATAAATATCTCCGCATACATCCCGGCACCGCTGACCGCGATCCGTCGGGCCCGCTCCCGGAAGCCCCAGCTGGAGGTCGCATCGACATAGGGAAGGGGGGCAAAGACCATCAGCATAATACCGAAGGTGTTCACGTTGCCGCCAAAGTGCTTGCAGAAGATGCCGTGCGCCAATTCGTGGATCGCCTTGAGGAGAACGGTGCAGGCGAAAATGTAGGGAAGGTTCTGCGGGGAGAGGAAGCCGGAACTCTGCTGGGTGGCGGCATCCCAGTTTTCGAAGACGAGCTTGAGGGCCCAGCCCACAGTGCCGATCCAGATGAGAAGGGCAAACCTGCTGGCGAGGATCTGGCCCACGGGGGCGATCGCCTTGAGCATCCGGTCCGGGTTGAAGATAGGAATCTTGAAGAAGAGGAAATTGATCAATTGCATCCGGGTCATTCGCAGCTTGTTCTTCCGATATTGTTGGAAGAGCTGGGAGCTGTTGGCCGGGATGTCGGATTGGATGAGATTAGCGTTGTTGAGCTGGCCGAGGATCTCAATGACTTCCTCCTGGCCGGGGGCGTTATCCGGATCCTTTTCCATGCTGTCGCGCCAGACGTCCTCAATCGTGCGGTCGGTGCGCAAGCGGGCGAGAAAATGGTAGGTGGGCTCGGTGACCCGGAAAAATTCATTGCGGTAGGGATCCTTGAGGACATACCAGCGCTCCCCCCGAAAGTATTGCTTACTGGTTTCCACCCCTGCTTTGAGGGAGGCGTGGCGATCGGACACGAGGTGCCACGAGTCGCTGAACATTTTTTTCCGTTCGGGCATGGGAAAGGGCGATTTGGGAAAGCTGGCGGGCGTCAGTTAGATCCAGAGCTTCATACGGATGAAATCGACCAGTCGGTGGGTGAGGACCCAGAAGATGGTGCGATTCCCGACATCGATCTTCGCAACCCCATTCATGCCGGGCCGCCACCACTCCTCGGGGGACTCGTGGAGGATAGCCCGGACGACGAAGACGGACCCCTCCTGCTTGGGAAGGGCGCTGGGTTCGATAGTGGTAATGGTGAAGCGATATTTCCGGTCGGGTCGGCTTGAAAAGGCAAACTGGCCTTCGGCGCCGACGCTGATCTCGTGGACATCGCGCTCGTCGATTTCCATGCGCAGGTGCATGTCCTCAAGGGTGGCGATCCGAAAGAGCGGGTCCCCCTTGGTGATGGGGGAGCCGATTCGCTCCCTCAGGTCGCCCTCCACGATGATGCCGCTGTAGGGTGCCTTGAGGTCGGCGAGGGAAAGCTTATGGCGGATCATCTCGAGGCGGGATTCCTCCTCCATGTATTCGAGCCGGGCGAGGTTGGAGTCGCTGAGGGCACCCATTGTCCGGGCGGTGCGGGCCTGGGTCTCGAAGCGGCTGAGCTTGGCGAGGGATTCGGCCTCCTGCAGGAGAAGGTCCTTTTTATCGAGAGAGAGCAGGGTGTCCCCCGTCTCCACGGGGTCGCCATTGCGGACCCGGACTTCATCGATAAAGCCGTCAAAAGGAGCGGGAATGTGGACTTGGGTGTCGGCCTTGAGGTTGACGGTGGCCTCGACCCGGTAGAACCAGGGAAAGAGGAAAAGGGCGGCGATGGCTCCGATCCCGAGGACGACGCCGAGCTTGGTCCAGGTGTGTTCAAACCCGAGAATGGTGCCGACGGCTTTGCGGGTACCGCGAAGCAGTTTGCGATGGATCCACTGGCTCTGCAGTTCGAGGTCTCGCATGCGGATAGAGACGAGGTCGCAGGCGAGGCGGAGGGTCTTGATTTCGTTCTGGGTGAAGGGGGTGTCGGCGCGCTCGAGGGTGATGACGCCGACCGTTTCGCCCTCCACGCGCAGCGGGAGGCTGACCCCGGCATCCATGTCCTTGCCCGCGAGGTATTTCTCATTTTCCCGAAAAATGTAATTATCGTCGGGAGCCTTCGGATAAACGACCTCCTCATCCTGGTCGCTGGCCTCCTCCATGGCCCACTGGAGTTTCTGGACCATGTCGGTTTTCTTCTGAAAGCGCTGGGTATTGCTGATCGCCTTGAGGTGGACGTGCCCCCCCTCAATCCAGCCGAGGGAAACCTGGGCCGTCTTGAAGCGGGCGTTCAATTCGTTGCACAGCACCATCGCGGCCTGGAGGAACTTATCTTCCTCATTGAGGAGGAGGGCGATGTCGATCGCCTCGAGGGCGAGGCGGTTGGTCGCCGGGTGTTCAGCCATCCTTGACCGCGAAACCGTTTCGAGGGCCTCGGGATCAAGGTTCTCGAGCAGGCCAAGGCGACTTTGAGAGGAAGCGGGTTTCATTGTGTCAATGGTGGAAACGAAAACTACAATCTGAGAAACCAGGCCCTCGGTGTCAACGACGCTCACGGATCGCAATTTCATTTAACCCGACCTCAACCTGAATGTTGCATGCGTAAGGGAACAAACGCTTGCTCCAGGCGTTTAGGGAGAGATAATGGCAATTTTTCTCATGATACAGCGAATCCGGAAATACCTGATGGTGCTTGGACTGTGCATCCCGGCGTGGGCAGCTGCGGAAGAACTCTATTTCATCAACTCCCTCGGGATGAAGTTCGTGGATGTGCCCGACACCGCGGTGATGATGAGCATCTTCGAAACCCGGGTTTCGGAATTCGAGGCTTTTATCGAGGCGGACGGACGGGACTGGCCCGGGACTCCTTTTGAACAAGACGGAGACCACCCCGCAGTGAATGTCAGCTGGGAGGACGCCTACCATTTCTGCCAGTGGCTCACCCGGAAGGAGACGGAGAAGGGCTTTCTGCCTGACGGCTGGCGTTACCGCCTGCCGACGGAGGCGGAATGGATGGCCGCAGTCTCCGATCAGCCGCTCTTCAATGATGCCCCGGGTTTCAATCCCCAACTTGCTTTCCCCTGGGGGGAAAAGTGGCCCCCGCCCCGGAATTCGGGCAACTACGGCCCCCGGTTGCATGTGGATGATTTCGATTACACTGCCCCCGTTGGATCCTTCCCGCCGAACGCCTACGGTATTTTCGACATGGGGGGAAATGTCTGGGAATGGAGCCAAGACTTCTTCGAAGGGGCCCAAGACCTGCGCGTCCTCAAGGGCGGCTCCTACAACATGCGCGAGGTCTCCGACCTTCTCATCACGACGAAAATCGGCAACGTCTCCTACATCCGTCTCCCCGCCTACGGCTTCCGCATCGTCGTCGAGCGCGGGTGAGGGACCGGCGGAGCGGTCCTCCAACGTCGAGGAGGGATCGGGGTTCCTTCAGGCGGACGGCCTCCTTCGGGCAAGAAACGCTGGGGAGAATGGGAAATTGACTAAATTTCTAAATTAAGGTAGTTGTATTTTACCTAATTTGCCAATTTAACCATGGAAATCCCCAAAACTGAGTTATTTTCCGTCCTTCAGGAATTTAATCCGTGGTGGGCGGGAAAACCGGCAGGAGACCTGCCGGAATGGGAGCGATCGGCGGGCAAGCAGATCCGGGAGTGGCTCGAGGACACCTCGACGAAGCGGTCGCTGATCGTCACGGGGGCGCGGCAGGTTGGAAAAACGACGCTTTTCCGCCAGGCGATCCGGCGTTTGGTCGAGGAAGGTTACCCTCCTGGCAATATTCTTTACGCAACCTTCGACCACCCGATCCTGAAGCTGGCCGGGCTGGAGCGCAGCCTGCAAGCATGGGATGAGTTGTTCCCGTCGGTGGAGGGTCATCCCCGGATACTGTTTCTGGACGAAATCCAATTTGTCGCGGATTGGCAGACCTGGTTGAAGCACCAGGTGGACTTCCATCGGGGCCGCCGGATCGCGGCAACGGGATCTGCGAGCCCCTTGCATGAGGGATCCGCGGAATCGGGAGTGGGGCGCTGGCAGACCCTGCCACTGCCGACCCTCTCGTTTTCCGAATACCTGCAAATGCGTGCGATCCAGATTCCGGATTTACCGGAAATTCGTTCCCTGAGGGAATTATTCGAATGGACGCCGGGTGATTTCTCACGGGCGGCAACGCTGGGCCGCTCCTTAACCCCCCATTTCAATGAATACCTGTTGCGGGGAGGTTTTCCCGAACCGGCCATGGTTGACGATTTGGCGCGCTGCCAGCGGCTCTTGTGGGAAGACATCGTCGATAAGGTATTGAAGCGGGATATGACCGCCCTCTACGGGGTGCGCCGGGTTCTGGAGGTGGAAAAGATATTCCTCTACCTGTGTTATCACGATGGCGGCATTCTGGACGTTCCCACCCTTTCCAGGGAGCTGGATGGGATCAACCGGCAATCGGTGAACCGTTTCCTGGACCTGTTTGAATCGGCGCATCTGGTTTACCGGCTGAAGCCCTTCGGTTACGGGAAAGAAATCCTTCGGGGACGGACGAAGGTCTATCTTGCGGATGCGGCACTTCCCGGTGCGGTTCTCTTGCTGGGACGTCGCCTGCTGGAGAAGCCGGACCGCCTTGGAGCGGCGGTGGAAACCACCTTCTTTAAGCACGTGTTTACCCGGTATTATCCGGACCAGCCGGTCTTCTCCTATTGGCAGGACCGGAAGGTTCGCGGCCTTGAGGTCGATCTGATTGCGGAAACGGGGGACCGGGTGGTTCCATTTGAGGTCAAATACCAGGACACCCAAATTACTTTAAAAAAGCTGAAGGGACTGCGCCTCTTCCTCGAGGAAAAGAGCCTTCCGCACGGCTATGTGATCACCCAGCGCTGGGAGGACTTTGGCCTCCTTGAAACCCCTTCCGCGCAAAAAGGCCGGGAACGGGAGCCCCTCAATGCCCAGATCCTCTCCATCCCCGCGCCACTGGCCTGTTTCTGGCTGTCGCAGTGATGCCATTTTGGCTCTGCCAAAATGAGCCCGCCTTCGCGCAAGGCTACGGCGTGGCACTCCCTTTTCTTGCCAAGCAGAGCTTGGAGAAAAGGGGTGGCGGAGAGAGCGGGATTCGAACCCGCGGAACCCCTTATGAGGGTTCACCGGTTTAGCAAACCAGCGCATTCGACCACTCTGCCATCTCTCCAGACCGGTAACGTCGAAACGTTGTGAACCTCCATACCCTGCCAAGCGCCGTTGAGATTTCAACCTGAAAGTGAGCGGATGTCCAAGCGCACGGAGCGAAGGCCGCCCGCGCAGGGGCTTGGACGGGATCGTAGCGCGGCGCTTCAGCCCGCGCCTGAGGATGGATCCATGAGCCCCCTCAGTTCTCCTTGCGCACCAGAAGGGAACAACCTATGAAAAAGCCACCTGCTCAAATGTTACCCGTACTGCCCCAAAAGGAGGAATGAGGAAGATTCTCTACATCGACATGGACAACGTCCTCGTGGATTTTTCCATAGCATTTGCCCATCTGGACTTACCCATCTTTGAGGACCAGCCCGGCAGCCGGGAGAAAATGGGCAGCTGCGTATTTAGTGTAGCGGAATTGCTTCGGGGCGGAGGGCTTCCTGGATTGGGGGTCGGTGGGGACCTCGTAAGTGGTTAATGTTTAATCTGACTGATCTTTTTTTCGGGTATGAATCTTAGCACAGAAAAAATCACCCTTTCCCAGTTGGAAAGTTTCCTGCTGAAAGCTGCGGACATTCTCCGGGGCAAGATGGATGCTTCCGAATTTAAGGAATTTATCTTTGGCTTGTTGTTCATCAAACGGTTGTCCGATGAGTTTGATGCCAAGCGAGCTGTTCTGAAGCGTGATAAGTTCGCCCATTTAAGCAACGACCCGGAGTTGCTGGAGGAGATCCTTGAAGACCGTGAGTCTTATGGGGAAACCTTTTTTGTGCCAAAGCGGGCTCGATGGCATGAGACCTGGACCGACGAAAACGGCGAGACGGTCCCCGCCCTGAAAGACTTGAAGCATGATATTGGAGCGATGCTCAACAAGGCTATTGCTGCGATCGAAGATGAGAATGACGCCCTGGCCGGAGTCCTGAAAAACAATATCGATTTCAATGAAGTGAAGGGGAAAACCAAAATTCCCGACGCCAAGTGGAAGGATCTACTCGACCATTTCAATCAGCCGGGATTCGTCCTGGTGAACGACAACTTCGAATTCCCCGACCTGCTCGGTGCCGCTTATGAGTATTTAATCAAGTATTTTGCGGATAGCGCGGGGAAGAAGGGGGGCGAGTTTTACACCCCTGCCGAGGTGGTCCGTCTGCTGGTGCAACTCACGAAACCGGAAGCGGGCAATACGATCTATGACCCTACGGTGGGTTCTGGTGGTTTTCTAATCCAAGGACACCAATACGTGGAGGAACAGGGGCAGAACGCAAACGACTTGATGCTCTACGGTCAGGATTCCAACGGCACGGTCTGGTCCATCTGCAACATGAATATGATCCTCCACAACATCACGCGCTTCCGGATTGAGAACGCGGATACGCTGGAGGATCCGCAGACCGTGGAGAATGGGCAGTTGCTGAAGTTCGATCGCGTGCTGGCCAACCCACCTTTCTCCCAGAACTACAGCCGCGCGAACATGAGCTTTACCAATCGCTTTCGCGAGTGGTGCCCGGAGACGGGAAAGAAGGCCGATCTCATGTTTGTTCAGCACATGTTGGCTTGCCTGAAGGGGGATGGCCATATGGCGACGATTATGCCGCATGGGGTGCTCTTTCGTGGCGGCAAGGAGAAACTGATCCGCGAGCTTCTGATCGAGGACGACGTGATCGAGGCCATCATCAGCCTGCCGCAAGGGCTCTTCTACGGCACCGGAATCCCGGCCTGTGTGCTGGTATGCAACAAGAATAAACCCGACGCGATCCGGGATAAGATTCTCTTCATCAACGCGGACCGGGAATATGCCGAGGGCAAAAACCAGAACAAGCTCCGCCCGGAAGACATCGAGAAGATCGACTTCGTATTCACGCATAAACGCGAGATCCCCAAATACAGCCGACTCGTCGAGAAGGCTGAAATCGCCGAAAAACACGACTACAACCTGAACATTCGGCGCTATGTGGACAACACGCCGGACCCTGAGCCGGAGGATGTCCAGGCCCACCTCATCGGAGGTATTCCCGAGGACGAAGTCACGGCCCAGGAGCCTGATTTTGACCGTTTTGGCCTGAAGGCGGAAACCCTGTTTCAAAGCGAGCGCGAGGGCTACCTCGCCTTTGCCGAGGCGATCAGCAAGAAGGGAGCGATCAAAGCCACCATCGAGGCCGATCCTGCGGTTCAGCAGACGTTGCAGACTCACCACACTGCCCTTGAGGCCTGGTGGAGCATCGCCCGCGACGACTTTGCCCAGTTAACGGAAGGGCGCAAGATGCCCGAGGTTCGACACGAACTCCTCAATACCCTCAAGGAGAGGCTGGTGCCGCTCGCGGTGCTCGACGAGTTCAAGAGTGCGGGGGTGTTCGTCAACTGGTGGCAGCAAATCCGCTACGACCTGAAGACGATCGTGTCCACTGGCTGGCATCACACGTTGATTCCGGACGACGATATGATCACGGAATACTTTCAAGCGGAGGCCGACGCGATTGAAAACCTCGAGGCCACCCTCTCGGAGAAGCAGAGCGAGCTGGCCGAGACGGTGGAGACGGCCCAGGAAGTGGCGGCCTACGAGCCGGACGAGGACGAGAATGTCACCGCGGCCGTCATGAAAAAAGCCCTGAAAGCCCTGATTGATGACTTAAAAGGCAGCACCAGCGATTCCGCCAAACGCGAACTGGCCGCGCTGAAAGCTCAGGACCAAGCGATCAAGGACCTGGAAAAGGCGATTAAAGCAGCCAAGGCAGAAGCGAAACGCCTACGAACTGAGCTGGAGCACAAGCTCCTCCTCAAGCGCCTGGGCGGGGATGGCTTCAAGGCCGAAAGCCGCGTGCTGATCGAGCAGGTCGACCGTCGGCTCGCCGAGCTGGATCCGAACAAAAAGGCCGACAAGAAGCAGATCACAGGCCTGAACAAAGACAAGGCTACCCTCGAGGCACGGATTGCGGCCACGGACGCCCTGCTCGAATCCATCGGGGGACAGATCACTAACGAGCAGGCCAAAGCGCTGATTCTTAAAAAGCTCTACACCATCGTCAGAGCCGAGCTGGATCGCTACCTCAACACTGAAAAGCGCGGCCTCGTCGCCGGTGTTGAAAAACTCTGGGATAAGTATGCCGTCAGCAGCCAACAATTGGAGAAGGACCGCGAGAGCACCCTGACGCAGCTCAATGAATTTCTGAATAAATTGGGGTATCTGGGATGATGGATTTGCTGCAGGAATCTTCAAAATGGCAAATTCGCGTCAAAATGGCGCATGAATCTCTATCTAGTCGCCTTCGGGCTGGCGTTCGCGTTAACAGAACTTTATATTATTCACGCAAAGCCAAATTCGCGTTAATAAGTTTCGTGTTAATTCACGCGAACTGCGGGAACCGATCATGAACCCGAACCAATTCAGCGAGAACAGTCCTGGCCGGTGTCAGAAGACCCTGGAAGGCTACTATGCGTTTCACCCCTTTCCGCTGCCGCCGACCTTTGAGCTGACTTGGGGGTTAATGAAATTGCTTTCTGAGGCCGACCAGGCCTTGGGCGAGCTGTCGGGCGCCGGGCAGCTCTTGCCCAACCCGCATCTGCTCATCCGCCCCTATTTGCGTCGCGAGGCGATTTTGAGTTCCCGCATCGAAGATACACATGCGGATATGGGGCAACTGGCCCTGTTTGAGGAGGAGGCCGATGATGAGGACGACCCTCCCGCTCCGGACGTGCGGGAGGTCGCCAATTATGTCCGTGCCCTGGAAACGGGGCTGATCCGCATTCACGAATTACCCATCAGCACGCGGCTGATCAAGGAGCTTCATGCCATCCTGCTCCAGGATGTGCGCGGTGGAGAGAGCACCAAAACGCCTGGGGAATTGCGCCGCAGCCAAAACTGGATTGGCCCCAAGGGCTGCACCCTGACGGAAGCGACCTTTATTCCGCCCCCGCCGCACGAATTGAATGCCTGCCTTGGAGACTGGGAACGCTACATCCATAGCGACTCGCCGGAGCCAGCGCTGATCAAAACCGCGCTGATCCATTACCAATTCGAAGCCATCCACCCCTTCCTCGATGGCAACGGGCGCATCGGTCGACTGCTCATCACGCTCTTCCTCTGCGAGCGCAACTGCCTTTCCCAACCCCTGCTCTATCTTTCCGGCTTTTTTGATGAAACCCGTGACGATTACTACCGCCTGCTTCTTGAGGTCAGTCAAAAGGGAGCCTGGAGTGACTGGGTAGAATACTTTCTGCGCGGGGTTCGCCTCCAGGCGCAACGCGCCACCCAGGATACCAAAAATATCCTTCACCATTACGAGCACTTCCGGACCCAATTGAAGGAAGGCAAGCGGGTGCCGGGAGAAGCCGCTCGCGTGCTCGACCAGGTATTCGCCAATCCCTTCCTTTCCGTGGCCCGCTATGCCAAGCGGTTTGATATCACTTACCCAAGTGCCCAACGCGGCGTCGATTTCTGGGTCGATAAAGGCCTCCTGCGGGAAGCCACCGGACAGCAGCGCTACCGCATCTATGTGGCCGATGCCATCCTCAACATGATGTCCGGTCCCTCCCTGCCTTTAAATACCGCGACCGAATCGACGCAAAATGATAAAGAATAAGGCTCAGATGTATAACCTGCACAAAGCTCGATATTTTAAGGTGCCTAATCTTTGTTCGGTTTGGCATTTTTTCGATTTAAACCCTGCCAACATCCAACATATGGAGCGGGACTAGCAAAGCGTAACGGGATGGCTCAATAAATTTTAGGGTATCGAATGAAAATCAATAGGGACAGATTGCCAATTGTAGGAAATCTCAGAATGGGAGAAACTATAATTGAAAAGGAATGTACGGGAGATGGCCTCCCTATTTATTCTGCGGACAAAAGTAACAGGCCTTGGACGTTTTCTACGCATTTCAAAAGAAAAATAAAGCAAGGTTCGATCATTATTGGTGCGCGTGGCACTATTGGATACCCGCGACTACCTGTGGAGGAGAGATTTGGCGCCACTCAGACAACTATTGTTTTAACGCCGGATATAGAATTTTATCAGCCGGAGTACGTTCACTACTGTCTTCAGCTGGTTGACTTCAATAATCTCGGCGCTCAACAGGCAATACCGATGCTTACTGTTGCGAATCTCGATGATGTTGAGATTCCTAGATTAACAATTCCCGAACAAGCCAAGATCGCCGAGGTGCTGTCGACGGTGGATCGGGCGATTGAGCAGACGGAGGCGCTGATCGCCAAGCAGCAGCGGATCAAGACCGGCCTCATGCAAGACCTCCTCACCCGAGGCATCGACGAACACGGCAACCTCCGCTCCGAAGCCACCCATGCCTTCAAAGACTCCCCGCTGGGAAGGATCCCGGTGGAGTGGGAGGTGAAGGAGTTGGCGGAGATTGTCGATCTACAAGTAGGCTATGCGTTTAAAAGCTCTGATTTTGTAGATGATGGAATAAGGTTGATGCGGGGCGAGAATGTCGGAACTGGTCGAGCGGATTGGAAAGAAACGCGATACTTGACAATAAAAAAAGCTGAATCGTTTGATGAGTTCTCTTTGTCGTCAGGTGATTTGATTATTGGGATGGATCGCACATTCACAAAGCAGGGCTTCAAAGTTACCTTAATTAGCGATGACGACGCCCCATGCTTGTTAGTTCAACGCGTGGGCCGTTTCGTGCCGGTTTCCGTATCGAAGCGGTTCATGCAGCTGCTAATTCAGTCACCCAGATATCGAAGGGAACTTCTTTCGCAACAAAAAGGTATGGATATCCCACATCTCTCCAAGTTTGAGATACTGAGCCCATTAGTAGCTATCCCAAATACGGATGCTGAAATGTATTCTATTTCAGCGGAAATGAATAAAATTAGTATAGTGCTTATGCAACAAGTCGGAGTGGTGATCAAACTCCGATCTCTTAAAATCGGCCTGATGCAAGACCTGCTGACCGGCAAGAAACGAGTCACGCCCCTATTGGATGAGGAGGTGCCTGCGTGAGCGAAAATGAGGCACCGCGATTCGGCATTACTTTGGAGGATGTGGGTAGATATCCTTGGCAAAAGGTATTGAGAGACGAAACCGAAAAGGAATGCTACCACTTTTCCACGGCCTTTCGTAAGCAAGCCAAGCCGGCACAGGAGCGCGGGGACGAACTCGGTGTTCGCGTCTATGGATTTTTTGAAGTCCTAAATCATTTTATGTTGCGCTCAGAGGACGACAGGAATCCTTACGTCCCCCAATGGTCCGGCTTCGAGGGGAAGCGTTCGCTCCAACCTGACGACCTGGATGACCAGGATCTCGATTTACTTGAGGGAATCATTAACGAAATCGAGGACCCGGAGTTTCGGGCGAGAGTTGCCGATGTGCTCTGGGTCACACGAAAGGATTTCAGGGCGGCTCAGGTCGCCGTGGAAGCGTTTGTTCAATCCGCTGAGCGTTTGAAGGAGGGAGATAATTGGAGTCCCTTTACTGAACGGCTAGACAGAGCTGCCCATATTTCTGCACGAAAAGGTTTCGAGAAACAACGCGAGCAAGTGGTTAGTTCAGTCGAGGCGGCATTTTCTGAATTTAAAGATAATCAGGAGACAGTATTTTTGTGTCATCGTCTGATGCAAATTCTTCTGAAACTCGACGAGGGAGACATTGAATTTTACGCCAAGGCAGCTGAAGATTTGGCCAAACGGTTTGAAAGGCTAAACGACTGGCGTCCAGCGCAGGAATATTGGCGAGCGGCAATGGCCTGGCATCAACGTGGGGGCAATGTTGACGACGTTCACAGATGTAAACTCGCTGCAGCAGAGTGCGATGTCTCAAACGCGGAAGGGATCATTGCCAGTGGGAAACCATCGTTGATGAGCGCAGCTCATTGGATGAGCCGCGGATTAGAAGCGCTCCGCCAGGCAAAGGCAGATCCCAAACGGATTAAGGAGGTGCATGCCAAGCTCCTAAAAGTTCAGGAAATGTCGACTGAGGAACTAGGACAAATCCGAATCTCTGATGAAAAAATCAAAGATATGGAGGAAGAGCGTAAACGAGTGCAGCAGGCGTGTGTTGATCTCGTTTCCGGAAAATCTTTTGAAGAAGCATTGGAATTATTCGCTCTGGCCTTCCAACCAACTGATTACGAGGCTTTAAAAAAGAGGGATGCAGAGACCGCAGATAGTTCAGTGTTATTTCGATTGATAGGGGCTTCCATCATAGACCCATCAGGAAAAGTAACCGCAAATATACCGGGTAGTCCTCCAGGAGATCCAGAAGACCCTGAGGTGACCCGGAAGCGCTTGGTGCAGGGCGCTCGTAATATCGATTGGATTATGGCGGTAGATTGGCGGATCGAACCCGTTCGGTTTCAGATTCTACAGGAGCATGCAATCCGAACAGGCGATCTATGGTTTTTGGTGCGGGATAACCCGTTCATCGAACCGGGTCACGAAGGGATCTACTTGCAAGGTGTTCAGGCAGGTTTTTTTGGAGACTGGCTGGTCGCGATGCATCTCCTTGTCCCGCAAATGGAGTCCTCCATTCGCTTTGTGCTGAATCAACAAGGTGTGATCACTTCAAATATGAACTCTGAAGGCATACAGGAAGACTTTGACCTGAACAAACTCCTTTGGATGGAGGAGGTCGAAGCGATCTTTGGTCCAAACATCCTCTTCGATCTTCGCGGTATCCTGATTGAACGTGTCGGTTGCAATCTCCGCAATGAGCTTGCCCACGGACTAATGTCCGAAGGGGCCTTCTACATAGCTGAAGCCCCCTATTTCTGGTGGCTCGTAATCCACTTGCTCTATATTGGTCACATCAATTTGAAACGATTTGAAGAGGACTCTGAAACCCCATCATGAAAGCCCAAGATCTCCAGTTCACTCAGCTCATCCAAGGAGCAAAGCAATTCATCATTCCGATTTTTCAGCGAACGTACAGCTGGGATCGAAACAACTGCGAGCAACTCTGGGCAGACATTATCCGTGTGGGCAGCAGCAGTTCCCTGAATAGTCACTTCATTGGCTCTGCAGTCTATATTCCAGAGGAGCAAACGAGTGCGGCAATCTCCCGCTGGCTAGTGATCGACGGCCAGCAACGCATAACAACACTCACGCTCCTGCTGCTCGCGTTCAAGAAGCGTCTGGAGAAGGACGGTGTCGTTGAGCCGGTATCTCCAGCGGAGGTTGAGGATTACTACCTGAGAAATCGATACGGCAAAGGCGAGCAAAGCTATAAGATGCTCCTTACAAGAACGGATAAGGATACGCTCATCGCATTGCTTGACGATAAGCCAATCCCGGATGCTCACTCACTCAGAATCATGGATAACTTCAATTTCTTCATGGATGTGATGGAGACCGCGGACGTAAACGTGATATACGTGGGCATTCAGAAGCTAATGATTGTCGATGTGCGCCTCCAACAGGGAATCGACAACCCTCAGATGATTTTTGAGAGCATGAATTCGACGGGGAAGGCGCTCACGCAGGCAGACCTGATCCGCAATTTCGTCTTGATGGGGCTACAACACGACCTGCAAACGCGTCTCTACAGTGACTACTGGAGGCCAATGGAGGTGGACTTTGGCGCAAAAAGCTACAGTTCGAATTTTGATGAATTCATGCGCTTCTACCTGGTTATTCAGACAGGAAACCACCGGATCAAACGGGACGAGGTTTATGTCGAGTTCAAAAACTACTCAAGGAAACATGAAGTTGAGCCACTACTGGCCTCGTTGAGAGAATTTGCGGGGTATTATTGCAGGATTGCGCTAGGGAAGGAGAAAGATCGCGAACTGGCGCAGGCTTTTCAGGACATCCGAGAACTACGCGCGGATGTTTGCTATCCTCTGCTAATGGAAGTCTACCAAGACTTCCAGTTTCATCGACTTTCGAAGGAAGAGTTTATAGTGATCGTCCTGCTGGTCGAAAGTTATGTGTTTCGGAGGGCTGTCTGCGATATTCCGACCAATTCACTCCGGCAAACGTTTGCCACTTTTAACCGTAAGCTAAAAAAGGACCGATACCTAGAGAGTATCAAGGCGGGCTTTCTTCTTCTGCCTTCTTACAGGCGTTTTCCCAACGACGACGAGTTCATAAGGCAGATGAAAGTGCGTAATCTTTACGCTTTTAACCGCCGGAGTTACTGATTGCGGCGCTTCGAAAACCACGGGCGAAAAGAGCGTGTGTTGGTCCAAGACTACACAATTGAACACATTATGCCACAGAACAAAAACCTAAATCAGGCGTGGCGCACGGACCTAGGAGAGGACTGGAAACGCGTGCATGGCGAATACCTTCACACCCTGGGAAATTTGACTCTCACAGGCTATAATTCGGAATACAGTGACCGAGCATTTTTAGAGAAACGTAATATGGAGGGTGGCTTTAAAGAAAGCCCACTGAAATTGAATGAGGGACTTGGAACTTGCGAAAGCTGGAATGAGGAAACCATCAAGGAGAGAGCCGAGAGGCTTGCGAAGCGGGCAGTCAAAATATGGCAAAGCCCCATATTAGGGGCGGATATCCTAGATGCATACCGAGAGAAAAAGAGCGAGACTGCCACCGAATACTCAATCTCTGACCATCCACACTTGAGCGGAGGGTTGCCCCGAGAGCTGTTTGATGGGCTCCGGAGTGAAATCTTATCTCTCGATGACTGCATCAGAGAGGAATTTCTGAAGCTCTATGTCGCCTACAAGGCGGAGACCAATTTTGTCGATGTTGTGCCGCAGGCCAGGAGGCTTCGACTGAGCCTTAATATGGATTTTCCAGAGATCGACGATCCCAGAGGGATTTGCAGGGACGTTACAGGCGTTGGCAGATGGGGAAATGGCAACATTGAAGTTTCGCTAGAGCGAATCGAAGACCTGCCATATATCATCGGTCTGATTCGGCAATCCCTTGAGAAACAGCTCGGAGAGGAAGATGAATGAAACCCACCAATAAATACAAGGTCGACGAGCGGAACCACGTAGAGTTGCCCTTGTTGGAGCAGCTACGGGGACTCGGATGGGAGATCCTCGACCTGACGAAAGAGAAGCAGACTCCAGGGAAAACCGGGCGTGAGAATTTCGCCGAGGTGGTCATGCGTCCGGTGCTCCATGAACAACTCCAGGTCATTAATCCCTGGCTTGAGGTTGATCAGGCGGAGGATGTGGTCAAACGAACGACACAAAGCTTTCCCGGAACCGGGTTGATTGAGAACAACCAGTTTGCTCTGCATCTGCTGCTCGAGAATACGAGTGTAACTGAAAACCGGAAAACCGGAGAAAAGAGCCCAACCGTGCGGATCGTGGATTTCAAGAATCCAGAGAACAATCGCTACCAGGCGGTTTGCCAGTTCAAGGTGAGGATCCTCGGGACCGAGCACCATATCATCCCGGATGTGGTGTTGTTCCTAAACGGGCTCCCCGTCGTCCTGATCGAGTGTAAGTCCCCCAAGGTAAAGGATGCGATACCTGAGGCTATCGATCAGATGCTTCGCTACAGCGAGCAACGCGGCGCGAAGAACGAGGGCAACGCGAGCCTGTTCTACTTCAACCAGTTCGTTGTGGCCACCTGTCGGCAGGAGGCGAAGTTTGGCACCATCACCACCGAAAGCGAAAAGCATTTTTATCGGTGGGCGGATCCTTATCCCCGAACGGTGGAGGACCTTGACCATGGAGCGGGGGCCCCGAATGACCAGCAGCGCCTGGTCGCGGGGATGCTCGACCCTCGCAACCTGCTGGATCTGATCCGCACATTCACCCTCTTTTTCACCAACGACAAGGGGCAAACAATCAAGATCGTCGGGCGTTACCAGCAATTCCGGGCGGTCAAGCTGGCCGTCAAACGATTGCTTCAAGGAAAGAGTCCGCGTGAGCGAAGCGGCATCATCTGGCACACCCAGGGTTCGGGGAAATCTTTGACCATGATGTTCATGGTTCGCGAGATGTATCGTCACGCCACCCTGGCAAGCTGGAAGGTGGTCTTCG
>CAYQKH010000047.1:0-18644 GCA_964417945.1 uncultured Opitutales bacterium
TTTATCCACGCCTTCATCGAAACCCCACGCCAGGGCGAGGTCTATAACATCGGCGGCGGCAAACCCAATACCTGCTCCATCCTCGAAGCCTTCAAAATCGCTGAAAAATTCTCCGGTAAGGAAATTATCTTCTCTTACCTCGACGAAAACCGCATCGGCGACCATATCTGCTACTACTCCGATTTGCGGAAAATGCGCGCGCATTTTCCGCAGTGGGAGATCACGATCTCCCTAGAGGAGACCATCCAGCAGATCGTCGAGAGCTGGCAAGCAAGGCTGAATTAAGGCATGTTTTCCAGCCTTATTGATTTAATTCGCAGGGCCTACACCTTGGCCGCTCCATACGGACGAAAAAAGCTTGTTCTAGTGGTTTCCGTCGCCCTGCTTCAGGGGATCTTCCAGGTGGTAGGGATCACCTCTGTCTTTCCTTTTCTGGCGCTGGCCAGCAACCCCGAGATGATTCGAAATTCCGAAGCCGGGGCGGCTATCATAGGCGTTCTACCGGAAATGACCAATCAAGCTTTGCTGCTTTGGGCCGGTTCATTCGCCATTTTAATGCTCTGTCTGACAAACGTCATCAACTTGGCCAGTGAGTTTATCCGCACCTATTATGCCCAGAACTTTGGCCACTGGCTGCGCCTCCGTCTTCTTGAAAGGTATGCAAGCCAGCCATATACCTATTTTTTAATTACCGACACATCAATTCTGAAAAAAAAGATTCTGGGAGACGTCGGGCGTTATGTCGGAAACGTCCTCCTTCCCCTTCTCGATTGCCTCGCCCGATTTCTCACGGTTTCGGCATTGCTCCTTACCTTGTTTTTGGTCAACCCGCTCATCGCCGGAGGTGCCACTCTCTTTTTTCTCCTCTTCTACTTTATCGTTTTCAGGATTCTCCGGGTAAAGAGGGACGAAGCCAGCGAAGGATTGAAAGAGGCTGGACGAGGTGCTTTCATTTCCATGAATCAGTTTCTGTCAGGAATTAAACCGATCTTTGCCCGGGACCTCGCCTACTACTTTTTCGACCGCTTTCGGAAATTTTCCCGGGCCCAATGCACCTACCAGACCCTAATCCCGGTCTACACCAATGGCCCGCGTTATATTCTTGAGCCCTTTGCATTCGGTGGTGTGGTTGCCATTGTCATGGGGTATGTCGCAACCGGTAAGGAATTTTCCTCCCTGATCCCCCAATTGGGAATTATTGCTTTGGCCGGATATCGCCTCCTTCCTGCTTTTCAACTTTTTTATGCCCAGTTGACCGCTCTCATGACCAACCGTCATGCCCTTGACGAAGTTTACGATGAGCTTTATATTTCTGAAGGTGAAATAACCAGTAATCCTCTAACCTTTGACTTACCTCCGGCACTGCCGTTCCAGACGGAAGTCACCCTGAAAAACGTGGTTTTTGTTTACCCCCGGACCCATGAAAAAGTTCTAAAGGGGGTCGATCTCAAATTTCAGAAAGGACAGAAAGTTGCCTTCGTCGGTCCGACCGGATCCGGTAAATCCACTCTGGTTGACCTTTTGTTGGGCCTGCTCTCCCCCAGCGAAGGAGAGATCCTCATAGATGAAACTCCGCTCAATTCCGGAAACCTCGCCTCCTGGCGTCAAAATATCGGCTATGTTCCGCAGGATATTTTTCTCATGGGCGATACGATTTCGCGAAATATCGCCTATGGTATTCCAGACCAAAATATCGAACCAGAGCGCCTGCGGAAGGCTGCTGAAATGGCCCAAATCCTCGACTTTATCGAAGAAGAGCTTCCCGACCGATTTGAGACTTGGACCGGGGAACGCGGAACACGCTTGAGCGGAGGACAACGGCAACGTATTGGCTTAGCCAGAGCGCTGTATTACAACCCTAGTGTCTTGATTCTCGATGAGGCAACCAGCGCCCTCGATAATGAAACCGAAGCTCATTTGATGAATGCCATTCATCAACTCCCTCAAAATCTGACCATCGTGATGATTGCCCACCGCCTATCCACCGTGCGGAACTGCGATCTCATCTTCTACCTCGAAAAAGGTAGAATTCTGGGGCAAGGAACCTTCGAAACATTGCAGGAAGGGATTCCCCAGTTCAAAAATCTCGTTGAGCAAAGCAACATCTATAAATGAATCCGAAGGCTATCGCCATTATCCCTGCCAGAAGTGGCTCTCGTGGAATTCCCAACAAGAATATTCGTCCCTTGTTAGGAAAACCCCTAATCGCGCACTCCATTGAAACCGCCCTTCAATCCAAATATGTTGAGCGAGTTTTAGTCAGTACCGACAGTGAAGCCTACGCCGAAGTTGCGCGCCAGTTCGGAGCTGAAGTTCCCTTCCTCCGCCCACCTGAAATCGCAGGAGACCAATCAAGCTCAGAATCCGCCCTTCTCCATGCTCTGGAGCAATTGGAACAACAGGGCGAAACCCTCCCCGAAATCCTCCTCTTCATCCAGTGTACTTCTCCGCTCACCCGGTCCGAGGACTTGGATCGTCTGGTAGAATTACTTACCTCTGAAAGGGCCGATAGCGCCTTTACCGCCGTTGGCTTTCACGCTTTTCTCTGGAAAACGTTACCTAACGGACAGGCGGAAGGGATAAATCATGACAAATCTATCCGTTTGATGCGTCAAGATCGTGAATCGGAATTCCGCGAAAATGGTGCGGTTTACGCCATGCGCATCGACGGATTCCGAAAGCATCAACACCGGTTTTTCGGAAAAACAATCATTTGCGAAGTTCCTGAGAGCAGAACCTGGGAAATCGATACGGAAACTGATTTTCGGGTCATCGAATTCCTGATGCGTCAGCAGCAGAAAAGTTTTATTTCGAGCAGGCTTCCACGTCAAGTTGAGGCGATCGTATTCGATTTCGATGGCGTTTTCACCGATAACCGAGTTTGGGTGCAACAGGATGGAGTTGAATCCGTCGCCTGCAACCGCTCCGACGGTCTCGGGATCAACAGGGCAAAGGCCGCCGGCCTCCGCATGCTGATTTTATCCAAGGAAACAAACCCCGTGGTCTCCGCCCGGGCCGCCAAACTAGACTTGGAAGTCATCCAAGGAACGGACGATAAGCCAACCATCCTAAAGCAATGGGTTGGAAAAAACGGCCTGACCCTCGACTCCATTGCCTACTTGGGAAATGACCTCAACGACCTGGGTTGCGTGCAACTTGCTGGCTTCGGAGTCGCGGTTGCAGATGCTTACCCCCAACTGATCGATGCTGCCGACCTCGTCCTTTCGCAACGAGGCGGTCACGGCGCAGTTCGAGAACTTATCGATTTTATTTTGGAAGCCAAAGCCTCATCAACCTCTTAACCATCCTCCTGCTTCTGCCCTATGATTCCTCCTGAAAAACCAAAAGTCATCGCCGAAATCGGCTGCAACCACAAAGGCAATATGGATATTGCCAAGGAATTGGTCATGACCGCCGCAATCTTCTGCAAAGCCGATTGCGTCAAGTTTCAAAAGCGAAATCCCCGCGAACTGCTCTCCGAGGAGGAATACAACGCCCCCCACCCCAACCCCATTCATGCCTATGGGAATACTTACGGGGAACACCGGGAATACCTTGAACTTAACCTCGACCAGCACAGGGAACTGAAAGCCTACACCGAGGAATTCGGGATGATCTATTCTAGCTCGGTCTGGGATAAAACCTCTGCCCAAGAAATCGCTCAACTAAAACCTCTGTTGATAAAGATACCCTCCGCCTGCAATTTAAAATTTGATATGCTGGGGTGGTTATGCGGCCACTACGAAGGCGAAATACATCTCTCCTTTGGCATGACCACCCATGAAGAAGAGGAATCCATTGTAAGCTTCTTTGAAGAAAAAGGACGCTCCGGGGATTTGGTGCTCTACAGTTGCACATCCGGTTATCCGGTTGCTTTTGAAGATATCTGCCTACTTGAAATCACCCGTCTGCAGGATCGTTTCGCTCAACGGGTCAAGGCGATCGGGTTTTCCGGGCACCACCTCGGTATCGCCGCCGACGTGGCGGCCATGGCTCTCGGGGCCCAGTGGATCGAGCGCCATTACACGCTCGACCGAACTTGGAAGGGAACCGATCACGCCGCATCTCTTGAGCCGGACGGTATGCGACGACTTGCCCGCGACATTCGGAACGTTTACAAAGCTTTGAGTTACAAGTCGGTCGAAATCCTTGATGTCGAACAGGTGCAGCGGGAAAAATTAAAACGAATCTGAACCCCCGTTGAGCTCAACTCCGGTCAGGCTTTTTATCCATGGCGGTTTGAACAAAACCGGCACCACCTTCCTGCAAACTCAGTTCTTTCCCCAAATTTCTTCGACCGCCTCGCTCTTTATTGGAGATACCTTTCGAGCCTTTAGAAAGTTCAACCTGTCTGAGTATCGTAATCTTCTTATTTCAGATGAAGGTCTGCTCGGCATACCTATTCTCGAGACCAAAAAACAAAAGGTCCAAGGGCGTTTTCAATTCTTGGAAAACCTTTCTTCCCTAAATTTGAACCCCTCAATCATACTATCCATCCGGGAGCCTGGGGCATGGGTCGTCTCGCTTTACCGACAATACATCCACATGGGCGGAAGTTTGCGACCCGAAAAATTCTGGAGTCCGCAGGGAGACGGATTCCTTCCCAGAGAATCCGTAAAAATGTCCCCCCTCGTGCAGAAAATAATTCGGGATTTTCCAGGTCCTCATTTTCTTTATGACTTCTCCTCTTTTCAGAATGATTTTGCAGGGACTTTAAAGGTTTTGTCGGAATATTTAGGGGACTCAACTTTTGATCCCGAAACACTGCAACAGGAGAAATCGAACCCGGGGATAAGCGGCAATCGCTTGGAACTCCTCCGAAAAATCAACAAGCTCGTTCGGAGCAACGTCCACCCGAGAAAACCAATCCCCCTATACTGGTTTCAGGTGTTGACCGGAAATACGCCTCGTAACCTCCTGCAATCTTCAAGAAAAGTAACCACCGGCCGGGTTGAGGAAAGACTACAAACATGGAAGTCTGAAGTTTCTGATTACTATCGGGATGATTATGCCTCCGCCTCTCGACTACTTACTCCAATATGGCCGGACTCCTCAGAAACCACATCCGCCTGAATTGGTTGCGAGCTGAATATCTTGGTATCCTTTCACTCATGCTAAAACAGGCTATCTTCTTAACACTGGCTAGGTTGGGGTTCAATACCCCGAGTTACTACCGTATGCTCGCAATAAAAAACCGTTTTTGCGGCAAATCCGCCTTTATCATCGGAAACGGCCCCAGTCTTCGTTTTGAAGATCTCGATCAGTTGCAAACCTTCCCCACTTTCGCCTCCAATAAAATTTTTCTCGCCTTCAAGAATACGGAATGGCGGCCTGATTTCTACGCCGCCATGGATCGCAACATCAATGAAGACGTCAACCGCTTTATCGAAGATTACCCCGAGACCACGACTTTTATCCCTCAGTATTTCCAATCCCCGAGGCTCAGGCATGTCATCCAATTCACCCTGACCGGAGAGGCTCCAGAGGAAGCTCCGCCGGATTTCTTCGGGTCGATCGATAAGGGAATATGTGGCGGGGCCACCGTGTCCTACGTTCTCATGCAAATCGCCTTTCACCTTGGCTTCCAGACCATATACCTCCTCGGAATGGATATGGACTACAAAGTCTACGGGCAGCAGATCGAAACCGATGCGCTCGGCAATCGGTATATGCGGAAAACCAAAGAGGAAAATTATTTTATTAAAGATTACCATAAGGAAGGCGAGCAGTTTTCCGTGGTCAACCCGGGCGGACAGCTTTGGTCCATGGTTGCCGCTCAGAAGCACTACAAGGCCGCCGGCCGCTCTATCATCAATGTCACCCGCGGAGGCAAATTGGACCTGTTTCCTAGAAAGGACTTCGAGGAGATCTTGGAAATAGAAAATGCCTCATCATGAAAGAGGAACTGCCGAGTTCATTCGGGGTATACATCTGCCTTTGCAACAGGGACTACCCATTTGCGAATGCTTGCCTGATGAGCGTACGGGACCACCTCGGGGACGTCCCGGTCTGTTTTCTGATCGATGGCACCATTAATCATCCCCGCCCGTGGGAAAAGTTAGGGGTGCAGGTCATCCGGCGCTTGGACATCCGAAACGAAGTCTTGAAAACGCGCAGCTTCGGTTACGGCCTCACCAAGATGATCTGCTTCTGGGAAGGCCCCTTTGAACGTTTTCTTTACCTGGACGCCGATACCGTCCTCGCGGGAAATATTTTGGAACTGATTGATATCGAAAAAAAGGATCTATGGTTTAATGAACCCCATGAGGTTATCACTCCGGACATCCAGCGCACGCAATATTTCGATCCGGAGCGCCTTTTTCAGCACGTAACGCCTTTCCCCTGGAAAGATAAACCGTTCTGCAATACGGGAGTCTTGGTCTCACGGAAAGGCCTCTTCCGTCTGGAGGATTATCTCCAACTTCTGGATCTTAAGAATCAGAACAATTCGCTGATGCCTACAGGTGAGCAGGGGCTGTTGAACTATCTTATTTTTTCCGGGGCTCACCGTGGGGATTTCACGGTTTCCCACGCTCCGCTCCAGACCGTTGTCCCGGTATGGAAAGAAGAGGACCTGCAGTCCCGTTTCGGACCCGACGAAGAGACCTTCGCCCACTACAAAGGCCCTCCTACCGTGGTTCACTGGGCGGGAGTCAAGCCGTGGGAGACTGGACCCCAGGTCTACCGGATCCCCATGCGTTATTACCGGAAGGCCTATGCCCGTTATAACGGAGGATTGCCCGCCTTCATGGGGCAGTCTTGGTTGATCGCACAAGAAAAAGTCATGCAAACCAAGGACGCCGGAAAAAAAATGAAACGGCAGCTAAGAAAGCGGATTAAAGGGTGAAGACCCCAAATCTCGTCCACTTTATCCATCTTCAGGATCATCGCTTTCCTGAGCATGGATTCAATTTCACAAAGTATCTCTGCCTCGTCTGTGCCCACAAATTTATCCGGCCCGATAAATTGACCGTCTTCGGCAATACCGAACCTCAAAGCGAGTGGTGGGACCGAATCCGGGAAGTCGCCACTTTTGAGAAAGTCCAACCTCCGGACAGCTTTGAGGGAAACCGGCTGGACCATCCGGCCCACAAGGCCGATGTGATCCGCCTTCAGGTTCTCGAAGAACGCGGCGGTATATATCTTGATACCGACGTCCTCCCCCTGCGGTCCTTCAACCCGCTTCGCGATGACCGGCTCGTTCTCGGAAAGGAGGGTGGGAAGGGGCTCTGCAACGCGGTTATTCTCTCCCCCCCGGGTCACGACATGATCCGGACCTGGCTCGGTGCATACCGCGGGTTCAATGACGCAGTCTGGCAATTCCACTCCGTCTTCCTGCCCCGGGTGCTTGCCCCGCTCTACGGGAAAGCGGTTCACCTGGTTCCAGAGAATTTTTTCTATTTCCCCTCCCATCACGACCCTTACCTCCTCTTTTCGACGTCTTCAAACCCTCTCGTCCCAATGCGTCGCTGGGCCATTGCAACCAGTACAAAGTGGAGGCGGACGACCCCGAATGCAGACCCCGATACCCGATCCCTTCTCAATCCGCTTCTCCCGCGGAACGTTGCTCTCAAGAAGCTCCGGCAATCCTACGCCCTGCACCTCTGGGAAAACGTCTGGAAAGATTACCTGAAACCGGTGGACCCACAATTCCTTCTCAAAAGCCCGTCCAATTTCGCCCAGCTTCTCCGTGAACGCCTTGGCACAGACTTCCTCGCCGACCTATCCTGATTGCCATGTCCTCACCCCCGGTCACTTTTGCCCTCCCCGTCAAAAACGGCATGCCCTTCATACGGGAAACCCTTCAAAGCATCGCCGAGCAGAATTACCCAAATTATTCTCTGCTCGTCTGGGACAACGGCTCCGACGACGGAACCGTCGAGGAAGTTCAACGCTGGATTCCGGACCGAATCCGGGGAACCTGCATAACTGCGGAACCCCTGCCCTTTGAGGCCTCACTCCGGAGTCTTGTCGAATCCGCCGACTCTGAATACATCGCCCGAATCGACGCCGACGATAACAACTACCCCCAGCGTCTTTCCCGCCAGGTCGAATTCCTTGAAGCCAACCAAGATTTCGCCGCCGTCGGCGCTCAAGTCCGTATGATTGGTGAAGACGGTCGGCCGCTCGACTTTGAATACCCACTGCCTACGGAGTACCACGAGGTCCTCGCGATGATGATCCTTCAGTGTCCCCTGCACCACCCCGTCGTCACCTTCCGGAAATCCAAAGTCCTCGAGGTCGGTAATTACCGGGACCTCAAACCAATGGAGGATTACGACCTCTGGCTGCGCCTTTCCGCCGAATATAAGCTCACCAACCTACCCGATACCCTTCTGGATTATCGCGTCCGCGAGAATAGCATCACCCGCCAGGCCAAAGTCCATACCCCATACATCGAAAACCGCTTCGAATTCCTCGCCTCCATGGGAGAGCCTTACTTTGCCATCACCGAAGAGAAACTCCTCAAGCTCTTCCATAAAAAAGCAATTCCTTCATTTCCATACCTCATAAAATATGCAAATCATATCCACAAACGCACTGGCGAACCTCTCCGCAGGATCCTCTCTAACCCAAGCTTTCTCTTTCACGCCAGAAGCCTGACCCATCCCAATGACCTCTTCAGCCGCGCTGTATGGTTTTTTTTCGATGCAGGAAATAAAACTACTGAAACAAATGAATAAAAAGATTGCTATAAATATATTAGCTCATGCTTACCCTGAACATCTCGAAAGGTTGGTTTCGGCGCTGGATTACAAAAACTTTGAAATATTTATACACCTCGATGCGAAAGCTCTAAAAGATAAATTTCCAAAAGATTGCAATTACATTTACGAAAGAATAAATTGCTCGTGGGGCACTTTTTCCCTAGTTGAAGCGAGTTTGTCTTTATTAAAAGAATCTTACTGTGAAGATTTCGAAAATTATATCCTCATAAGCGGACAAGAATACCCGATTTGGTCGAACCCTACAATTTATTCAAAAATTATGGAGTCCGATCTTCAATATATTGATGTTTTCCAGAGTGAAGAAAAGCATTGGCACAATCGCTATACCAAATTTTATATTACGCCTAAGACAAAGAAGGATTGTTTCTTTAAAAAAATCATGGAATCGAGAATTCGTAATTATTTACCTGCAAGGAAAATGCCCCTGGACATGACGCCTTATTTTGGGAGCCAGTGGTGGAGCCTGAACAAGGAATCCGTTAATAAGATTTTATCTTTCGTAAAAAATAATCCTGCCTTGATTCATTTTTTTAGAAAAACTAGGGCGCCTGACGAGATGTTTTTCCAAACAATAGGGATGAATTTGGGATTGATAACTAATAAGGGGCACAAATTATCCCTAGCGATGTTTGAAGACAAAAACCCAAATCCAAAAGTATTAACAGAACTAAGTGACTTAGAGATTTTGTCGAAATCCGTAAATTTTTTTGCAAGAAAATTCACAGAAAATAGCACTATGTTATTAAATTCTATAGATTCGCACCTTAGAATTCGTTAAAGTAAATATGGACTTAAACTCCAAATTTTCGAGAAAATTTTTTCACGCGATCTCTTCTTCTCGAATATATCCTTCCTGGCAATCCTACGATTTAACAGTTTGCAATGATCCAAAATTTTTGTGGTTCAGTGTCCCGAAAGTAGGAACACAAACTCTTGTAAATTTTTTCGATTTATCAAATTTAAAACTCCAATATACATATAGCTTTTTTATACGTTATCCAATAAATCGATTTAAATCCCATTACAAATTCGGCTTTATCCGTAATCCCTACGACCGCATCGTATCCTGCTGGCGGGACAAGATCATCAAATACAACTATTTTGAATTCCCCCAAGAAGAATGGGAGCAACTCAAGGATTTCAAGCAATTCCTGCGTTGGGTTACAGAACTCAAAATTGAAGAAGGGTTCCCCGACGTCCACCTGATGCCCCAACACCGCTTGATTGACCTCAATCATATTGATTACCTCGGACGCTTCGAATCCTTCGCCGAAGACTTTCGGACCATCTGCGGCCACCTTGGCCTGCCGAATGAAAACCTCGAAAAGAAAAACCCATCCCCGCGAAGCAAAAGTTACCGCGACTATTTCGATGACGAATGCCGGGATTTGGTATCCCAGATATATCGTAAGGATCTTCAGATTTTCGGTTACCCCTTTTAAGCGAGGGAAGCCTTGAAAAAGATCCTTATTTTAATCAGCAAGGCCTGGCCCCGAAAGGGCGGCCTGCAGGTGCTCTCCCTCGATCTTGCCAAGCAACTCCGGACACGGGGAATCGAAGCCCAAATTATTGCCCGGTTCCTTCATTCAGATCCTCCTTTCAGCCAGTTTTTCCGGCTTCAGGAACCCGAGAACGCCTTAACTGAATCGGATATCCTTATCCGCAATCTCACCCTACCGAAATGGAAAGCCGTAATCCTGCCTCCCCTCTACAGATGCATCTGGAGGCAATCCACTTTTCCAGCGGCCCAGCGAATTTATCAAGCGGCTTACGGAAAAACCTTAAATCGCATGGTCGATTCAGAAATCGATCTGGTTCATTACTTCGGAACCGGTCTTGAGCTTTTAGGCTGTGCCGGTCTGCAACTAGCCCGATACAGGAATATCCCCTTCGTTGCGGAGCCGGCGGCTCATTTCGGGCAGTGGGGGGATCATCCTAATGATCTTCGGTTTTACGGTGAATGCGACGCCCTTTTCAGCCACACTCATTTCGAAAAAGCCTGCTATCTCGAAAAAATTTCACACCCGCCCTCCATTTTCGTCACCGGCAACGGCATCCATTTTTCTCCACTTCAGAATCCGAAAGCATTTGCCAGGGAGTTTGATATCCCCGGTCCTTACCTGCTCTTTCTCGGGAGGCAAACTCCCGCAAAGGGGTTCCCTCTTGTCCAGGAAGCCTTCCTCCGCCTCGCTGAAGCACATCCGAACCTGCATTTAATTTTAGCTGGCCCTTCCTCGAACCAACCCGAATCCCGGCACCCACGGATCCGCAACCTTGGTTTTCTCGAAGAATCACAGAAAATGCGGGCATTGGCCGGAGCTACCGTCATGTGCCTGCCATCGGAAGGCGAATCCTTCGGGCTCGTATACTTTGAAGCCTGGTCCCAAAAATGCCCCGTCATTGGCTTAGACCTTCCTCAACTTCGTGAAACCGTTGGCCAATCCGCCGGGGGATTCCTCTGCCCGGATAACGTGGATGACATTGTGCAAAGGATTAAATTACTTCTAGAAAGCCCCGAACTAAGACAATCCATGGGCGCAAAGGGTTACGAATTCGCCGCTGGTTATGCCTGGCCCGAAATTCTGGAACGATATCTTTCCGCATACCGTGAACTCGGTGGCAGGCCACAATTCCACTGCCGGTCATGAGCCCCAGCAATCCCGACACTTCCTTCTCTCTCGTAGTCTGCTGTTACAATTCGGACTGGGTCATTGAGTCCACCCTCGAACACATTCTACGCCTGAAACTGCCTCAATCCCTCGTTCTCGATATAGTGGTGGTCGATAACAATTCCACCGACCGAACCGTTGAGATCACTGAAAGGATGGTACAAAAAACCGGCCTCCGAAAAAACCTGCGCGTGGTGGGAGAATCAAAACAGGGACTCAGCTTTGCGCGCATCCGTGGCATGAATGAAGCCCGGGGCCGTTGGGTCGTCTTTTGTGACGACGACAACTACCTCGATCCCGATTACATTGAAAAGGCTTATGAAATACTCACCTCCCGCCCGGATATCGGTCTCCTCGGCGGTTATGGAAAACCACGGTTTGATACCCCTCCCGAACCACCCGTGGAACAATACCTTCCCCAATATGCCCTCGGACCTCAGGGGGAAAAGGCCTTTGAAGATATTACCAAGAGTAAAGGCTATGTTTACGGGGCCGGCATGATTGTCCGCAAGGACGCCTGGAACTATATTTTCTCGAAAGGCTTTCAATTCTATAACCTGGGACGAGCGGGGGGAGTTTTGACCGGAGGAGAAGATGTCGAACTCGGTAACGCTATCCGTCTCGCCGGATTTCGCATCTGTTATGCCGCTAACCTTACGTTTGTCCATCACCTGCCCTCCCGGCGCCTGACTTGGGAGTATCTCAAGCGCATGAATTATGGAAACGGCTATTCCAGCGCATTGATGATGGGCTACCAAGACCGCCCCGCCTACAAGAACACACACCTCTACCTCCTGCTTTGGTTCGCCTTCAGGGCGGCCTCCGCATGGATCGACCACCGGCTCCACCCCAATCAGCCCGATAAAACGCTTCGTTACCAGAGTCGACTCGGTGGTTTTCACGCCTGCCTCAAGGAGAAAAACAAGATCCGGACCAACCGCGAACAGGCCCAGGCCTTTCAAGTAAAAGTCCGGTCCTCCCCCTTTACGGACGACCATCCCTCCTCCCCCTGAGCGCTTTCACACCGACGCCTCAATTATGGAAGATAAGGATAAATTCATCATTTTCCTGCACATCCAGAAGACCGCCGGGTCAACCGTTCAGAAAATGTTTCTCGATCACTACGGCCCCGGCTTTGCCAGAAGAGCGGTGCGGAAACTTCAGAACTCGAGTCCCGAAGGCCTCGCCCTGAAAAAAGCCATGAGCCAGAAACAATTTCGGGACCGCTACTTTATGGGGCACTTCTGCTTCGGTGCGCATCGATACCTTCCTCAACCCAGCGTATACATCACTTTCCTTCGAGACCCCCTCGCCCGACTGATATCCCTCTACTATTATTCCAAAGGGGAACCACGCGCATTCTACCATGAATCCGCCTCCCGACATACGCTCGAGTCCTTCCTCTGCCAATGTGACCTTCCCGAACTGGACAATGGCATGACGCGTTTTCTGGCCGGATCCGAAGAAGACCTCTTCATAAATTGGACCGCCAACGGGGCGGTTGATGAAAAACTCTACGAGCAGGCAATTCAAAACCTAGAGCAACACTTCATATTTGCGGGCATTGTGGAGCGTTTTGATGAATCCATCCTGCTCCTTGCCCACCAGCTGGGGTGGGGAACCCCCTATTATTTCCGACTCAATGAAAACCGGGAAAAGCCACGGCAGCCGGGAATCACCCCGGACGCACTGGAGCAAATCAAGGCCAGAAACGCCTGGGATTTCCGCCTCTACGAAAACTGCACTCAACAGTTTGATGCGGAATTGCAACGGGCCTTTCCCAACCTTGAAAATACACTCGCCGATTTTCGAAAACAGAACCAAATAAGACAACAGCGATGGTTCCCCCTTTATAAAACAAGCGCCGCTTTAAAAAGCCGTC
Source organism: uncultured Opitutales bacterium (assembly GCA_964417945.1). Lineage (GTDB taxonomy): Bacteria > Verrucomicrobiota > Verrucomicrobiia > Opitutales > JABSRG01 > CAYQKH01. The sequence continues at coordinate 13,281 of CAYQKH010000047.1, forward strand.
TCAAAAGTTGGACCTGAACCCGGATACATGAAACTACTCATAGTGGAAGAAGCCCTCAAGAGCCCCAAAGGGCACTGGCCCGAATACATCGGCACGCTTGCCCATGGGTTTCGGCGCCTTGGGGACCAGGTCGATGTCCTCACTCATGCCGAGGCTGAAAATTCGGTGGTAAATCGGGTGGACGGTATCCGGTGGATGACCCGGTCTTGCTGGGACGATCCCAAAAGCCAGGGAAAACTCGGCGGCCTCCTCCACAACCGATATTTCGCCAATGAGGTAAAACGATACATGGCAAAGGAATCGGATTACGATGCCCTCCTTTTTCTGACCGTCCGCCGCCAGCATTTACTGGGCCTCGGAAGCCTGTGCCGGTATCTGGAGAAACGAGGTCTTAGGTCCAAGATGCTCTGCCTCTTTGTTCAAGGTTTCGGCCAGTTCCATTCTGAGGACGGAACCGTGTGGTTTCCCAAAAACCTCAATAACCGATTGGCGTGGTTTGCCTTCAAAAGGATGCAGCCTTTCCTCACAGCGGGCCGCCTGCAGTTTGCCGCCGAGGCATGGGGTATGGACCGGGAAATCGAAACCTTTTCCGGCTGTCCCGTTTCCCTTTACCCCCACCCCGTTCATTTTCTGTCTGATCCAACTACTGATCAGTCTCCGGGCGAACTTCTGCTGACCTGCCCGGGTTTTGCCCGCTATGAAAAAGGAGCGGACCTTCTCCAAGAAACGATCCGCCGAATCCTCCGGGATCATCCCGAATGCTCGGTCCGATTCTTCCTACAATGGGTAGATCCCTTCACCCTTCCAGATGGCTCCGTTTGTCGGCCTGATTCTGAACTGCTTCAACATCCCAGGGTCGAATTGCTGGACCACCCGGTATCTCCGGATGAGTATTGCCGAATCCTCCAGCGTACCGCTGCCGTGCTGTTGCCCTACCGGCGTGAATCCTACTATGCCCGCGTATCAAGAGTGGCGATCGAAGCCGCCTTCCTCGGTCTTCCCGTTCTATACTCCAAGGGGACATGGAACGAGAAAATTGTAACTGAAGGATATGCCGCCGGGGCTCCCCTTGAAAGCCTCGAACCCCCAGCTATGGTTGAGTCCATTCTTGATTTCGCCAGGCGATATCCGGAACTGGCCGTTCAAGCACGGGAAAAAATCAACAAAGCCCGCCATTATTTTTCCGTAGAAAATTTCCGAAACCTTCTGGTGGAATTCTTGGACACTTGAAATCCTTCCCGCTAAAATGTTAAAACCTATTCTCGTCACCGGCACTCACCGGTCCGGGACCACATGGATTGGTCGCATCCTGGCCACCTGTAAAAAGGCGGGATTTCTATATGAACCCTTTTCCAACGCCCGCCCGCCCGGCCTTCCCATCCCCGGCCTGAATTCCTATTATTACTATCCCCTGGAAGGAACCCGAAGCACAGCCGGCCGATGCATCATTAATGTCGCCAAAGGTAAGATTCCCTTCCCCCTGCTTTTCAGAGCTTCGAGCCCCGGGGAGCTAAAACACGTCACTAAGCAATGGGGTAAAACTCTAATCATGAATCGGATGAAAAAATTCTTGGTTCTCAAGGCACCCGAAGCCCTGTTTTTCGCTCCGCTGATTCACCACGAAGCAAATGCCAAGGTCGTGGTTCTGACCCGCCACCCGGCCGCTTTCATATGTAGCAATCTCCGAATGAATTGGAGTTTCAGTTTTCGAGATATTTTGAATCACGGCGCTATTGACCGCTTGGTGGACGGGCAAACTTTAGACCTCATCCGTTCTGCCGAAGCGGAGCCTTTCATGAGCCGTGTGGGGATCATCCGCCGGACCGCGGCGTGCTGGTTGATGACTCAGGATTTTATTGCCAAACTGAAGGCGCAACATGGTCATGACCCCAATTGGTCTTTTCTACGCCTGGAAGATATCGTGAATGACCCGGGGACTCGCTTGCGGGAGTTATGTAACCGACTACAACTCGATTACAGTTCTGAAGTGGAAAATTTTGTCCAACAATCCACCACAGAAACGCGGAATCCTTTTGATAAAAAAGCCCAGCATGTCCTCTTCCGAGATAGTAAATCCACTTTGAAGAACTGGACGCACAACCTCGAGAAAGAGGAAATCGAATATATCCGCGAAAAGACTTTTCCAGGGTGGAGTCCTTTTTATAAGGAGTCGGACTGGAATTAAGCTCCGGCCTGGATCTTTCCATGGAAGAAACCTCCAAAAGTTCCTTGCTGCTTTTTTGCCCCTTTACCTACGGTGGAATGTTTGAATACGCCCTCCACCAAGGAAAAGCGCTTTCCCGCCATTTCGAAGTAACCTTCCTTTGTCCGGACAATATCGAACCCAAACAGATTGAAACCTTTTCGGAGTATTTTCGCTTCCTCCCTCTCCTGCCGAAGGATAGCCCACTCTCCAGCGACGGCCGCTTCCGCAGGGCGTGGAGGACGCTCCAAAAGCTCCTCGAAAACTATCGGATCCTCGACCAAACCATCCGCGAACAAGCCTTCCCCTCCATCCTTTTCGCCTCCTTCGCCGAATACTTCGCTCCCCTCTGGGCTCACCGCTTCCGCAAGTTGGCTAAACAGGAAATTCAATTCGGCGCCGTCATCCATGATCCCGTTCGCGACTTTCAACTGGGCCCGGGATGGTGGCATAGGTTGAGTATACGCGAGGCCTATTCCTTCCTCCACCTGGCCTTCGTCCATGAAGCATTGTCCCTCGACACCGCCGGTGGACACCCCCCTAAAACCGTGATCGTCCCCCATGGCCCTTATCCGGTTCCTGCTCCCACCCGTAAAGCCAATCATCCCCCTCAGGAATGGGGATTTCCGTCCGACGCTCCTCTCTTTTTAAGTTTTGGCCACATCCGGGATGGAAAAAACCTTGATCTGTTCATCCGGGCGATGAAACGATTTCCTGATGTTCATTTGTTGGTTGCGGGCAAGGAACAGTCCTCCGCCCAAAAGCCGGTTGCATACTATCGCCGACTGGCCCGGAATGCAGGGGTAGAGAACCGGTGTCGATTCCTACACCGCTATATTGAAAAACAGGAGGCCTCCGATTTATTCGCAGCATCCAGCGTCGTCCTCTTAACTTACTCTGCGCAATTCCACTCCGCGAGTGGGGTTCTCAATATGGTAGCGTCCTTCAAGAAACCTGTCCTTGCCTCCGCCGGATCCGGACCGCTGAAAACAGCCGTCCTTTCCTACAGCCTGGGCGTGTGGATTGAGCCAGATTCCCTGGCCTCACTCGAGGAAGGCATCGCCCGAATCCTCGAACCGCCTCGGGAGCCCTCCAGGTGGGATCGATATCTGGAGGATCACTCTTGGGAAACCCATGCCGCAAGAGTTCATTCAGCCTTCGCCTCCCGGCCATGAATCCACGTCGAATTGCCGGCAGTATTACCGCCTACCTTTTCAACGAAGGTTTTGGACAAATCCCCAGCCGCACGATTCGACATGCGGTTTTGCGGACCTGGTTAAAGCACTTGGGAAAGGGAGCCGGAGTCCAATGCCGATGCCGCTTCCTCAACGGGCGTAAAGTTTCAATTGGTGATCATAGTGTCATCAATTTCGGCTGCCTTCTTGATGGCCGGAAGTACGAGATTGTGACCGGTAATCATGTTTCGATCGGGCCTGAAGCCGCCCTACTGACCTTGGGGCATGACCCCCATTCCCCCGATTTTGCCGACCGGGGTGGGCCCGTCACCGTGGGCGACTACGCCTGGATCGGCTACCGGGCTATCATCCTACCCGGCCTCACCCTCGGCGAGGGGGCAGTGGTCGGTGCCGGAGCTGTCGTCACCCGAGACGTGGAACCCTGGACCATCGTCGCAGGAAACCCGGCCAAACCCATCGGAAAACGGGAACCCACGACATACCAGTTAAATTTTCGGCCCTGGTTGCTTTAGCAACTCGAGGCGGTAATGACCACGACAGGTGGAACGGGCGGAAAATCTAAATCCCCGATAGAACGAATACCCAAGACTAATGAGGACCGCTCATCTTCGCTCATTTACGCTCATAAAAATCCTTCATCGCCTGATTTATACCGAGTAAAGATAAGTGTATATCAGCGCAGATAAGCGGTCAAAAAATCTCCCGGGTAAGCTTGGGTTTCTCAACGCTGCGCATCCGCAGCCCTGCGCGAGATTCTTTTTCATTTCGACGTGTAGCGTAGACACAGCTCCAGAGACTTGTTGAAATTCATTATTCTCGCGCAGAGATTTTTTTAAGCCCATGCAATGTCTCCAGCAGCACCGGGACCAATTCCCTGTCTAACTCGATCAGGAGTTAAAAAATCTGGGTCCTCACCTTCCGGCCTTTCGATTAAGATTGCGATACCGATACTGATTTGAAAACGGCTAGGCAGCCAAAAGAATTAAACCTTCACACCACGCCAGCACGGCCTCAGGCTTCAGGTCTCAGATCTCTGTCTTCCCCAATCCAACACTCCCCGCCCCCAGGCTTCAGCCCTCTCCCATCTCCCTTTATCCACCTTCCTCTTTCTCCTCCCTTGCTGTCTTGGACTCAAATTTATGTTTTTTTTCATCAGGGTCTGTGTTATCTATTGCCATGTGGAAAATAGTCCCGACATATCGTCCGAGTGGCTCGATTAGTATTCCCTGACCCCGCAGGAGCGGTGGAGAGAATCAGGGCGCATGTGGGCAACATTCCTTTCACTTGGAGGCTCTCTTGAACCAGAACCCGACACGGACAGTCCTTTCTTCGATGCGTCGTCATGGCGTCCGCTGCCTCCTCATGGGCGGCCATGCGTGCGTGTTCTACGGAGCAGCGGAATTTAGCCGCGACGTGGACTTCGTTATTCTCGCCGATTCTGAGAATCTCAGGCGTTTGCAAAGTGCAGTTGATGAATTGGAGGCCATCGAGAAAAAACTCGATGAAGAGCGCCTTGCCGAAGTTGTAGCAGACAAAACCTATTGGGCACCTCTCCGCCAAGAACTCGAGCGACTGCGGCACCTCCACCCGCATCAGTAAAAATGCAACGGAGTTCTGGTATGCTGTCGGGAAGTGTAGATCAGCAAAGCGTTGTCGCTTTTATCATCCATAGCTTATCGAGAGAAGGATGAAAGCGGAGGAAAATAGGCTGAGACCTAAGGACCGCAGACCGAAGAAGGAAGGGAAAAAAAGAAAATCTCACCAAGGCAGAAAGGCACGAAGGTTCCAATTCTTGGTGGGTGCCGTGGGGTAAATTTCTGAAACCCTGGATACATTTAAGAAAAGCGCCGGATGGCTGATTAGACAATTCTGAGCTGACAAGGGAGGCGATTACCGATTGTGCGGTCGATACCGATACCGAGAAATGCCTAACCCAGGCCAAGCCAGCCTCGCCAACATGCCCTC
>CAYQKH010000048.1:0-14085 GCA_964417945.1 uncultured Opitutales bacterium
CACTCCGCCCCCGCCATCCGTTGCCTTGCCTCCAAACATTGTGCCCGCGACCTCGCCTGGCTGCGGAAAGACCTCCAAATCCTTGCAGAGCTCGGACCCCTCGTTGCCACCTTTTGTGACTTCCAGGAGTTCGGCCTCTACGCGTGGAATCACCTCCTCGCGCACCTCCTCCCCCTTCGACCCACTTTTCCCCTCCGGCAGAAACGCTTCGAGTCTCATTGTCGGCAGGTTTCCGCTTCGACGCGGGGTCTTGCCCACGCCCTCCTCGACCGCTTGAAGCCCATTCTCGAACTGCGTCAATCCCTTGCCACCCGCAAGTCCGCCTACCCCGGACTTCCCGGCGACCTCCAACGGCTTGTTCCCGCGGATTTTCTCCGCCGGATCGAATATGAACGGCTGCAGGACCTCCATCGTTACCTCCGGGGGCTCCAGCTCCGCGCCGAACGCTACCCTGGGTCTCCCGCCAAAGATCGCGAAAAATGGGAGCGCTTCGCCCCCTGGCTCCGGCGACTGAACGAACGTATTAACAAGCAACCTGAAAACCCCGGCGGAGCCGCCCGCCTCAACCGTCTCTTCTGGCTCCTCGAGGAATTCAGGGTTTCCATCTTTGCTCAGGAACTCGGCACCGCCACCCGAGTCTCCTCAAGACGGCTTGAGGAGGAGTTTCGGGCCCTTGAACGGGAAAGAGAATAATCCTGCTTCCTATTTTACCCCTACCAAAACTGCAAGGGATTCGTCTCGACTCCAGAATCCACTTTTTCGCCACTGGGCGTCGCCTCTTTCTTCCAAGGCGGGAATAACTTTCGATCCGGTGCACAAGCGCACCCTCTTGTCCTAAAGTGTTACGGACCGGTCAATTTGCTGAAACACGTCAGGATTTGTTTGGCGGGTCGGGAGCAAAAGACCCAGTTTAGGCTAACTTTTTCTCTCTCATGGTCTCCTCTCACTTCCTCTTCCATGGACGCGAAACCTGCTCCCGAATAGGGCTCGCGGCTTTATTTTTTCTCCAGTTTGGCAGCGGTCACCTCGTGGCGGAAAAAGTGCCCCCCGTCCTCGTCTACCAAAACCCCATCCTCCTTGGAGAAGTCGATGGATCCATCCAAGTAGTTCACCCACAGGATATGATTCTTTCCCGCCATACTCGCATCAATGGTTCCCTCATCCTCCCAGGATCCCCCATTATCGAATACGATGACGAGAAGAGCGACTTGAAACTTCGGGCTGGCGAGGGCTCCAAGAATCGCCCGCTTTACCTCATCCAGGTCCGCGAAAACGCCACCGTCCGGGAGTTAATTACCCAAGTCGATCCTCCCGAACGCGAAATCCCTTTTGAAGAAGTCCCCCACTTTCACTTCAAAAGACTTCAACTGAAAGATGGAAAAGTGCTTACCCATTCCCGAAAGGATGGGCTGACACCACCCAGCCAACCCGGTGGCCGCTACGTAACCCGCGAACTTTCACCTGGTAATTATCCCGGCCTTTTGGTTCATGCCAATGGCGACGTCACCTTGCTTCCTCCTGAGGGAAAAACCGTCCTGTCTCTCATGATTGATGAACTTGAAATTTCTGGCGGCGCGACAATCCGTATTCGGGTGCCCACCCGACTGCAGGTCCGCCGGTTCGCTACCATCAGCGGGAAACTCGGCTCCGCAGAACGTGCCGCCAGCCTCGTAGTCTTCGGCAATAAAACGGATTTGGTGCTTTCTGGGTCGGGCGAGCTTCATTGCAAGCAACTCCATCTTCCACGTGGTGCCGTTCTACTTGGATCCCAAGCTGTCTTATTTTCCCAACGCCTGCTCACCGATCATCTCATTCTCACCCCAGGGTCACGTCTGGTCACCCGTCAACTCTGAATTCCCTACCACTGTTATGTCTGCTTCACCCGAAGAATCTCATGAGAGGCCGAAAGAGATCGACCATATCGGTGGCATTATCTCCTTGGTCGAGTGCGATCTTCCGTCCGGAGAAATCCTCGAATCCTCCGGGCAAGGCAGCGAAGCTCTCGCAGAGCTCATCCCTTATCTACTCGATCGGGCGGCTCGCTGTGGCGCGGCTCTCGGCCTTGAGAATCTTCGCGAGATGCAAATTTACGGAAGATCCCTCTGCACCCTTATTGCCACCGGTGAGCAGACCGTGATCGGAGCTGTCCTGAAAAAAAACGACCAGTCACCACAAGTCATCAATACGATTCGCAAGCAACTCCGCTGATACCATGAGCAATACGCCCACCTGGCTTACATCTTTGCTGGAGACGCCCGGAGTCAACGGGGTTTTTCTTCTCTCCCCACAAGGAGTCCTCCTCCTCAATCGCCTCTCCCCTCTTTTCCATGACTCCCTTTTTGATCAATTCGGGGACCGGCTCGTTGACCTAATCGAAAATATTAACACCAACTACATGCCATCCAACGAGCTGGTGCTGCATTTTTCGGAACAGGCTCTCTCCCTCCGCAAGTCCGAGAATTGTATCCTTGGCCTTCTCATTGATCGCGATGTCAATCCTTCCGGCATTCGGCTCGTCACCAACGTGGCGATCAAGCAGTTGACTCCGGATCATCTGGCTTCACTCAACGCCCCACCCCAGCCTTCTTCTGTCCCCGAAATAACAGTTCCCAAAAAGCGACTATACCCCCAACTTTTCGCAGTCCTCCTCTTCTTCATCGTCCTTGTTGGGGTCTTTTTCCTGGTCTTTCCCAGCGCCGATTCACAACCGGATAACCTTGACCGGGTTCCGAATTCCAATTTAAACGACGCCTTCGTGGAAATTCCCGGTATTCCTATAACCGAAGTTACTGTTAGCGGCGGTGATCATTTTTCGGCTCCATTGGACGAGGTCCCGACAAATTTTCGGTTGTTCGGCATCGATGCGCCTGAACCCGGACAAGAATTGGAAAACGAAGCGATGACCTTCCTCCAATCGACCATCAAAGAAAAAATCCTTCACGTAGAAATCATCGATCAGGACCGCTCCGGGAATCGCATCGTTAATCTCTATGCTGGTGGAAACCCGGTGTCCTTGAATGAACAGCTCGTCAGGCAAGGCTTGGCTTGGCATTTTTACCGTTTTGCCCCCGAGGCCGACCACTTAGCTGCGGCTCAAGAGGCCGCACGTTCGGAAGGTGTCGGTGTCTGGTCACTCGAAGATCCCGTGGAGCCTTGGGTCTATCGCCGGGAAAACCCTTGATCCGCTTCTTTCAAGTCTGGGCCTCCTCCAGCGCTTCTTCGACCTCTGCAAGGAAATTACACGTTAATGGCAGCTCCGGTTCACGCTTAACCACTTCCTTCCAGAAGGCCTCAAGTTGAGCGAAATTTCCCGACCAATCCATCTCCAAGATTGCCTCCATCACCACGCTAGGAAGCGCCTTGTCCTCAATTTCCTCGGGAATCTCCGCCAGGGAATTCAAAAGTTCCCATGAAAGCGCTTCCACATCCTCTAATCGATCCTCCAATCGAGGAATCAGGATCTCCTTTAAAGTTGCCAACATGTAGAAGGAATCGATGAGTTGCCCGGCTTCAAAAGCCGCATCAAGGTCCTTTTCACTGACAAACACAATTCGTGCTGACCCCGTTCTCTCAAACTCACCCGTTCCATTCGCTAATTCCACCAATCGCTTCTGATACGCCTTCGAAACCTCGTCCGCCGACCAGACAATAAGAAAGGGACTGAAGTCCGGATCCTCGAACTGGGGATCCTTTAAGACCATAAAATCATCCTCTTTAAGGTTTGCCCCATTCCACTCCAACACCGAGTGCAAGGGCACCTGCATCTTTCCCTTTAAATATCGCAGGATTACCTTGAACTCCGATCCCTTGGGACCACGTAGCAGCAGACTTCGTTTGAAGGTGATAGCCGAGTCGAGCCGTTCCATGAAAGCGCGAAAAGTCCCTGAACTTCCCACCGGACGCAGTTTTCCCGGTTTCCGACGTCCGATTAGACGCAGCCCCTGAGTATTGCGATCTTTGGTCGGTCCTGTTTGCGAATGGGTTTCCATTCCAAGGTCAAGCCGGGCAAAAAAACCGAGGTCCTCGCTGTCAGCTTTTACGGGTTTTCGGCCGGGGTTAGAGGGCGCTCTTTTTTGGGTTTCAGCTGTTGAAACCGACTCCAGGTGATTTTCCAGCCGTGCTAGGAAACGTTGGATATTTAATCTCTCCGGAAAAAGATCTACCGCGCCCGCATGGAGAGCGGAAAAGGCCTCGTTCAGATGCCGGACTCCAAGTACCAGTAAAGGTGCCGGTTCGCATTGGCTCACCAATTCCTCGACCAGTGAGCCGACCTCACCGGAATTCGCACCAAGTCGCAGCAACACCGCATCACACGAACCCAGTGCCCGTCGGTCCAGCGCTGCACTATAGGATGGAAAACTTTGAACTGCATACCCCTGATCCGTCAGCAATAGCTCCAGTGTTTCCCTAGGGGCGGGGTCTTCACCTATCGAAACCAGTCGCCGTCCTGCCCCTTTGTTCATGGCTCCACTTTAAGGAAGGGTGCAATTTTTTGATACGTAGAGGAGCCGATTCCTTTTACCTCCAGAATGTCATCAAGCTTCTGATAGGGTCGGCTCTCGATAATTGCCTGTGCACGAGCTGGGCCCAAGCCCGGCAAGATCTGCAGGTCTTCAAGACTTGCCCGATTTACATCCATCACCAGTAATCCAGGGTCCAATGGTTGAAAAGACCTTTCATCTTCATCCTGAGCCATCTGTCGCTCCGCTTCCGGAGCTCCACTGGGATACAGAAGGATCATTCGCAAGCCGCTGGGCACGCATAAGGTTTCTTCGATATACACGGCTTTATCCATATCCAAGGGCGCCCGAGTGATCATTAATGCAATTACCCCCTGCTTTCCGGTTTCTGTTCGGTAGTGAATCGCCTGACCGATTGCCTCATGGTATTTGTGAAAGCGATCCACCTCTATCGCGTAGTCGCCTGCAACGACGTCGACCCGCCCCCGCTCCACTTTTAACTCACTCTCCCCCTTCAGCATCCGCGCAAGGGCATCGGACCAACGAGTTTCTCGATCGCCCGCATCAACCGGCAATTCGACTTCGAAAAAATGATGCTTTGCATCGTAGGCCGGCGTTTCAAAAAAGTCCGCCATTTCCTGATATAGACGACTTTCTGCTCCAGCGATCCAAGGCGCTTGACAGAAAAAAAGAAAAAGAACCACTAACTGACAGGTCCTGTATCTAACAGAAGGAATTAGATCCATCTCAGGATCTTACCGGTTCATTGTGGCGTTTCCTCGCACCCTCTGTAATTTTTTAGAAAACTTGTCTCTCTAATGCATGAGCCCCAGTTCAGTCCGGGGTTGCACCCGTTTCCCCATTTCCCAATCTCGACGCTATGATTCGTTATTTCCTTCTTATTCTCCTTGCCGTCATCCTCGGCACCACTGCCGCATCGGCCATGGTCGCCAACGAGACCCCTGAACAACGTCTTCAGGCGCTTGAGATCACCCTGCCCGAGGTCAGCCCTTCCATCGCCAATTATGTTTCTGCGGTCCGCACCGGGAACCTCCTCTTTGTTGCCGGACACATCCCCCGCAACGAGGACGGTGCCGTCATTACCGGCAAACTCGGCGAAAACACCAGCATCGAAGAGGGCTATGAAGCCGCCCGGATAGCCGCCATCTCCCTTCTCGCCACCCTGAAGTCCGAACTCGGCGACCTCTCCCGTGTGAAACGCGTCGTCAGGGTCTTCGGCATGGTCAATGCCACCCCGGATTTCACCGGTCACTCTCAGGTCATAAACGGGTGCTCCGACCTCCTCGTTCAGGTCTTCGGGGAAAACGGTCGCCATGCCAGGGCCGCTGCGGGCTTCAGCTCTCTCCCTGTCGGAGCCGTCGTCGAGATCCAGCTTGTCGTCGAGGTCGAGTAGGTCCTTGTAGGATCCTCAGCTCCGCTTTCTTCTCTTCCGCGAGGAGAAAGATTTCCGTTGCCCGTGTGCTTTCGCGCCCACAATCCTCCAAGGGTATCACCACCCGGGGGTTCCAAGAATCCGTTTCGGGGCCCTATGTGGTTGCCAGCTTCCGGATCACTTCGATGACCCGTGCCACATCCTCCTCCTCATGATACACATGCCAGGAGAGACGAATCGCCTCAAGGCCGATTTCCGTCACGGGTCGCACCCGCATCCCGAAATCGCGTCGGAACAACCCCGCCAGCTCCTTGCAGCCGCGCCCGGGGATCTTGAAGGTGAAAATCGAGGCATGCATGTCGCCGCGCTCCGGGGTCAGGATCTCCACGTTCGGAATCTCCCGCACCACCTCCCTGCATCGGTTGACTAGCGCTTTTCCATGTGCTGCGATTCGGTCGCGGCCGATCGCTTCCTGTAATTCCATCGCCACTGAAAGCCCGAGGATGTCCGCCGCGTTGCGCGTCCCGTATTCATGGCGGGCCACCGCTGGACGGTAGCCAAACGTATCCGGAAGCTCGTATTTATTGTTCGAATAGGCCCCAAGATGGCTGCAGTCGACCTCGTCGATCCGGTCCTCGCGAATGTAGAGGAGCCCCGTGCCTTGCGGCCCGTTCAACCACTTGTGCCCCGACGTTCCGTAAGAGTCGCAATTCAGGGTGTTCAGGTGGATCGGGAACATTCCCGTCGTCTGCGCACCGTCCACATGAAACCAGATGTCCCGTTCCTTCGCGAAATTGCCGATCGCCTCGATATCGAACCAAAGCCCCGTCGGCGCCGTCACATGGCTCACCTGAATCACCCGTGTGCGTTCGTTCGTCAAGTCGGCGATCCGCTCAAGATTCCCTTCCGGACTTGTCGGGTCCGGATCGAACACGCGCACCTTTACCCCGTCCAGCATCTGCCGGTTCATCCAGGGAAAGGCCCCACCCGGGTGCACCTCGTTCTCAAAGATCACCTCATCCCCCCGTTTTAGCTCCAACCCCGCCGCGATGATCGAATTCGACTCCGTAGCATTCCGCGTGAAACAGATTTCACGCCGATCGCAGCCGTTGAAACGAGCCGCTGTATCGCGAAGCTCTTCAAGTAGACTGTGATACGTCTCGCCTTCCTCCGCCTGCAGCTGATTCTGCGCCGCCATCGCATCCAGGACCGGCTGGGAGGGTGGCCCCAATCCACCCGTGTTCAAATAAAGCAGGTCCGACTTGATCGGAAAAAGGTTACGCACTGCTCCCCAGGACGTCCCGACCCGGCCCGGGATCGAACGGCCCTTCGTTTCGTTCAGGGTTTCACATCCGGTCAGAAATCCGAACAAAGATAATCCGGTCCCTCCCGCTACCAGGCGGCTAAGAAATTCTTTTCGATCCATTGGAGTTATCATCAATGCGGTGCATACGGGCAGTTTCAGCGATCCCGCCAGCCAGGTGCAAATTCTCAAAAACTATATTGCTGAAAAGCTTCCCGTCGACGGGTCGGGGTGTTGAGGAAACACCCTGCTCCGGACTCAGGAGCGACGCTTTTCAGATAGAAAAAGGGCGACCAAACCAAGGACTACCCCAATCCAGGCAGGTTCCGGAATCGGGACCGCTCCCACGACCGAAAAATCGTCCACGGTTATCGGGTTGCCGACAAAGACCTCGTTCAAATTGCTCGCGCCAATGATTCCAACCGTAAACAGGTCCCCACTACTCATGTTCCATCCAGGATCACCATTTTCAAGGTCGAGAACGTAGAGCGTCGTGCTATCTCCTTTAGCCGTAAGTTCCTTCGTTATCGCATCAAAACTCAGGCTCGCCGTGATTGTTGTATTTGCGGTCGTTTCTGGAAAAGAAGCCAGGGCCGTGTTGTTTAGAATAAAATCCCCAAAATAATCGCGGGTTACCGCATCTCCGAAGAAACTCGAAACCGAAAGCCCCGAAGTGGCGATGAACTCGTCCCCAAAGCCGTCCGCGTCCTCATGCTGAACCGCCAATACTGCCCCTACATATTCGTCTCCCGAGTCGGGGTCCGCAAGGTCGGTATCGTAAAAGGTCGGCACCGTAATCGTCAGGCTGATGTCCCAGTCCGAGTTGTAGGGCAGCGCATATTTTTTCCAGACCAGGACCGTTTCCGTCTGGGCCGTGGAGCTGCTCGTGAAATTACCGACCCCTCCGCTCTGCGCCCAGGTTCCGCTCCCGATCGGACTATCGAGAAGGAATTCCGAAGAAAAATCGCCGGAAAAATTATATCCCGTGGAGCTAATCCCCCACGTTACGGCGGGAAGCATGAAGAACAAACACCCTGTAAATATCTTTTTCATAGAGAGAATTTATCTTTGTCTACGCCACTGTTGCAAATCGCTTTTCGAGACCCCACCAATTTAAACGCCAGATCGCAGGGTCGTCATCGGGGCGACGAGATCGCGCGTCTCCGCAGAGTCGACTTCCTTTTGCTTTCCGCGGTGGGTCAGATAGGCCTTTCCGCCCTCACCCAGAAGGGTCAGCTGGTCGCCTCGGATCCCGACAACCCCCGGATCCGTCACCCCGAGGACGACCTCTTCCTGGTTGTATCCCGTGTAGTTCTCGATTTTCCACTTTCGCGATCCGTAACCGCGCCCGTCCGTGGCCGGATCAGGGTGGTGCGGATTGAAAACCGCAGGAAGAATCCCCAGGGACCGACGGGTCGGGATATCCGTCATCGGGAAATCATTGGTCGTCCCGATGACTCTTCCCGCGATGTTCGAACCCGCACTGCTGCCGCCATACGGCACTCCATTGAGGACCCGCTCGCGGATCAGGTCCACCACGAAGCGATCGTAAAGTTCGCGCAGCAACAGAAAGGTGTTTCCTCCGCTAACAAAAAAGGCTTCCGCTTCCCTTACCACGCGTCCCGCGTCCGCTTTTGCCACCGCGTGCAGCGAGCGGATGTTTAAGTCCCCGCGGATCTTCGCAAAATCCCGCTGCATCCGCTTTTCGTAAGCATCCCGGTCCTCGGGAAGGCTTGCGAAGGGGATCAGGAGGATTTCCGTCACCTCCTCATAAAGCTCCCTGAGTGCCGGGTAGGCGTGCCCCAGTGATTGGCCTCCCGGCATTGTTGTCGCGCTGAGCAGCGCCGCCCGGACCTGCCTCCGTTGCACCGGCCCCGGCTCGCGGTCACCCATCGCCGACAACCCCGCCGGGAATGCTCCCAACAGGGGCAACCCTGCGGCCACCTTCATAAATTGACGCCGACTGCCCGGCAGATGGACCTTTTCCTTCGATTGCTGATTCATCGTGAAACCCTTATAAGGTTCCGATCCGCGGCCAGTGAAACCAGAGCGTCAGGGTCTGCCCTTTAAGTTTCGTCCCGATGTAACCCTGCTGGGCCGCCGTGATCAGATCGGGCAACCCGTAGGCATTGGCCACCGCTTCCCCCACGAATGAAAGATCCGTCGTCGTCTCCGCAAAGTGCCCGTCCGCCTCGTCCGGGTCCTGTTCGAACAGGCTGATCCCTTCCGCCGATAACTGCTTGATCGCCGTGCGGGTCTCCTCCCCAACTTTGTGAACAAAAGCCCACCTCAGGGACTCTTTATCCTCCGTTTCCGCCATCGTGATTCCCAGAGTGGCATCTTCCGCATGTTCCAGGGAATGATGGGTAATCAGGTAAAAAATCCGGTCCAGCTCCGCGAACTCCACACAGCGCTCCGCCACTGTCCCATGGTAGTGGTTTCGGAAACGCACTTTTACTGCACCCTCGTAGGCCCGGTAAATCGAGGATTCCCATTTCTCCGTCAGGAGGTCCACCGAATGCTCGATTTCCGCCTCATCCCGCGCCCGCCGCGGCGGATCGAGGTCGCGGACAAACGTCCGCATCGCCTTCAAGTGGTCCCGCGTCAGGTAAAACAGGGAGTGCAGATACTCCACCTCCACTCCTACCTGCCGCATGATCAGCAAATACCAGGATACCGACGCGAAGGCCCCCGTGGATAAACGACGCATTACTCGCGCCTTGTGCGGGTCGTCGTCCCCTTCCGCCTCCTCAATTGCCTGCTTGTATTGCTCCGCCAGCTGGTGAAGCTCGTTGTGTTGCAGAAAGTGCTCCAACATCGGCTTCTGTTCCTCTTCCGTGTGCCGGTCCGGGTCTACCAGCTCCATCAATTCCATCAACTGCTCGTAGTGGGCCCGGATCAACGCCTGCTCATCCATTGAGAAAGCACCAAGGGAACCGGAAAAGTATCCTCCACGATACCGTTCCTCACGAAAATTCGGGAGCGTTTTCGGGGCAAGTTCGTGCACCGCTTTAAGGCTGAGTAGGTTATTTTCCGACATAATATTAGGCCGTCCAACGACCATTCCTCGATTCCAAACCAAAGCTCGCCCTTGCGTCAACCTCACGCATCAAGCTTCTCCTGAATCAGCCGGTTCGCCGCACCGAAATCAATCCGGTCCGCCGCTGGATGACCCTTTAATGCGCCCATCACTTTGCCCATCTCGCGTTTTTCCTTCGCACCGCTGGAGGAAATCGCTTCATCCACCGCCGCCTCCAGCTCCGCTTCGCTCAGCGATTTTGGTAAATACGCTTCCAGCAGGACGATCTCCGCGTTGTTTGCGTCAATCAGGTCTTGCCGCGCCCCGAGGGCAAACTGGTCGTTCGCCCCTTTCAAATCCTTGATTCCTTTGCGGACCGTCGCCACCACCAAAGCATCGTCTATTTCGCGGTTTCCATCCATCGCCGCTCGCTGGATCGCACCGTCCAGCGTCCGCAACGCCCGTAATCGATCCATTTCTTTTGCCTTCGCGTAGCCGACGATGTCCGCACGTAGTTGCTCATATACAATGCTCATCTTCCTACTTTTAAACTATTTTTCCGTTTTGGCTACTCCCAACCGTAGCCTCGCTAATGATCCTTTCTCCCCACCTCTTATAGGGCTTTTTGAGATGTTGCTTTCTATTAATTTTTCTGATACAAGGTTGACAAGGTTATAAGAAATGAAAGTAAACAATCCCCAGAGCCACGACATCACGGAGAACTTGGGGACTCGAATACAGCAATATCGCCTGAAGCTGAACATCAGTCAGGCCGACTTGGCCGATAAAGTCGGACTCGCTCGCAAGACCATCACCAACCTGGAAACCGGTAGAGGTGCGACCCTCGAAACCCTGATTTCCGTTCTCAACGGCTTGGGCCTGGACCCCGCCATTGAGCGCCTTGTCCCGGTAATCCCCCAGAATGGCAACGGTTCAAATGGAGATCATCACCCCCCGCGCCGAAGAGCCCGGCGACGCTTCCAGAGAGCATCAGTGTAAAACAATTCGATTACCCCAACTGCCTCTCGAGATAATTCCGAAGCCGACTCATGCCCGCTTCAATGCGCTCATGATCAATCCCCGAGAACGCTAAACGGATATAATACTCCTTTTCCTCCGCGAGCAGACGCCCGAAGTGGAGTCGTGTACAGAAGGATACTCCGGTTTCTTCCAACACCCGCTTCCGGAAATCCTCGTAGCCGGTAAATCCCCCCCGACGGATCACCTCCGTTACATTTGGGTAAAGATAAAAGGACGCTTCCGGTCGGTAAGAGCGGATGCCCTCGATGGCCCCTAATTGTTCATGGAGGAGGTCCCGGCGCTCCTGCAGAACCTCTACGATCCGTTGGGGCCCGCTCTGGTCTCCGCGGAGGGCCTCCAGGCACGCCCACTGAATAAAGTTTGTCGTGTTCGACTCGTCGTTCGTGTTCAGCCGTGCGATCACATCCACGATCGGTTTCGGCCCGATGGAAGCCCCCACGCGCCAGCCCGTCATCGCATACTTTTTCGAAAACGTGTAGAGGACTACGGTCCGATCCGCCATCTCAGGCAGGGATGCGATCGAGACCGTCTTTCCGCTGTAGCGGAGGTCGTAATAGGCCTCGTCCGACAGCACCAACAGGTCATTTTCGATCGCCAGCTCCGCGAGGGCCTCCAAGTCCTCCATCGAACATTCCGAACCCGTCGGGTTCTGCAGGTCGTTGAGGACGAGGATCCGCGTCTTCGGCGTAATCGAGGAACGGATCCGCTCCAGATCGATCTGAAAGTTTCGTTCCCCTTCAATGAAGCCATAGGGAACCGCCACCCCGCCATGATACTCGATTTGCGACTCGTAAATCGGGTAGCCGGGATTCGGGTAGAGAACTTCCGATCCGGGCTCCATCAGAGTCTGGATAAATTTGCCGATCGTCGGCTTTCCTCCGGGCTGCACCACCACGTTTTCCGCCTTCAACTCAAGGTTGTGGGACCGGCCTACATCCTCCGCTAACGCCTCACGCAATTCCGGTATTCCCGCGTTCGGGCAGTAGCCGGTCTTCCCTTCCAGCATCGCGCGGTGCGCCGCCTCAATGATGTTCTCCGGGGTCCGAAAATTTAAATCGCCGAGGTGAAAGGGGTAAATCGTGTTTCCTTTCGCTTCGTGGGCCTTCGCTTCACCGGCAACCGCAAAAGCCGTTTCCGTTCCTAAATGTTCAATTCGCTTCGCTATCGTAATCATGGCACCGATGGTTCAATATTCGTTAAAAAATATAATTAAGTTTTCCCGCGACGGACCGCAAGTCCCTCAGGCGGCGGGAACTCAATATTCCCGCCGGGCTTTCAACCCTCATTCAAATTCTTTATACACCTTCTCTCGGCACCTTTTCATTCACTACCCCTATGAATACAGCCTCCGAACTCACGGGCCCTGATCCTCAAGCCGCCCTCCAATCCCTTTTCATCAAGGGCACGGTCTCTCTCGAGGCCGCCCGTGCAGCGCTCGAATCCCTGCGCGAAGAACTGCCTTGCGTCAGCGAGGTAAAACCCGCGGGCGGAGTTCCCCGGCTCTTCATCAACGGCGAGGAAGCCCTCCCCTTTTTCGCCCTCAGTACTTCCCTCGCACCGACCGCCGGCAATTTCCGCGAAATGGGTATTCCCGGGCTTTGTCCGATCGTCAGCCTTCGCCGTTACTGGAAAGGACCCGGGCAATACGACTGGCCGCTCTTGGAGGCCTACCTCGGTGCCCTCCTCTCCATCCATCCCCAGGCCTTTCTCTGTCTTCGCCTTCACCTCCATACCCCCGCGTGGTGGACCAAAAGCCATCCGGAAGAACTCAATGTTTACGGCCTGCCCACTCCTTCCAATAGGTATGACCTCGTCGAGCGCGGGGAACTCGAGCCCCTTGATAGCGGGCATTCCATGGATTCCGGTTCCGAGCTGCGGGAGATTTCCTTCGGCTCCGCCATCTGGCGTCGGGACACCTCCGAGGCCTTGAAATCGATGGTTGCCTACCTTAACCAAAGCTCCCTCCGCAGCCGGATCTTCTGCTACTTCTTCATGTCAGGCAGCACCGGGGAGTGGAATTACTTCGGCGATACCTACCTCCCCGGCTACGCCCGCCCGGACCACGAGTTTATCGGCTCCATCCCCTCCCCTGCAGAACGCATCTTCTCTGCACACGGCCTCCTCCGCGACCCCTCCCGGGAGCAGCACGTCATTGATTTCTACCGCCGCTACCACCGAATGGGCCCTCAGGCCGTCGTCGGATTCGCGAAAACCGTCAAGGAATCCCTCGACCATCCCGTCATCTGTGGAACCTTTTTCGGATACCTCATGGAGGTTACCCGTATTCAGGATTGCGGCTACCTCGCCTCTCAAATCATCCTCAATTGCCCTCATATCGAGCTCGTCGCCGGACCCTACACCTACCAGAACTCCAATCGGGAGGACGACCTTGACGGAAGCGACATGGAGGACGGTGCAGGGAACTGGCTCGGCCGTGCCCGCGGCCTCGGCGGCGATGGCGCCTTCCGGCTTATGGTCGAGTCCCTGCGTCGTCGCGGCAAGCTCTACGCCTCCGAGATGGACCCCAGTACTTATCTGGACGCCACCGATAGCTGGCGCTCGATCGGCGGGTCTGGCAGCAAAACCCTCCAAGGTTCTATTCAATCTCTTAAACGCGATATCGGCCGAGCATGGGCCGAGGGCGTCGCGGGCTGGCTTTACGACTTCGGGCCCCTCCACGGCGTCGCCTCCGGCTGGTTCGGCGGAGGCCCCCTCATCCAGGCCATCCGTCCCCTCATTGATCTCATGCGGAACCAGCGGAATGTGGACCTCTCTCCCGTCGCCGAGACGCTCCTCCTCGGCGATCAGGCCTCCTTCCATGCCACCCGCCACTGGTCGGCCGAACGCCCCTGGCCGGGTCAAGGCATCC
>CAYQKH010000048.1:14095-18609 GCA_964417945.1 uncultured Opitutales bacterium
CGGACTCATCGCCGTGGCCGCTACACCGACTTCTTTAATCACTGGTTCCTCAATTCCCAAAACCGTTCCCTCCAGCGGATCGGGGCACCGGTCGATTATCTCTACCGCGAGGACCTAACCCGATCTGATCCAGGGGCTCGCTACAAGCTCATCCTCATTCCCAACAGCTTCCTCCTCCAACCCGAGGAAGCCGCCCACTTGCGCGATTGCTTCCGGGACAGCGGAGCCACCGTTGTCTGGTACTACGCCCCCGGCTTCCTGCGTCGGAACCAAATGGATCTCGCCCAAATGGATAGCCTGACCGGCTTTTCTTTCGCCGAGGACCTCACCCCCGGCCCCCTGCTTATCAACTGCCTCAACCCACCCGAGGACCTCCCTTCTTCATTCGGTGTGAAAAGCCCCAATTTCTATTCCCCCCGCTTCGAGGTCTGGGACGACGATGCCGAAATCCTCGGTGTCTGGCAGGACTCCCGAAACCCCGCTTTCGCACGGAAATCCGTCGATGGCTTTACCTCGATTTACGTCGGCACCGCTCCCCTCCCCGCCGAGTGGCTTCGTTACATCGCCAGCCTCGCCGGTGTCACCCTCTGGAGCAACCAACCCGATATCGTCTCCGGTTGCCACAGCGCCGCTATGCTTGTCGCCGCCTCCGACGGTGCCCGCACCGTCCGCTTCCCCGGCCCCTTCCAGGATACCGAAGGGGGTCCCGTTGCGACCGAGCACCGGCTCGACCTCAAGTTCGGCGACACCCGGCTCTTTCAACGGGTCGACTCCTAGGGTTTGCCTTCCCTTAGGGGCTCCCCGCCAGGAAAAGCGCTCCCTCCGCAGGCTTGAAATCAGTGCTGATGCCCGCCGAGGCCGTGCACGTGTCCGTGCTCACGCTCCTCCTCGGAGGATTCCCGCACCGACTTTACCGTCACCGCGAAATTGAGATGTTTTCCCGACAGCGGATGGTTCGCATCCACCGTTACCTCGTCTCCGTCAATTTCCACGACCTCAATCGGGATCGGACCTTCCGGCGTGGAAGCCTGTAGCCGTGAACCGACTTCAAGCCCTTCAATTCCCTCAAACTGGGATTTGGCCACCACCTGCTGCAGCTCCGGAAGCCGCTCCCCGTAGCCTTCCGCGGGTGAAATTCGGACTTCCAGCCGCTCGCCTTCCGCCTTTCCTTCCAAAGCCCGCTCCAAACCGGGGATAATGTTCTCATGCCCGTGCAGGTAGTGCAGGGGTTCGCCCGGCTGTGAGGCATCGAGCTGCGTTCCTTCGTCGTCCGTCAAGCGGTAGTCGATCGCGACTACCGCATTGTTTGCAATTTCCATTCGATCAAGGGTTCAATTTTTGAAAGTGTGAAAAAAATTACCACACCCTCACCCTCCCGTCCAAGGTTTTTCAAAAAACAGGGCCGGGAGCCCAACTGCCTCGGGCTCCCGGCCTGCAGAGTTCCGCTTAGGAGCGAAAATTGTCCCGTCCTATCGGGACCAGCGGCTCCGGATTTTCTTCACCACATACTGGTAGCGCTGGATCAACTTTTTCCGATACCACGAAGGACCGGAAATTTCTTTGTAGAGTTCGCGCTGGCTTCCGCTTTTCAGTTCGCGGATGCCTTCTGCCAGATTGGCCAGTTGCTCTCCAGGGGTATTGCCGGGGAGGCGGTAGCCGTTACGTCGCACGGCACGACCCAAGGCCTCTTCGATTGTTTCAATGGCAGATAAGATCGCGGGATCCGTCGCCCCCGACCCCTTTTCCAGCTCTTCGATCCGCTTCAATGCAGCCGCAAGCTCCGCCTCTAATTGCGTATTCGCCGATGAAAGGATGAGGACTTCCCCCTCCAGACCTGCGATCGTCGTATTTAACTCCGCGATCAATTCGGGTAAGGTATCGAAAAGCGGAAAACCCGCATCCGGATCGAAGGGCGCGCCAAACACCCCGCCCGTCAGGACTTCCCAGCCGTCACGAGTCGCTGATGGCGGCTGCGAGGTTACCGCCAGGGTGATTGTCGACGGGTCCGGTCGCGGTGCCGAAAGCGTCGACCCTTCAAGAATAATCAAGCCGGGGGTCAATTCCAACTCCACCCGCAAGCCCCCCACTGTCGAGGGTATCGTGAAAGTAATCGCGTTCGTCATCATATTCAGGTCGATCGGAAACGCCCCAATCGCCTGGTCGACCAGCAGCAGGCGCTCGCCGAATCGTTTGTGCAGGTCCAGCTGTTTCAGCGCTCCCGCAAATCGGAGCCCGGTCGGGCCGGGTTGGAAAAAAACCCCGCGATCGTAGGTTAGGTCAATAACCAGCTCCTCACCCGCGTCGAAGGACGGTCGCGGCTGCGGGGACTCCGACCCGCTGCCCGTCGCCGGGAGGGGAAGCACCTCCACTACCTCCGCGGTAATCGTTACCGTTTCAGTGCTGGCGGGTGCTTGCCCCCAACTCAGGCTGCATAAGAGGAATCCCCCGAGCAGGGCCGGGATTTTCCGTAGGGATGGTAAACGTCTTCGGTTCATCGGTTATTTAGGTTTATCAGATTTATAATAGAGTGGATTCCGATTGTTGTATAATTTTGTAACTATATCAAAAACAATGTCTTAGGTGATTTTCCGTAAAAGTCCCGACCCCTCCTGCTAAATCCCTCACACCTCCCTTTACGTCCCTTTAACCGATTTTGGGGGAAGGCCCCCAAGCCAAACCCATTCAATTGCTGAGGGCATCCGTATCGCTCGCCCCTTATCACCCGCCTTGAATCCCTCGGGACAGACCGGAAATCCGCCACCCTTTTCCCCGGAAAACCCAGTTAAAATCCGATAAAAATTTCCCGGCTCTTCTCCAGTGCTCTACCGGGGTAAAGAAATGAATTGTTCTACTCAGCGCTCCCGACACCATAATCGGTGAACTCTTAAACATGATAGCACTTGGTCACGTTGGACGTTCCCTTCTCCTTGGAATCCTCCTCCTTCAGATTCCGTTCCCGCTCCAGGCCGCCTGGGAAACCCTTGAGGGATGCCGCCTTATCCAAAACCCGGGGAATGATGCCGACAGCTTCCACGTCCGGCATCGAGGAAAGGAATATATTTTCCGCCTCTATTACGTCGATGCTCCGGAAACCTCGACTATGTTCCCCGGCAGGGTGAAGGATCAGGCCGCCGCCTTCGGGATCAGTCCTTCCCGCGTTGTGCCCCTCGGTCGTGATGCCACGGAGTTCTCTCACCGCCTGCTTTATGCAGGCCCCTTTACCGTCCATACGTTGTGGGACGATGCGCGGGGCCGTAGTCGGCTACCCCGGTATTACGCCATCATTGAAACAGGATCGGGAAGCCTCGGCGAAATCCTCGTTTCTGCCGGCTATGCCCGTCTCCATGGTTATACCCCAAATTCCAGCTGGCCCGGCGGTCCCCTAGATACCTGGGACTACAAGGAAGACCTCAAACGCCTCCGCAAAAAGGCTCGTGAGGGCGGTTTCGGCGCTTGGGGAGGGCGAAAGGCCAACCTCCCCCCAGCCGCCCGGGATCACCCCGCCCCCACTCCCCGGCGTTCACCCGCTCTCGCACCACCCTCCAGCGATCCCGACGAAACCTCTTCCGATAAGCTCAACGTAAACGCCGCCTCATCCGAGGATCTGCAAAGAATCCCCAGGATCGGACCCGTCCTCGCCGGACGCATCATTGAAAATCGCCCCTACCGGCAGCTCCGGGAACTCCTCCAAGTTGAGGGAATCGGGGAGGTCGCCTTCCGTGAGCTTGAGGGTCACTTCCGAACCTACGACGGCATTCCCCCCATCTATACCTCCGATTTCTACGCCCTCAATCCCGCCAATTGGGTCAATCGCAATGTCACTGTCTTCGTCGACTACGTCGAAACCATGGAAAAGGAGGAAACCCCCGACGGCTACTCCGTCCTCTGGGCCAATACCAGCAACAACGGGGTTGGCGGCGGCGGGATCACCGTCTTCTTTCCTGAGGAAATGCGTGACGACTTCAAGCGACACTTCGGATCGCGCGAGCGCTTTCTTCAGGCAAGCGAGGCAACCGGTCAGGCCCCACCCAAGGCCCTCACCGCTGGCTTCTTTGCCGTTGGGGGACAGTTTGTCCTCGTCGTCCGCCGTCCCGTTCAATGATCCAATCCAGTAAAAATGTTCCCTCACCCGATCCCCGCTCTTGTCTCCCCGCCCGCCTTCAAGCAAACCCATTCTATGAATAACGAAGTCCAATGGTTCGCCTGCCTTTGTATCCAGAATAAAATCTGCAATGCTCAGGCCTGCCGCATGATTCGGAAATCCTTTGGTGAACAGGAATATGACGTCCTTGCCTTCGCTGAAAAGATGGTCGAACTCGGCATCAGCGAGGAACTCGACCTCCTTCAGAAACTTCTCGATGAAACCTGCGAGCGGATCGATGCCGGTGAAGCCCCGCCGGAAAACCCCTTTGTCCAAACCGCGCCGAAACCAAACCAAAAAAAACTCACCACCCGTCCCCCCATCCCCGTTCCCCAAGCGGTGGAGCAACCCACCGAATCGCCCGCACCCGCCC
>CAYQKH010000049.1:0-18370 GCA_964417945.1 uncultured Opitutales bacterium
GGAGGAGGAGGGCGGTGGAGCCAAAGAAAAGGGCGACGGTGGAGGGCTCGGGGATGGGGTTGATATTGCTAAAAGCGAGGTCGATGTCGTCGTAGCCGCCAAAGACGAGAGCGCCTCCCTGCTGGCTGTCCGCGACGCCGGTGACCCAGGACCAATTCTCGAAGTCGGCGGTGACCGAAACGATGATGAGGTCCCCGAAGGTGCCGGAAAGGTCGACGGTTTCCTGGCCGGAGAATGCAGTTGCCAAGGCTCCGGCGACCCCGAAGCTGCCGTTGGCGGTGGTATCGCTGTGGAGGGTCGTGGAAAGGATGGAGAGGTCTTGTGTATCGTTGGACACTTCGAAGGTTAGGCTGACCTCGGTGGTGCCGAATTGGGAGTCGGAGGTGGCATTGTTCTGGATGAAAACATAATCGTTAAAGAGGCCGGAGTAATCGAGGACGAGTTCGCCGTCCTGGGAGGTGAAGAATCCGGTGAAGTTGGCGGTCCCGTGGGAATTTGCGCTGACGGTCTGGCCATTGATGTTCTGGTTGCGCACCCAGGCGCTGCCGGCGTTGAGAATGGTGAGGGTCGAAAGCGGGTCCCCGGTGATGCTCTGGGTGAACTCTGCTTGGCGGTTATCGGTGGCGGCTCCGGCGAAGGGCAACTCGACCTTGGTTCCTTGGGTATCCGTAGAGAGTGGGCCGGGGAGGGGGAGAAGGGTGTCGAAATCGGAGAGGGGTCCGGTGGACTCCGTCGATGTGAACGATTTCAGGCTGGCGAAGGAGGAGCGGCCGACAATGCGGTCACCATTGATACTGAAATCTGTGGAATCCCAATTGATGGAGGAAACGGCCTGACAGGCAATGGGCAATGCCAACAGGAGCAGAAAGTATTTCATGGGGCTGATGGATGGTTTAACTTTTTAAATTAGTATTTCCGTCAGCTGGTGCAATTTCAATTTATGCCCAATTGGACCAGCGGGGCTTGGGCATGAATTTTAAAAACCAACCTCAGGCGTTTTTTCGCAGACGACGCCAGAAAAGGAAGCCACCAAGGCCGGCGAAAGAAAGAAATCCTATCACCGAAGATTCGGGAATGACTTCTCCACCGGTTTGGACAAAGCCTTCGTATTGAACCTGCTCCTGGGAGAAATTATAAAAACCGAATTCACCGGAGGTCCAGGTATTGTCCTTCACGGTGGTGTTCCAAAGTTCAGTTGTTCCTTGGGATACGATGATATTGAATTGCCCCGGTTCAAAATCGAGGTGGAAGTCATAGGTAGAAGAGTTACCCCAACCTTTGGTCGAGCCGTAATTGGTTGCAAGAATGGTCGAATTGGTATCACCAGTGCTGTTCCAGAAATCGCGGAGGGTTAGATCGCTGACGGACGGAGCAGAAATTTTGCGGATGGTGAAGCCTTCCTCGGCGGTCCCATAAGCAATTCCGGCATCCTGGGTGTTCTGTTTCCAGTCGAAGAGGTAAAAGTTGGAGGCGTTTTGGTATCCGAAGACGAAGCCCATGAAGTCATCGTCCGAACTCGTAATAACGCGCCAGCTGCCGTCGATCTGATAGTTGGTTTGGTTCAGGTTGTTTAGGAAAAAACTCGGATCGGCATTAATCGTCTGGGTAACCGTCTGATTGCTATTCGATAAGTCCCAGTTTCCGGCATTTTGGCCCCCGGTCAGATCAAGCGTGAATTCCGACCAGGAAGACAGGTCGACATTGGTTACCGTTTGGGCGTTTCCTACCGCGCCCCAGAAAAACAGGGAGGAGAGCAATAAAGCCGTAAATACGTGTTTCGGAGTTGTCATTTTTGATGATGGATTAAGGTGATCAACCCATGCTACGAACTGGGGTGACCCCCGTGAAATTTTTATGAAGCCATAGCCAAGAACCAAAATTTTAAAGCCACGGGAGAATTAATGGGAATTCAATCGGAGGTGGCTGGGAGTTGGTTTTTAGCCTTGAAAAGTGAAGGCGGACTCCGTTTAGTCCGCAGTCTCTTTTGGTGAGGACCGCTAGCTCAATTGGTAGAGCAGTTGACTCTTAATCAATTGGTTCGGGGTTCGAGTCCCCGGCGGTCTACCATCCCTGCGCCTTTTGTCTTTCCCCCTTCTTCAGGCTGAGGGTTCGACGAGGGGCCACTAAAAGGAGTCAAACGCAAAATTTAAAGATTTTATGTTTTATTGGATAGTGGCTTTCTTTGCAGATTGTTCGTGAGTGAAGTTTGGGAATCTTTAAATTTTGCGTTTGACCCCTTGGCTTTTGGGGGCTCTCAGGCGCGGGAGACGTAGGTTTTGTCGGTGGTGTTAACCTTGATGATTTCGCCCTCCTTGATGAAGAGGGGGACTTGGACGATGAGTCCGGTCTCGAGGGTGGCGGGTTTCTGGACATTGCTGGCGGTGTCCCCGCGGATGCCTTCCGGGGAGCTGACGACTTTCATTTCCATGGCGGCGGGCAGCTGAATCTGGACGGGGTTATCCTCGACGAGGAGGACATCGTAGGACTGGTTCTCGACGAGGAATTCCTTTACATCCTCGATGAGGACCTCGTCGAGGATGAGGTCGTCGAAGGTTTCGGGATGCATGAAATGGTAGTGAGCGCCATCGATGTAGCTAAATTCGAGCTTCCGGACTTCGGTATGCATGAACTCGACGGAGTCGGTGGAGCGAAACTTATTGTTGGTGCTGCTACCGGTCTGGAGGTTGCGGAGGGTGACCTGGACGAAGCCGGCCTGCCGCCCCTGGGTACGGTGCTGCATGTCGAGAACAAGGTGGGGAGCGCCATTATAATCAAGGACGCGTCCTTTTCGAATGTCAGTGGGGGATGCCATAGGGAAATTGGATAAGGAGGAGTTTTTCGGTTATGGAAGGGTGGGTTGTAAAGCGGATTCCGCCCTTTACAGTCAGAATCGATTTTCTCAGAGTTTTCTTTTCTTCCTGTCAGGGAAACCGTTGGGCGTGGACCCGTTGCCGAAATGAAACAGCGAACCATTCGAAAAGAGGCCTCGATATCGGGGAAGGCCCTGCACACGGGCGAGGAGGTCGTCCTGACCTTGAAACCCGCTCCTGAGAACCACGGAATCGTCTTCCGTCGAGTGGACCTGTATGGAAAGCCGGAGATCCGCCCGGTCACAGACCTGGTAACGGATGTGGTGCGCCAGACGACGATCGAGTTCGGGCACACCAAGCTGCACACGATCGAGCACGTGCTCTCGGCCCTTTCGGGATGTGGGGTGGACAATGTGGTCGTGGAATTAAACGCAAGCGAGCCTCCGATCCTGGACGGATCGTCGCGGGGACTGGTCAACCTGATCGTGGAGGCGGAGCCGGTGGACCAAGAGGCGGAGCGGGATTACTTCGTGGTAGAAGAGACGGTGAGCGTAACGGAGGGCAACCGCTCCCTGATTGCGCTGCCCTATGACGGTTTCAAGATCACCTGCACGAGTGCGGACGATCGCGGGCTGCACAGCCAGCACCTTTCGTTGGACATCGATCCGGAGTCCTACATCGCGCAAATCGCGCCGGCACGGACCTTTGTCGTTTACGAGGACATCGAACCCCTGATGAAGCTGGGGAAAATCCGGGGGGGGAGCCTGGATTCGGCAGTCGTCCTGAAGGGGGACAAGGTTTTGACGCGTGAGCCGCTGCGTTATGCAGATGAATTTGTGCGGCACAAGATCCTCGATATCATCGGCGACCTGACGCTGATGGGGAAGCCGATCAAGGGTCACATTGTAGCAGCACTGCCGGGTCATAAGATCAACGCGGAGCTGACGCGGAAATTGCGGGAATTCTCCCTCTCGAAGAAGAACGGCGGCGGACCCGCAGCACCGAAGAAGCCCGCCCGCGGGACGGTCGTTATTCCGACGGAAAAGGAACTGGATATCCAGCGGATTCTCGACACGCTTCCGCACCGCTACCCCTTTGTGATGTTGGACCGCGTGATTGCTTTTGATGACGAAGAGGAAGCGATCCACGCGGTGAAGAACGTGACGATCAACGAGCCTTATTTCATGGGGCACTTCCCTGGCCGACCGGTGATGCCGGGGGTGCTGCAACTGGAGGCGATGGCGCAAGCGGCGGGAATCCTCATGCTGCGGCGAATTGGTAAGCAGAACGTCATCGCCTTTTTCATGAGCGCGGACAAGGTCAAGTTTCGTCAGCCGGTGGAGCCGGGAGACCAATTGCAGATCCGGGTCCGGCTGACGAAGACGCGTGGGGGAAAACTGGCGGTGGCCGAAGGGAAATGCTATGTGGGGGAAACGGTGACTTCGTCGGCGGAGTTGATGTTTTCGATTGTGGAGCAAAACCGCTCTGTCTAAGAGGCCGCTGGCCGGTTCGGACGGGGGGGATTTTTGGAAGTGCAGTCGCTGCGCGACCTAGCGAAGGCCCGTCCGAACCTCGGGGCCACAAACGGAGTGCTCCTCTTCTCGCAGAGCGGTCACATAGTGGACACCGCCCCCACTGCCGCGAAGAAGGGGTTGCATGGGGGAAATAGGGTGTGGAATATACGGCTTATGCCAGACATTCACCCGACAGCAATTGTTGATAAGGGGGCGGAGCTAGCGGAGGACGTTTCGATTGGAGCGTTTGCCTTCATTGGTCCGGACGTGGTGCTCAACGCGGGATGCCGGGTGCACCATCACGGGACGGTGGAGGGCCACACAACCCTTGGAGAGCGCAATGAGGTATTTCCGTTCACGATCATCGGAGGCAGGACTCAGGACCTGAAATACAAGGGGGGACGGCTCGGGTTGGTGACAGGAGCGGATTGCCAGTTCCGGGAATATGTCACGGTACACTGTGCAACGATCGAGGACAAGCCGACCCGGCTGGGGAACGAAGTGGTGATCCTGGGCTACAGCCATATCGCGCACGACTGCACGGTCGGGAACCACCTCATCATGAGTAGCCAGGCGGCGTTGGCGGGACACTGCGAAGTCGGGGATTTCGTGAATATCGCGTGGGGTTCGGGCGCCCACCAATTTGTTCGGATCGGCAGTTACTCTATGCTGGCGGGGCTGAGCAAGATTACCCAGGATCTGCCCCCGTTTCTAATCGGGGAGGGATTACCAGCCCGCTGCCGGACGATCAACAAAGTGGCCCTGAGCCGGGCGGGTTACGGGGATGACGACCTGTCCGTGGCAAAGCGGGTCTATAAAACCCTCTACCGGGATGGGCTAAACCGGAGCCGGGCGATGGAGGTGCTGCGGTCGGGACCGGATGCGGAACACCCCCTCTGCAGGATGATGGTGGAATTTGTGGAGGGGTCGAAGCGGGGGCTGACAGGCTAGCCCGAAACGTTCGAACTTCCTCAGGAGCGGTCGCGGAGTTC
Source organism: uncultured Opitutales bacterium (assembly GCA_964417945.1). Classification (GTDB taxonomy): domain Bacteria; phylum Verrucomicrobiota; class Verrucomicrobiia; order Opitutales; family JABSRG01; genus CAYQKH01. The sequence continues at coordinate 5,317 of CAYQKH010000049.1, forward strand.
GCGTAGGTAGGACCAGCTGTAGATGCCGGTCTGGTGACCATCACTGAAGATAAAGCGGACGGCGTAATTCCCGATGAACTCCCAACCGTTGACGGTGACACCGGGAAAAGCGGAGCGGGGATCCCCTCCGTGGCGCTGGCCGAGGACGTCGACCTCCCCCTGGTTGGCGGCGCTGGGGGAGTGCTTGCGAAGGAATTCTCCCGAGAAGAAATCTTCGGCCCCATCGGGCCAGGCGATGGCGACTTCGTTGCCGATCAATTGGATTTGGTTTGGGGCTTGGAGCATCTTGTCAATGGAAGGTCAGGAAAGCGTAAGGAAACAGTTTCTCGCTGGCGGGTGATGAACGCTTGGTTTAGAAACGGTTCAAAACCCTTCGATGAATATGCGCCCGACCTGCCTCTTTCCAATCCTGATTTTCTGTCTCGTTCCGGTTTTGCCCCATCTGGCGCAGAGCCCGGTGGATGAAGAAGCCTTTGAGAAACAACTGGAGGCAGCGAACACCGCTTACGAGGAGGGATCCTTTCGTAAAGCGCGGATGCTCTACGAGCGGCTCCTGGCAGATCTGCCGGCGGAGGGCCTGTCTGGCCGGTCCGCAATAGGTGATGAGTTGGAATTCCGGCTGCATGACGCCTCCTGGCGGGAGGTCGCGGGCCGAGAGGGGGAGGCGGCGCGCCTGCAGCTGAATGCGGCGATGGAGAGCCTTGAAGGGCTCCACCAGAGACTGCGGGAAGGGAACGGGTCGGGTCGCCCCCCGGAGCTTTTTCCGGACGTGGCGGCGTCCCTGGGAGCATTTTATCTGGGAGCCCAGACGTATCCGGATTGGCGAGGCGGTTGGCGTTATTTCTCGGAGGGATTGGACTGGTGGGCGGGAACAACGGACCTGGAGGCGGGGCGTGAGGCCTACCTCGGCCTGGTGCGTCGCTTCACGAGCTACGCGGAGGGACCGAACGCGAACTACCCGACGGCGATATCGGTCATCCCGATTCAGGTTTTGGATCATTTCCTTGAGTTGGCGGAAGCGGATGCGGACCGGGCCTATGGCAATTTTCTTTTCGCACAGGCGCTGACCCGACAGGCGACAGACACCCGCCAGCGGTTGCTTGTTTCCCAGGCGTTTAAGAACGCGCATCGCTGGGCCACGAAGGCCGAGTCCCCCTGGTTGGATGACATCCTGTATTTTTATGGAAACTGGTCCGAGCGGGAAGGTCGGCTCTACTTTGATGACGCGGGAAACCTCCTTGCCGAGCCAAACTATGAGCAGGCGGTGGAGTTGTATGAGGAACTGGTCCGGCGCTTCAGCCGGAGAACAAGCCAGTATGTCGATGACGCGCAGCGTTCGCTGGAACGGATTCGCGAGGAGGAATTGGCGGTTTTCGTCTCCCATGCCTATCTTCCGCAATCGGAAGTATCCTTCCGTGTGCGAACCCGGAACCTCGATGCGGTGACGGTTCAGATCTACCCGGTGGACTTGAACAAAAGCCTCCCCGAAGGCGCGCTGAACCGGGAGGGGACGGACTGGATCAAGGCGATCCAAACCGGCAACCTGCTGCCCTGGAAAAGCTATGAGCTGAAGGCAGAGCCGGGGCAACCCTACAGCCCGTGGGACCACGAGGTCCGGATCGATCTGATCCCGGAACCGGGGGCCTACCTCATCGAGGCGACCGCTGGTCAACGGCAGTCCCGCGAGTTGCTCCTCGTGTCGGGCAAGGCTTTGGTCTTGAAAGGCGCGGACGGTCGAGCCTTGGCCTATTTTGCCGACGCCTTGACCGGGGAACCCACAACTGAAGCGGAGGTGGTTTTTCGGGAGGCCGTTTGGACTGAAGGACGAAGCCAGCCGCGTTGGGAGACCCAGATCGGCACGACCGACGGAAGCGGATTGGTGCAGTTTGAATTAAAGGGGGAGGGCCGCCGCCACTTCCTCCTGGTCACGGCGGGGCGGGGTGGCGAACAAGCGCTCGTCCTGAGCTCCGGCTACCACCCGCGGGACGGGAAGAACCGTCCCCTTGCCTATGCCTATGCGGACCGCTCCCTCTACCGACCGGGGGACCGGGTGAACTGGCGTGTTTTTATCCGGGCGCGGGAGGGTGGCAGCTATCGATTGCCCGGCTCGGAAGCGGTGGCCTTTCAAGTAACGGATCCCCGGGGAAATGTGGTGGATTCGGGATCGGTAAAACTGGACGCGCTAGGGACGGGCGGCGCGGAGTTTCCGCTGCCGGAGGGAGAGGCGGCGATTCTGGGGACTTACACGATTGCGTTTCAGACCGGTGAGGAGCGGCTTGAACCGGGCGGTGTGGCCTTATTTCGGGTTGAGGAAATCGAGCTGCCAAGCTTTGCGGTAGAAATCGAAGTGAAGGGGAGCGAGGGTAAAAACCAATCCCTGTTCCAGCTGGGAGACCCCGTCCACATGGCGGTCGAGGCCAATTATCTGTCGGGGGGTGCCCTGGTCGGTGCTGCCGTCGAGGTGCTGGTGCATGAATCCCCATACAATCGGATTATTCCATTGAGACGGAAAGTTCGAGGCAGGAGCTATCCGTCCCACGGGGGCACCGGCCCCTCGCGTGTGATTTCCCGCACTACCTACACGACGGATGGTGAAGGGAGGGTCCATTTCTCCCTGCCGGAGCCGACGCTGGTGAACCAGGACCTGGACTACCGGGTTGAAGCGAGGGTTCGTGATGGCACGGGATCGGAAGTGGTTTCGAGCCGAACGATCCTGATCACCCGCCAGCCTTATTACGTGGACTTGCGCCCCGGTTACCAGTTGTATCGACCCGGCGATGCGGCACAGATTTCTGTCTCGGCGGAGGATGCGAACGGCAATCCGGTGGAAGTCCGGGGCCGGCTGAAGGTGGAGCGACTGGCCTGGGAAGAGATCTGGATTGATCCGCGCGGTCGGCAACTCTCCGGAGAGGATTTCTCCGCTTTGCGAAGCAAGCGCGGGTTCTTCAGCTTTGGAAGCGGGAGTCGCAATTACCGGCTGCTTCGCCGGGGCTACCAGGTAGAGGAGATCGAGGAAGTGGAGTTGGCCACCGGTGTGGATGGGAGCACCTCGTTTACCCGGACGATCGGGCAAGAGGGCTATTATCGGGTGCGCTGGGTGAGCGAGGACCGGACCGAGGTCCCGATCCAGAGCGAGACCCATTTTTTCGCGGCAAACTCGGCCTCGAATGACATCGGTTACCATCATGGCGGATTGGCAATCATCGCGGACCCGGGGCGGTTTGCGCCGGGCGTGCGGGGTCCGGTGATGATCACCTCTCCGGTTTCCGGGCGTTGGGTTCTCTTGACGGTGGGGGACTCGACTCTGGATTCGGCAAGGGTGATCCGGATGGACGGAACGGTGAAGCTTCTGAATCTGAGTTTTTCGGAGGACCACATTCCGGCCACTACCCTTGAGGCGACGATGATGGCCCAACTGGAGCTTTATCAGGTGCGGGAGGAGGTGGAGGTGCCGGCGCGGGAGAAGGAACTGGAATTCAGCCTGAATCCGCAGGCGGATGCTTACCTTCCGGGGGAAACGGCGGACTGGCTGGTTACCCTCCGGGACAATGAGGGCCGTCCGGTAAAAGGGCAATTTTCGCTGGCGATCGTAGATGAGGCGGGTTTCCAGATCCAACCCGATTATGCGGAAGATCCGGGGACGTTTTTCTTCGGGCGGCGCCGGGATTATTCGGTGCGGACGAGCAGCTCCTTCAATTGGAAACGTTACCTGGACAACCAGCCGGTGGAAGGCGATCCGGATGCGGTGGGGTTGGCCCCGCGACCGGATTTCGAGCCCGGCAGCGGGGAGGCGGAACTGGATTCCCTGAGTGTGGAGCGCTTCGAAGGATCCGGAGGGTTGGAAAATGAGGTGACGCGCTCGCAGGCACTCCCTCCGCCCTCGCCGATGATGGCGGCGGATTTGATGGTGCAGAGCCGCATGCCTTCTGAGGCGGGTGGAATTGAGGATTTTCGTGTCCGGAGGGATTTTAGTCCCGCGGTATTCTGGAATCCCTCGCTGGAGACCAACGCGGAGGGGGTCGCTCGGATTTCGATGCGGTTTTCGGACACGCTGACGACCTGGCGGGCGACGGCGCGGGGGGTTGCGGAGGGCCACCGGTTTGGTGAAGGAAAGACGACGGTTCGAACCCGCCTGCCGCTGATTGCGCGCCTGCCGGTGCCGGACTTCCTGATTCGCGGGGATACCTGGGAAATTCCCGCCCTGGTTCAGAACAACGAAAGGGAAGCGGCCTTGGTCGAGGTCCGCCTCGATGGTGAGGGCGTGGAATTCCTGGAAGCGGGGCCTGGGGAAGCTCGGGAACAGACGATCGCGGGGAGCAGCCAAGGTGTTTTCCGCTGGCGGATCCGGGCGGATACGGTCGGTGAGGCGGTGTTTCGCCTGAGTGCGGGGACCGGGAGTTACGGCGATCAAATTGAAAGGCGGGTGCCGGTAAAAGAGCATGGACTGTTACAGCGATTCACGGATTCGGGGCTGGCGAGTGGTGGACGGACAGAGGCAAGACTGGAGGTTCCGGAGGACCGGGATATCGATTCGACGAGTGGCGAGATTGTTACTTACCCGAGCCTAGCGGGGGTTTTGGCGGAAGGCTTCAAATCCCTCGCGGAGGCGGCCATGCCGACCTCTGAATACACGGCCTCGCTGATCTTGAGCGGACTGGAGCTGGGGGATGCGTTAAAGGCGGCTGGGGCGGGCTCCCACGTGCCGCCGCGCTATCTCCCCGGGGATGATTCCGCGCGAACGCTTCCGCCCGCGGAGGCGTGGGTGGTTTGGTTGGAGCGCCGAGTGGAAGAACTGGGCGACCTGCAAAATCCGGACGGAGGATGGCCCTGGCGGCCAGGTGGGTCCACGGACCGCTACATGACAGCGTATGTTTACTGGGCTTTGGTGCGGGTGGAGAGCTCGGGTATGGGGGTAAAGCCGGCGGATCTCAAGCGCGCACGGGAACACCTGATGGATGCCCTGCCGGAGACGGAATTTTCAATCCATGAGCAGGCCTGGATTTTACACGCGCTGGCCCAGCGGTTTGAGGGACAGGCTCGCGCCCGTCCAACCCGTGTGGAAACCGAGGCCTTCTCCAATTTATGGAAAAACCGCGAGCGATTGGATTCATTCGGGCTTGCGTTACTTTTACTAACGGCGGATGCCTACCGATTGAAGGAGGAGTTGGAGATTCTCAGCCGCAACCTACTTAACGGCATGGACCTGAATACTGGCGGCGATGGAAAGGAGTTGGTCTCCTGGTCGGCGGGCGGACGCAGCCTGCAGTTCGCCCAGAGCGAAGTGGAAACGACCGGCATGGTGATTCGCGCCCTTTCCCGGGTTGCCCCTGAATCGCCCTACCTGGAGGGGGGCCGACTCTGGATCCTTCGCTCGCAAAAGGCGGCGGGCTGGTCGAACAGCCGAGAAACCAGTTTTGCGGTCCTGGGCCTTGCGGGGAGCCTGGGGACCGCCCAGCGGGGGACGGTGAATGGCCCGGCTCAGCTGGAGTGGAATGGCGAGGAGCTTTCGCTTGATCAGGAAGGAGACCCCGGCAGCGACCTGGAGCCCTACCGAATCCGTCTTTCGCCGGAACGCATCCGAACGGGGACGAACACCCTGAGACTGGATGCCGGGCAGAAGGAGACCGAAGGGTATTACCGGGTGACGGTATCGACCTTCACGACGGAGGAACCGATTCCGGCGGCGGGGGACCGACTAAGGGTTTGGCGTCGCTATGATCATCTCAAGCCCCGCGCCACCTTGTTGAAGGGTGTGGTCGAGGAACGGGTTTCGGTTCCAGGAGAAAGCTACGCAATCGGCGTCGGTGAGCGTGTCGAATCCGTGGTGCACCTGAATGTGGACCAGGATTACCCCTACGTTGTGGTGGAAGACTCGCTCCCCGCCGGTTTTGAATCGGCGCGGCTCTTGAGCGGGGATGGCCTTTTCGCGGAGCGGGTGAAGGCGCCGGATGAGGAGGATGCCAATATCCACTGGGAACGGACCGGCGAGCGCTTACCGGTCTACCTCCAGATCCGTGAAGGCAAGGCCGTTTTTCTGTTGGACACCCTACCGGGTGGATGGTGGGAGATCCGTTACACCCTGCGGGCGGAGATGGCCGGGCGATACCATGTTCTCCCGGCGGTAATCCGTCCCCATTACCTGCCCGAGATTCAGGGCAACAGCGAGGAGTTGTTGCTCCAGAGCCGGTAACGGGGATGGTTTACATTCGCTTAAGGGTGGTCATGCCGAGGAGGTGGCAGCCGCACTCGAGCACGCGGAGGGTGCGTGAACAGAGGAGGAGGCGCCGAGCGCGCACTTGCAGTTCATCGACCATAACCTTGTCCGCGTTGTAGAAACTGCTGAATTGCACGGAGAGTTCATAGAGGTAGGTGCAAAGGAGGTGGGGCCGGAGGTCATTGAGGGTTTGCCGAAGGGCCTCGGGAAAGACAATGAGCTTGCGTGCAAGAGCCCGTTCAGCCTCGGTTTCGAAGGAGTCGGCGGCGGCTTCCTCCTCGCCGGGGGTGCGGTTGGCCTTCCGGAAGATGCTGTGAATCCGGGCAATAGCGTAGAGCAGGTAGGGAGCGGTGTTCCCGTCGAAGCTCAGGAGCTTATCCCACTGGAACTTGTAATCGGAGGTCCGGTTCTGGGAAAGATCGGCATAGCGGATGGCCTCAATTCCGACGACGTGTGCGATGTGCTCTTGCTCCTCCTCGGGGAGGCCCGGATTTTTTTCCCGGACGATGGCGCGGGCGCGATCGATCCCTTCGCGCAGAAGTTCCCTGAGGAGAACGGGTTCGCCGGAGCGCGTCTTGATGGCCTTACCGTCCTCGCCGAGGACGGAGCCGAAGGTGATATGGACCATGTCGGGGATGGACTTTTTGCGGGCCTCCATCCACTTCCGAAAGGTGAGAAAGACCTGCTCAAAATGGTCTTTCTGGCGGGAATCGGTGAGAATAATGAATTCGTCGGCGTCCATCTCCTCGACGCGGTAGAGGGCGGTGGCCATATCGGTGGTGGCGTAGTTGCTGGCCCCGTCACTTTTACGAAGGATCATCGGTTGTTCAGAAAAGCGCGGGTGCTCGGGGTGAAAAACGACAAGGGCTCCTTGGGAGACCGCGGCGATCCCGGCATCGGTCAATTCTTCGTAGACGCGATCAACCTTGTCGCGATAAAAACTTTCGCCGAGGACCTCATCGAAGCGGATATTCAGGAGCTCGTAAATATCGGCGAAGCTTTTCCAGGAGACGCGGGTGACGGCGTTCCAAAGGCGGGTATTCTCGGGATCACCCTGTTGAAGCTTAACGAGTTCCTCCCGTGCGGCGGCGAGGGCCTCGGGTTTTTCCCTGGCTTGAGCGGTCCCCCATTTGTAGAGGGCTTCAACCTTGGGGAGGGCGTCCTCCCCGAGGCCTTCAAGGTCGATTTCGTGATGTTTCAGCGCGTAGATGATGATGCCGAACTGGGTTCCCCAATCGCCGATGTGGTTATCCCGGATGATCTCGGCACCGCAGAACTCGAGGAGCCGGGCGATGGCCTCTCCAATAACGGTGGAGCGAATGTGGCCGACGTGCATCTGTTTCGCGGTGTTCGGCGAACTGTAGTCCACAACGATGGTGCGGCCCTGGCGGAGGCGGGCGGCGCTTGCGCGGAGGTCCTCGTCGGTGCGAAAGGTCTGTAACCAGGCGAGGAGAAAGGCGGGCTGCAGGCGGATGTTGATAAAGCCGGGCCCCGCCAGCTCGAGGGTCGATTGGTCACCGGAGAAGCACTGCGAAGCTCGCCAAGCCTCCAGCAGGGCTTGTCCCAACTCCCGGGGGTTCCGCTTGGCGGCTTTGGCATAGGGAAGGACTCCATTGACCTGGAAGTCGCCGAAGCGAGGTTCGGCGGGACGGATCATCGGTTCGAAGGAATCGTCGAAGTTACCGGAGCCGGAAGCAACCTCCCGGAACCGGCGATCGAGGTCGCGGACGAGTTCAAAAGCAATCTCCATCCTGTCAATTCTGGGGGAATGGAAATCCCTGTCCAGACTCAGTTTACGGGGATCCTGCGGAGTCGCCTTTGAGAGGTTGCCGCGCAGGCTTTACGCTGATTTCACCCAAACGGGACGCGGGCGTCCGGACTTGGCACGGAACTTGAACAGAATCTGGGGGATGCCCGAGAAAAAGCTCGACAGGGCAATACACAATAGACTTATTATTAGAGGTTTATGGCCCCACGCAGGTGTTCGGTGGGGTAATTTGATGTTTCACTCAAATGAGAAAAAAGATCCTATCTCCGCGCAAGTTCATTAAGCCCAGCTACTCCTTCCTGATTGAAAAGAAACGGGATGGCGGTGAATTCACCGAGGACGAAGTGCGCTACATCGTCGACTCAATTCTGGATAAGGAGCTACCGGAGTACCAGATGTCGGCGTTGGCGATGGCGATCTTTTTCCAAGGAATGTCGGCTCAGGAGACGGCGATTTTCGCGGAGGAGATCATGCTCTCGGGCGAGGTGATCGACCTGACGAGCATCAGCAGGCCGAAGATCGATAAATTTTCGACGGGAGGCGTGGGAGACAAGACCTCGTTGGTATTGGGCCCGCTGGCGGCGGCCTGCGGGGTGGTGATGCCGATGATGAATGGTGTCGACGAGGAGTATGTGATCAGCAACCTGGACAAGCTCTCGTCGATCCCGGGATTCGCGGAGAAGATGGACCTAAAGGATTTCAAAAAGCAGTTGAAGAATGTGGGCTGCGTGATGGTAAAGCAGGATGAAGAGATTGCGCCGGTGGATCGTATTCTTTATCAGATGCGGCAGGAAACGGGGACGATTCCGAGCCTACCGTTGATTACGGCCTCGGTTCTGAGCCGGAAGCTGGCGGAAGGGGCGGAAGGACTGGTGATCGACGTAAAGTGGGGAAATGGATCTTTCATTTCGGACCTCGAGCAAGCGAAGCAGCTAGCGCGAAGCATCACGCGGGTGGGACGTTCGATGAAGCGACGGTGCGTGGCTTTGGTCACGGATATGAACCAACCGCTGGGCAACTCGGTTGGGACTGGCCTGGAAATCGCAGAGGCGATCCAGATCCTGAAGGGCGAAGGTCCGGAGGACCTGCAGGAGCTGGTTCTGAAGCTGGGTATGGAAATCGTGCGATTGGCGGGTGTCGCGGGATCGACCCTTTCAGCGAAGCAGACGGTCCAGCGCAGCTTGAAAGAAGGGAGCGCCCTTGAAAAGTTCCGCGAGATGGTAGAGGCCCAGGGCGGCAATACGGATTTCATCGATGATCTGGAGAAATTCCCGCAAGCAAAGTATGTCCGAAAGCTGCCAGCGCCGAAGCGCGGTTATGTCCACACGATCGACGCGGGAATGATTGCCCAAGGAGTGAAGAAGCTGGCCCAGCGAAAGAATGGAAAGTATGACCCGGCAGTAGGTGTTTCGGAGATCCAGAAGGTCGGGACACAGGTCAAGCAGGGCGAACCGCTGATGATGATTCATTACAACGACGAATCGAAACTGGAGGGGGCGCTCGAGTATTTGAAAGGCGCCTACCGGCTGGCTCCGAAGCGGCCGACACCGCCGGACTTGATTGTGGAACGGGTCGCCTAACCGCTTGTCCGCACTTCTTTGTGAAATTTCGCAACCGTTCAAGCCACCTACTGCTGACGATCCTCCTGTTTGCTTGGGTGACTGGAGAGGTTTCGGCCCAAGTGACACCGACCAAGCAGGTGCAGCCGGATTACCCGGAGAGTCTACAGGAACAGGGGATAGCTGGGCAGGCGCTGATTCAGGTAACGATCGGTAAAGACGGAAAGGTGACGGCGGCGGAGGTTGCGAAAGCCAGCCATCCCGACTTTGGGGAAGCAGCGCTGGAGGCGGCACGAAAATGGGAGTTTAAGCCAGCCCGGCGCATGGGAAAGCCGGTAAAGAAAGTGGTAAAAATCCCGTTCAAGTTCCAAGTGCCTTACAAGGAGCGATTAAACCGCGAGTTGGGTCGGCAGGTCTTCGGGCCGCTGGATGAGGATCGTGATGTGATCGACCTGAAGAATATCTTCGAGGAATATCGGCCGAAGCCGCTGGTCCGGGCAGAGCCCCGCTACCCGGAGTCCCTGGTCGGCTCTGGAATAACCGGACGCGTGACGATAACTTATATCGTGGACGAGGAAGGGAAAGTGCGGAATCCGGTGGTTGAGGCAGCGAGCAACCCGGAATTTGTGATGCCGGCATTACTGGCGGCTATGATGACGGAATGGAGGCCCCTGGTGCAGTCCGGAGGAAAAATTGCTTATCAACGAGTAACGGAAACCTACGAGTTCGCCGAGCCGAAGCCTGGGAAGGCGCGTTCGAAGCAACCGAAGGAAGAAAAGAAGAAATCCGGCGAGGGTGTGGACGCGGAGAAGAAGAAGCCCTGGTGGAAGATTCGGTAAACCGCTGATCTTCTTGATCTTCTGTGGCGGAGGTCGGAGGTGAATCAAAAGAATTTAGAAAAGCACCCCGACAAAACCGCATTAGAGCTCGAGCTCTTCGGGGAGAACGACGCGCTGACCGCCCTTTGGATGGATCGACTCCGGCTCGCGGATGGTGGGAATGTCCTCCCCCGCGACTTGCATGGCATTGAGTAACTTTTTCCGGAGGACGCCGGCGAGTTCACGGTGGGCCTTGGAATCGATGAGGTTCTGAAGCTCGTAGGAATCGGAGTGCAGATCGTAGAGGTGGGTCTCCAGGTAGTGATCGGAGGAACCGACTTTCCGGGCGTCCAGCTCGGGCGCGGTCACGCAGTATTTCCAGCGCCCGGTGCGGATGGCCCGCCCGACGGTGTCTTCGGTGATCTGGATGAAGACCTCCTGTCTCCAAGGCTCGGAGGAAGACCCCTGGATGCGTGGGAGGAGGGAGCGGCCGGGGAGTTCGTCAGCGCCGGGGACGTCGGCGGCATCGAGAAGGGTGGGAACGAGGTCGAGAAGGCTCGTGACCTCGCGGCGCCGTCCGCCCATTTCGAAGCCGGGCCCCCAGAAGGCGGTGGGCACCCGCACGGAGGACTCGTGGCAGGAACGTTTGTATTCGCTGTTCCGGGTCTTGAAGTGGCAGCCGTGGTCGGAGGTGAAGAGGACAATGGTCTCGCGATCAAGGTCGAGGCTGACAAGAGCGTCCTGGATTCTGCCAAGGGCCTCGTCGAGGCGTTTGATCATGCCGAAGTAGCCGCCGAGGTGTTGACCGCTGCTTCCTCCGAGGGCCTGAAGGTCGGGCGGGGTCCAGCGTCCGGTATAGGCCTCGCGGTAGCCGAGGGGCGGCGGGTAATCATCGAGGTGGTTCTGGTGGTGGGGCTCGATAAAGGACATGAAGAGGAAGAAGGGGTCGTCCTCCTTACTTTTTTCGTGGATAAAGCGGATCCCTGCATCGGTGAGGGCGTCGACGCGGTAGCCCGGCAATTTCACAGGCTGGTCGTCGTTGTCGTAAAGAACGGTGTTGTAGGCGTCGGAGGTGAACTCGAGGAGGTTGGAGGCGAGCCAGTAGTCGTAACCGCCGCGCTCTTCGACCGGGACCTCTTTAATGGAGGAACCGAGGTGCCACTTGCCGATATAGCCGGTCTGGTAGCCTTCGCGGGAAAAGCGGTGGGCGAGGGTGGTGAGATCAGGGTTGAGAGGGATAGAATTTTTCCAGCTCCCGGTCTGCGTGGCATGGAGACCGGTCTGGAGGCAGGCCCGGGCGGGACCACAAACCGGCTGGCAGGTAATGGAGGTGTCAATATGGGTGCCACCGGAAGCGAGCCGGTCGAAGTTGGGGGTCAGGTTAAGGGGGCAGCCATGAAGCCCGGAGGTATCCCAGCGCTGCTGGTCGGTGAAAAAGACGAGGACGTTCGGTTTTTTACTCATAGGGAAGGGAATCAGTTAATCTTGCAGGCAAGGCGGGACATTGGAGTTGCCTCGAGGGGGCATTTTCGGGATATGGTTTTTTCCCAAGGGATTCAATTGGGAATTGCTTTTAAATTCCCTCCCTGCAAACCCCAACCCCAAAAATCTCTATGTCTTACACGATCGGAATCGATTACGGAACCAACTCGGTGCGAACCATTGTGGTGCGCTGTGAGAACGGCGCGACGATTGGGACGGCCGTTTTCGCCTATCCCAGTGGGGATGCAGGGGTGCTGCTGGATCCGAAGGATCACAATCTGGCCCGCCAGCATCCCGGAGATTACCTTGCGGGACTGGAGGCGTCGGTTCGCGGAGCCTTGGAAGAGGCGAACGCCAAGGATGCCGCCTTTCAGCCGGAGCGGGTCGTTGGGATCGGGGTGGACACGACGGGCTCCAGTCCGATCCCGGTGGACGGGGAGAACCGTGCGCTTGCGCTGGATGAGGAGTGGAAGGAGAACCTGAACGCGCAGTGCTGGCTCTGGAAGGACCACACGAGCGCGGAAGAGGCGCTGAAGATCACCGAGCTGGCGCGGAAACACCGCCCGGAGTATGTGGCGAAGTGCGGGAACACCTATTCCTCGGAATGGTTCTGGTCCAAGATCTGGCACTGCCTGAAGGTGGCTCCGGAGGTCTACGAATCAGCGAAGAGTTGGGTGGAGCTGGCAGACTGGATTCCCTCGGTGCTGGCTGGGGTGACGGACCCGAAGGCGGTGGTGCGCGGGGTCTGTGCGGCCGGGCACAAGGCCCTTTACGCGGATGACTGGGGCGGGCTTCCGGATAAGGACTTTTTGGCGATGCTGGATCCGAAACTCGCTCAGCTCCGGGATCGACTTTACGACCGGGCGGTCGATGCCTCCTATGCGGCTGGAGCCCTCTGTCCCGAGTGGAGTCAACGGTTGGGTCTTCCGGAGGGCATCCCGATTACGGTGGGCGAGTTCGACGTCCACTACGGGGCGATTGGCGCCGGCGTGGCGGAAGGCACCCTGGTCAAGGTGATTGGAACTTCCACCTGTGATTGCGGGGTGGTTTCGGCAAGCCGGGAAGTTGCGGATGTCCCGGGAATCTGCGGGATCGTAAAGGGGGCGATCCTTCCGGGGTATTACGGGATCGAAGCCGGGCAGTCCGCGGTCGGGGATATCTTCGCCTGGTTCACGCATCGGGTATGCGGTGGGGACAGCGACCTGCACGAAAA
>CAYQKH010000050.1:0-14298 GCA_964417945.1 uncultured Opitutales bacterium
GGGGGGGGGGAAAGGGAGGGAGAGGGGGAAAAAGGATGGGGAGGGAGAAAAGGATGGGGAAGGGGAAAGGGATGGGGAGGGGGAAAAGGATGGAGAGGGGGAAAAAGGATGGGGAGGGGGAGCGTTAGCGTCCGGGTGCCAAAAGGAAGGGGGGGGGCTCCAAGCCTGTCTTATCCTGATTACTGCCTCCCGACACCTGACCCCTTAATTTAGAGGCAGGCGGTGATTCCGCCGTCGACGGTGAGGATGTGACCGTTGACGAAGGAGGAGGCGCTGGAGGCGAGGAAGATGGCGGCGCCGATGAGTTCTTCGACCTTGCCCCAGCGGCGGGCGGGGGTGCGGTTTTGGAGCCAGGCGGTGAAATCCGGGTCGTCGACGAGAGCCTGGGTGAGCTCGGTTTCGAAGTAGCCGGGGGCGAGGCCGTTGATTTGGATACCGAATTGGGCCCAATCGGTGGCCATGCCCTTGGTGAGGTTGACGACCGCGCCCTTTGAGGCGGTGTAGGGGGCAATGGTCGGTCGGGCGAGGAAACTCTGGACGGAGCAGATGTTGATGATCTTGCCCTGTCGACGGGGGATCATGTGGTTGGCGACGGCCTGACTGACGTTGAAGACGCCGTCGAGGTTGGTCTGCATGAGTTCGCGCCAGTCCTCAGGGTCAAATTCCTGGAGGGGTGCGCGGCGCTGGATCCCGGCGTTATTGATAAGGATGTGGAGCGGGCCGATTTCCTTCTCGATCTGGCGGACGGCCACGGCGGATTTCTCGTGGTCGGTAACGTCAAAGTTGGCGGAATGAACCGTAAAACCCTCTGCGGCCAAGGTGCGGGCGGCGGCGGATAGTTTATCGGGGTTTCGTCCGTTGAGGACGACGGCGGCCCCGGCCTCCGCCAGACCGCGGGCTAAGGTGAAGCCGATGCCTTGGGAGGAACCGGTGATGAGGGCGAGTTTTCCGGTGAGGTCGAAGAGGGAATGGGTCATGAAGAGCAGTTTCACCAACGAGTGCTTTGAGGGCACGAAGAAAGTAGGAGGAGCAGCAGATTCAGATCGAAAGGGGGTTCTTATGATAAAGAGAGGACAAGAACAGAAGGGCGCCAAGGTCGCGAAGGGTTGTTTGGCTGACGGAGGGCTCGATTATTAGAGAAGGTGGCTTTCAATCTATCGAACGCTTTCGATGATTTTGCAGAGTATCCCTTGCAATTTCCGGAAGGACAGTTTTCCTCGGGGCTATGTTTAAGCGGTCTTACTCTTTTCGATTTGGAATATCTGTCGTTTGTATTCTCCTCCTACCGTTCTTTTGGGTTCACCCTGCTCATGCGGCAGCGATCCCAATTACTAACCTTCCGGTGTCTGGAGGAAGCATCATCGACTACGAAATCACTTCGGACGGGAGTCGAGTGGTTTATCATGGCAACCTTACCAATCTTTCCCGTAATGAGTTATTCAGCGCTTCAACCAAGGCCGCCGGAACGCAGATTAAGCTGAATGATATGCCTCCTGTCGGTGGCAACGTCATGGCATTCGGAGTCTCCCCTGACGGAAGCCGGGTGGCCTACAGTGGCGGACTGACGATTGCAACGGACTTTGAAATTTATAGTGCTTCGACGTCCGCTACCGGGACTCAGATAAAATTGAACAACACCTTTGCCCCGGGGGATATCTCCCTTTCTAATGGCTTCCGCTTCTCACCGGACAGCAACCGGTTGGTATTTCGAGGTAGTATGACTACGCCGGGGGTGCTGGATTTGTACGGTGCCTCCCCAACAGCAGCGGGAACCCAGGTTGCGTTAAACAACACCCCTGTTACCGGGGGAAATGTTGGCGTCTACAGTTTCACTCCCGATGGCAGTCGGGTGATCTTTGAGGGTGATTTGTCACAGGATGGCTTCGTGGAACTGTATAGTGTCTCACCGACAGCGTCAGGGACCCAAGTTAAATTAACCAACACCCCCGTGTCGGGCGGTGATGTCAGCGATTTCAAACTCACCCCGGATGGAACCCGAGTAATCTATTTAGGCGATCTAACCACCAATGGTGAGTTTGAACTGTATAGTGCTTCAACAACCACTGCCGGAACCCAAATAAAATTGAGCAATACTCCCGTCACGGGTGGAGATGTCGAAGATGTGAACGGCTACATGCTCACCCCTGACGGAAGTCGAGTGGTTTACCGAGGAGATTTGAACGTGGATAATGAATACAATTTGTATGGTGCTTCAACGACCTCTTCGGGGACCCAGATTCAATTGAACAATACGCCGGTTTCGGGCGGTGATGTAAGGTCTGATAGTTGGAAACTGACCCCGGACGGTAGCCGGGTGATTTACCGCGGCGATCTGGACACCGATAGCCTTGTTGAACTCTACAGTGCCTCCACCACGGCCGCGGGGACCCAAATTAAGCTGAACAGCGCAATCAGTGCCGGGTCCGTGGAAGGTTTCGTGGTCACGCCGGATGGGAGCCGGGTGGTGTATCACGGGAGCCTGAATGATTTTAACTACAGAGAGTTATTCAGCGCTTCGACCACAGCCGCGGGGACTCAGATTCAGCTATCCGACTCCCTCGACGCTTTCGGTTTCGTGCAAGACGACTACAAGGTCACCTCTGACGGGAGCTTGGTGGTCTATCGTGGAGACCTGACGACGGGCACGGTTACAGATTTGTATAGCGCCTCAACTTCTGCCGCGGGCACCCAAGTGAATCTCTCCCAACTGGGGAGCCTCAGCACCTTCGACGTTGCTTCCTTTTCTATCAGTCCGAATAACCTTTGGGTTGCTTACATTCTGAACAGCGCTACGGAATCCGAACTTTGGTTGGCGAAGCTGGACGGATCGAACAAGTTTGAGGCAGACAGCAGTACGACCCTCGACTTTGAAAACATTTCCTGGCTTCCGGACAACTCCGGGGTTGTGTTTGAACACACTGCCTTGGGTGATATCCAAAGCCTAAATTTTGCCGCCATTCCTGAGCCTCGATATATCGGTGTGCTGTTGGGGGTTCTAGCGTTGCTCTTTACGCTGCGTTTTCGCGAAAGGGTTCATTAATCCGGCGGGTAATTATTTGATGGTGCAGGAAAAGGACTGCGGCAAGCGCAGCCCCTACCCAATCGGTATGCAGGAGCATTGACTTGAGAGGTGACGGGGAAAATCCTGAGGCATGTCGACGCGAGCGGTAATCATTCACAAGGCGAAGGATTTGCGGGTGGAGGAGGTCGAGGTGCCTACGCATGGTGAGCAGGAGGTGCGGGTGCGTATCCGGGCAGGCGGGATCTGCGGGTCGGACCTGCATTACTATCAGGATGGCGGTTTTGGGACGGTGCGGATCAGGGAGCCGATGATCCTCGGGCATGAGGTGGCGGGGGAAGTGGAGGCGGTTGGATCCGGGGTGACCCGGGTGAAGGTGGGGGACCGGGTGGCGGTCAATCCGAGTCGACCGTGCACCGCCTGTCCGCAATGCGCGAAGGGGCTTTACAACCACTGCGAAAAGATGCGGTTTTACGGGAGTGCGATGCCTTTTCCGCATATCCAAGGGGCTTTTCGCGAGCATTTGGTGGCGGATGAGGGGCAGTGTTTCGCGTTTGATCCATCGATGGACTATGCTGTGGGGGCGTTTGCAGAGCCGCTTTCGGTGGTGCTGCATGCGGCGATGCGATTTGGCCGTATCGAAGGCAGGCCCCTTCTGGTGACGGGCTGTGGCCCGATCGGGGCCCTGGCGGTGCTGGTGGTGAAGGCGTTGGGTTCCGGTCCGGTGGTGGTCACGGATGTGTCGGACGCTCCGCTGGAAAAGGCGCGCGAGATCGGTGCAGACCATGCGGTGAATGTCGCCCGGGATCCCGGGGGTCTGGAAGCGGCGGCCCGTCGACTGGGTCCCTTTGGAGGGATGTTTGAGGCCTCGGGCAATGGGGCGGCACTGGCCGGGGCTATTGAATTCCTCCAGCCTCGGACCCGGATTGTGCAAATCGGCCTTGGCGGGAAATTTCAGCTTCCGGTGAATCGTCTGGTCGCCAAGGAACTCGAACTCTGCGGGACGTTCCGTTTCCATGAGGAATTTCCGGAGGCCGTGCGTTGGCTTTCGACCGGGATGGTGGATGTGGGACCGTTGCGGACAGGGAGCTTCCCGATTGATGCGGCGACCGAGGCCTTCGACCTTGCGGGCGACCGCTCGCGGGCGATGAAGGTGCAGATTGCGTTTTAAAGTTGGAAAGTGAGAAGGTGGGAAGGTGGGTAGGTGGGACAGGAGGCAGCCGAGAACCGGAATGTGCCCCATGAACGGGTAGGGATCTTGATCTGGTATGGCCAAGGGGTCATTCCGTTACTTTTGCGATTGACGCGTTGTGGGATTATTTGAACGGGGTTGAAGATGATCCTCGCAGCGTTATTGAAAAAGAAGACTCATGCGATTAATGGATGAATTACGGAGCTTCTGTATAGAGGAACGACGCATGCAGTCCTTCGTTAGGTCTCGGAGTTCAAAACGTCAGGAGAAGAGCAAGAGCTTGGTTTCGTGAAATTGACCACAAACGTAAAGATTGACCTCTTTTTACACCCCCGTCTTAGGTGCAGAGCCTGGTCAGTCGGCAACGGCACCGCAAAGCATCGAAAGAATGGAAATTGCTTTAAAAGCATGGAAAATTGGACTGACCCTTTCTGCCCTCGTTGAGTGTTACCGATGTCCTTGTGTTAACTGTTACCTATGTCCTTGGGTCATACCCTGTTACCTATGTCCTTGGGTCATACCCCCACTTCCTTTTCGCTTTCGAAAGGGTTAGGGCTCGAAGCGGACCACGATGCGGAAGAAAACTTGTCCTGCTGACTGGGTGGGGATGGAGGCCTCCCAGGATTCGACTTGATCGGCGGTCATGCCGGTTTTGGCTTCATTGAAACCGGTTGGCGCATCGGGATCATCGACGTCATACCAGGTAATGAGGTCCTCCGAAACCTGCACCTTAAAATAGGAGAGACCCTCGAGGGCGACATTTCGTTGATACTTGATTTTGAACTGGCCATCTTCCATTTCCACAGCGGGCATTTTATCGGCATCCAGAGTGTTGGGGTCCATTCCATCGACCTGTCCCGCTCCCAGTGCGAACTCGAGGATTTCGGGAATACCATCTCCATCCCGGTCCTTCTCCAAGTTGGCGGAGAGGGTTCCCGGAGGAAGTCCGGCCTCATCTTCTTTTTCACGCGCCCAGTCTCCGGGTTTTACCGGAACCGTGATCGAAAGGGGGGTAGAAACCTGTTGTCCATTGCTGTCTTCCGCGAGCACGACCAGGTTATAGATACCGCCTTCCCGGGTGGAGGGCGTGCCACTGAGCTCGCCCGTGCCGGGGTTAAAGTTCAGCCATGGAGGTAAATCGGCGCCGTTCTCCCTACGGGCTTCAAAGGTCAGGTTTTCCCCACCCTCGTCATCCTGAAAATGAGTGTCCGCCACCCTGAGAGAAAAGGGAGTCCCGACCGAGGGATTTTCAACCGGTGGAGGGTTCTCTACCACCACTGGCGGATCATTGACCGGGAATGCAGTGAGCAAGGCCTGAGTCGAAAGGGTTGCGTATTCAATCCCGTCTGCAGCATTCCAGAGAAAGCGGTCGGAACCACTGTAATCGGGGTCGGGAATATAGCTGAGCTGGTCCAATTCGCTCCGGGTGAGGACTTGATTAAGAGAAACGGGATTACCGGATAGGGTGAGGCTTCCAAATTGAGGCAGGGAGGCGATTTGGACCTGGACAAGGGCGTCTCCATCCGGGTCGGAAAAGGAGGACTCGAAATCCCCGCTGGAAAAGTCGTAGGCACTATCCTCAAACACATTGATGACGAGAGGGGATAGCTGAGGTGCGGCATTGAGATCAATGACAGTTATCCGGACTTCGGCGGAAGCGACCGCGAAGGCTTTGCCATCGGACGCATTCCAATCAAAGGAGTCAGACCCTGAAAAGCCCGGGTCAGGGGTGTATGCAACATTCGGAATTTCACTACGGGAAATAAGTGAGGGGCCCGTTATGAGGACCCCGTTCAGGGTCAACTGTCCATGGTTGGGCAGGGATTGAATCTCCACTGTCTGCAAGTTATCGAGCCCATCAGAATCGGTGAAAGCGTTGTCGAATAAGGGAAGGGAAAAGGGCTCCACGTCCCCCTCGAGGACCGTAAGCAAAAGCGTGCTCAGGACGGGGAGGGCATTCTCGGGGATGCCCGGATCCCCACCGGTAGCAGCGGCAACCGTAAGCGTGCTGGATTGTTGAATGAACGCTCCGCGCGAGTCGGTCACCTGGAGCACCAGTGGGTGATTGCCGACATCCTCCGGGGCAGGCATGCCTGCGAGCTTCGCCACGCCGTTCCCTTCATCGGTCAGGGTCAGCCAACCGGGTAGGGTGGGTGCCGTCACCTGAAGGGTATCGGACGCATTGTCATCAGAGGTCAACACCGTGTGTTGGTAGGAAATTCCGACACCGGCTTCCGTCGGGGGGACGGACTCAAAGGAAGGGGTGAAATTATGCCAGCCAATCCCGGAAAAGTTGGATTCGCCAAAACCTTTCCACTCGGTGGCGGGGTCGAAGGCATCCGTTTCGACGGGGTCTCCAGTGCGGACGTCCGAGAGGCGGCGGAGGGTGTTATTTTGGGAAGTCTCTGTATTGAAACCCCAGGCATCTCCCGGATCAGCATCCAGCTGGCCAACGGCGTCGACGACCATGCCGTTCTTGGTCAGGAGCACTGTATCATCCCCATTAAATGTGAAAGTGGAGGCATTGAGCCCCTGATTTTTCTCTGCCAAAACGGTTGGATCATCCGCGTCGTCCCGGGTCACGACAAAGACATCGCCATTTTGAACGACCCCTTCCAGGGCATGGGGGAAATCTCCGCCCCGTTCGGTTCCGACAAAGTAATGGACGGATAAGCTGTAACCCTCCTCGCCAAGATCGATTGATCTGCCGGTTCCGTTGTAAATTTCGATCACCCGATTGCGGAAAGCCGCTGAACCGGGTTCGACATATTCGGAGAAGAAGAGGCCGTCGGAGGTGGTGAATTCATCGGCGGCGAGTGATCGTAACTCTACATTATCCAGGAGCCAGCCGTCACTGGCGGTGGCCCCATCGGAGGCAAAACGCCAGCGAAATTGAAGGGTCGTTCCCGCGACTGTCTCCTTTGGCAGGAGAACCCGGACCTCATTCCAGTCGGAAAAGTCACTCCAGGCCCGTCGATCTCCTGCCAACACCATGGAGGAAGAATCGATCACGGAGTAGTCATATCCACCCGCAACAAAACCGCCGGAATAGACCTCGATGTCTTCCCAGGTGGATCCTGCATCGAAGGTGATTTCCAATACCCCGGCATCGTAGGCCCGATCAGAGGTGAGCTGATTGTCTTCGAGGTCATACCGATGCCGGAAAGAGAGCATCAGCCCCGGGACGTTGGCGGGAATCATAATGGCAGGAGTCACCGCCGAGGAATCCGAGCGATCCTCCCGGGCGAGGGTGACGATGCTGTAGGACGAATTGTCCCCTGCATTGAAGACACTCCAGGGGTCGCGGTCGCCAATCGCTTCAAAGGACCATCCCGGAGCCGTTCCGTTTTCAAAATCCTCTTCAAAAAGGACGGAGGAGAGGGCGGAAATGGAAAAGGTCTGTTCCAGCGAACTTCCACCCGGATCGGTGGCGCTGACACGAATGGAATACGTCTCCCGGATCTCCCGATTGAGGGAGTTTTTGATGAGGAGCTGATTTTCAGAAATGGAAAACCAGGGATTGTCGGAATCGCCGGAGCCATCGGTGAGCTCAAAACTGAACGTGCTGCCACCGTCCGGGTCAGTCGCGCTGAATGTCCCCACGAGGGATCCCCGGGGCAGCCCCTCTTCAATCGTATTATTACTCAGGAGGAGTGAGTCCGGGGGGAGATTCGCGGCTCCTTCTACCGTGACTTCAACCAGGATCCGGTCGAAGGCTCCGGCAGGGTCACGGGCTTCCACGATGAATTGGTCGATCCCAATGAAGTCCGGATCTGGTGTATATTCCATCGATAGGGACGTCCCGGTTCCGAAAGCGACAGCCTGTCCATTGAAGGGAAACGAGGCGATTGACCAAACCAGGGTCTGATTCTCGGGGTCTACGGCGTTCAAGATCAGGTCATCTCCAGTCAGGGCTCTATTCGGAGTGAGGATAACGGCGATGGACGACCCCTCCTGGATGACAGGGGAGTTGTTTTGAGGGAATCCCGAATCCGATTCACTGAAGGAGCTGATCCCGAGGGGATTCTCACCTCTGACCCAGTAATAGTAGAGAAGGCCGGCAGTGGCAGATTCATCCGTAAAGGAGGTTTGGGAAGTAGAGCCGATCTGGGTGGCTCCATTGGGATCGTTCACCGTGCTGCGATAGATGCGGTAGTTGCCCGCCCCGGGCAGCGGGTCCCAGGAAAGGAGGACGGAGCCGGGAGCCGCTCCATCTGAGGCAACCAACTCCAGCGCATTGCCGGACGATCCTTCAATCTCCAGGCTCCAGCTGTTGAGAAAACCGGTATCAAAAAATGCATTGTCACTGATAAACAGGGTCCAATCACCGGAGATGGATTCGCGTTCAAAGCCCGTAATTGGAGCTGAAATCAAGAAAATGTCCTCATCCCCTCCACCTTCCAGGTTATGGAGGACCACCGTATTTCCAGAAGGGGCGGACAACTCCACGAGGAGGTCGCCGATGAAAGTATGGCTGATGTCGAGGCTGATCAAAAGCGTTTCCACCACCCCTCCGGCGGTGACCCCGGCTATCGCCACCACTCCTGTTGGATCGTCATCGGGGATCGCAATTCCTGCAATCCCCTCCACCGTTTCCGAAAAGGAGGTGAGGCCGGGAGAGGCGTCCCGCACCTCGAAGGATTCAAAGCTGGTGGCATCTCCGAGGGGATGTTGAAGGCGGATGGGCCCATCGCCGGCACCCGTCGGAACCAGGGCGGTCAGGGTGTCCGGACTGAGGAGGGTTACTGTATCGGACTGGATTTCCCCAAAGAGCACCCCGGTGACACCATCAAGATTGCGGCCCTCAATACGCACCGTCGTGCCTTCCGGCCCCCACTGTGGGAAAAATTCGAAAAAGCTGGGAGGCAGCAGGACAGAAAAAGCTGAGCCGCTGAGCGCTTCGCCCTCCGGGGTGACCACCCGGATGAATCCCGATCCGGCGTTTTGAGGGAGCAAAACTTCAATCTCCTGATCCGAAAGCACCTGGAAGGAATCGACCCGGGTCTGCCCGAAAAATACAGCCGTGGTGCCGCTAAGATTGGACCCACTTAGGCGAATGGTCTCCCCGCTGGTCGCACCGGCTGGCGTAAACCCTAAAATGGAAGGCCCACTGGTTGCTGTGGCCTCTTCCAATAAGATGTCAACGGCTGCCTCCATAAAAGGAATGGCTTGAGGTAGACGGACGGTTTCAATGGGGAACCCGAGAGTCAGCACCCGGGCGTCGTTTTGGTTATCAAATAAAATTCCGGCAAATTGATTTCCAGTGGTGTGGTCACCATCTGCATACCGCAGGACGCCGACACCCCCGCTGGAGGGGGCGATGACGTCCGGGAAATTGACATCGTATTCGCCGGGAATGCCGGAACTGCCGTCTGGAAAGGAGAGCGAGAGGTCGGAGAAGGGGGAAAGTGGCTCACCCACTACCGCGTAGCTTCCCGCGTCATCTTCGACGAAGTCACTTTTCAGAAACAGATTATAAAACTGACGATCAGCGTTGAGGGGGCCGGAAATGCGGTCGAGGTCCCACGCGACTTCAGCGCCGCTGACCAGAAGCGCTTTGTCCCGGCCGGGGGTGTCCAGATTGTTGAAGTAATCCTCGACCAGCTGTTGCTCCGATGCGGAGAAGGACTCATCTGCCGTGCTCTCCTCGCCCAGAATCCAAATGACGAGGGGATACTCCTTAAGGTCAATCGTGCCGGAGAGAATCGCTTCATTGGAAGCCGAATCAATAGATAGATCCCGTTCGGAATGGTTGTCCAAGGCTAATGCCGGGATGGTCAACCCATTATCAGAGTACCGTTGGAGCGTGTTGGTCGGATCTTCGTTCCCCGTCAGGTCGTCCACCTGGTAAAGAAATTGCCGGTCGAACCCGTCAACGAGGAGAACCGTGGCGTCACCGGTCGTCTGAGGGATTCTCGCAGAAACGGCCTTACTGGTCAGGCTTTCTCCTCCCGCATTGAGCGCAGCTATTTTATAGAAGCGAACCTGTCCCGGGGAACCCTGAAGGGTGATTTGGCTTTGATTGCCAATCCGGGTTCCGTTGTCCCAGGAAAGCCCATCCAGTGACTGGTAGAGCTTGTATCCCGTGGCGTCGGAGCCGGTTTCCATGGGATCGAGTTGGGGAGACCAACCGATGGTGAATTGTCCGGCGTCTGGATCGGTGGTTACCCAGAGCCCGCTAGGGGGTAAGGGGACAATGGTGACGTTTGGGTCAAAGCTCTTGGCGATCGCCTTGTACAGGGAGCGGGCAGCGTCATGTCTCCACTCTTCCTGCCTTAAAAGAAGGGCGTCGTCGGCATTATCATGAAAGGCGAGCTCGATGAGGGCGTGCGGCATGGAGGTATTGGTTCGCAAAGTCCCAAAATTTAAGAGTAAACTTTCGGTGAATCCGCCCCAATTGGGAAAGGGGCTACCGTCGATGTTCCAGACGGGAGCTCCATTGACGGATGCAGTATTGGTCGGCCAATTTTCCACTCCGCGCATATCGGTCATGAATTGGCGAAGAACCAGGGTGGAGAAGGCGTCATTGGCGGCCTCTTGTGAGGCAGAATAGGTCGGGGAGCCGGTCGATCCCCATGCGGGCGGCCTGCCGTTATTGTAGACAAACGCGGATGCTCCCGATCCTCCCCCTGCATTCGTGTGAATGGATAAGTAGCGCCAGTCCTCTGTCCAACTATCACCGACAATCCAGCTGGCGTAATCCGGGCGAATACCGACGTTCCCATCATTGTCCTCATTGGGGTAGCCGAGATAGGGAAGGAATTGAAGGGCATCCGATTTCCAACGCGAGTAGCGGTTATCCGGATCCACCCCCCCTCCGAAACGAACGGCGTCTGCATGAACAAATGAACCGCTTCCCTCTGAGGAAACAGATACGGAACCGGTAGCGGGATTGGTTCCCTGATTAAAATACCAGGTTCCAAGATAGACAAATTGGTCTCCGTATTTGCGTTGGTCCACTTCCACGGTTGAGCTACCACCGGCGTGATTGATCGTGTAAGTGGCGGTTCTATTGCGAGAGCTGATCCGGGCCAGGTAAATGTAAACCGGGTAGTGGCCCGCCTCGGGGATATCGGGAGTCCAGGTGGCAGTCGAATGGGGCGGGGAATCCGTCACATCTGCAATGCGATAGCTGGTGCCATACATTCGACCGGGAGTGGAGCTGGATGAATTTCTCCAGCTGCCACTTTCAGTGTAGCCAGCATCTCCGTTATCAATGATGACCTCGTTCTCTTGATAACTTCTTTCCCGGACGGAAAAAACACGAATTCCTGCGTTGGTTAGATACCGCTGAAGAAAGTCGATGACAATTTCGTTGGTGTGGATGTCCTCTCGCAGGCCGTGGAGAACAGGGCGGTCCCAATTGCCTGAGTCATCTGCTCCGTGGCCGGGTGCCAACACCACCCCTTTTCCAAAAAGCTCGGCATCGGTGTTTGGAAGCATATGGATGTCCCCCTCGAGAAGAGGGCATCCGATCCGGAAAAACAGGAGCACCCCCGCCAGGATGGTGATGCGGGCGGGTAGCCCAATTTTTAAGGTTTCGTGGACCAATGGGTTGAGAGAGCAAGCACGCATCGGATGGGTAAAAGATACAGACCCTATACTATACCTTTTCAATGTGTATCTTCTAGAAAGGCACCGCAAAGTTCAGGTGAATTCTTCGCGATAGGGGAAGGAGGCGGAGGCGTGTAGCCGCCTGGTTACGCGCTTAATTGCGCGCCCAAGCGCCTTCGCCCACCGCCTTCAGCCGTCGCCCCTCGGGCTATGGCCGACATGTGCAGCTCATCACATCTTGGCTTCATGAAAAATCCGGGTTAGGAGGGGGAGTGATAGGAGGGTACTGATCCCTGTCTCCCGCCACCTGATCCCTGAGCCCTGCCCCCTGATCCCAATCTCTAAATGATTTCTAGGGCGTCGCGGTCGGGGAGGTCGGGGAAGGGATTGTGTGGCTCCTGTTGATACCAGAAGGCGACGGAGGCGAGGTCGTCCTGGAGGGGGAGGAAGCGTCCGCCGGTGCGCCAGCCGAGAGCCTGAATGGTGACGCGGAGGTCTTGTTCAAAGCGGACGGGGTCGAGGATATGCCAGCGATAGAGGCTGAAGCGCTGCTGGCAGGCATACATGTCACTAGGTGTGAAGACATCCGGCATGCCGGCGTAAGGAGTGGAGAACTCCTGGTAGATGCGCTTTTCCTTGTTCTCGAAGTTGTAGGAGCCGCAGAAGTAGTCCTCGGTGCCGGTGCCGCAGATGGTGGGGTATTCGTCGTCGCCATCCATGAAGAACTTGATCTCGCCCTCGCCCCACCAGTTGTTGTTGTTGACGCCCCAGGCCATAGTGGTCCCGACGTAATGGCCCCAGCCCTGGATTCCATCGACAATGGTGAAGACCTCCTTGTAGGGAAGGGGATTGGTGCGCCGGAACTGGGCATGGAAATAGGCCATGTCTTCCGGGACTTCGGTCAACTGATAATTAACCTGGTAGAAGAGGGTCATCTGCTCGAAGCCGATATTCTCGACGGTGATCCGGCACTTTTTCCGGAAGGGCATCTGCCAGTAGCTGTTAAAGGCGCTGCCGGGATTGACGCAGACCGGCAGTGAGTTGACCTGTTTAAATCGAAAATCCGCGTAGGGAGATCCGTGGACCTTTCCCGAGTAGGGGCTGGCGAAGAAGTCACCAATCGGGCATTCGACAGAGGGGGTCTCTTCATCGTCCCAGTAAAAGCGGAGGATGGTGAAGCGGTTCACCCCGGCCGGCGTCATCCAGATCTGTTGGATGGAGCCCGGACCCTCGATATTCGCGATCTCGGCGGTTTCTCCGGCTTGAATACGGATGCAGGGACGGCATTTCCAACCTTTTCCAAGGTCGCGTGATGGGGGATGGTCGTCGGGTTCGGCCATTCCGCCTTTTCCTTTTTCGCCGTTGGGGTTTTCGGCGGAGAGGGAGCGCGACTGTGCGCGGCTCAAACGGGCGATGTTGGAGAGGTCGAGGTTGAGGGGGAAGTAGGGGTCGGAGGACATGTTGGTGAGGGGTAAGCTGTAAGCGGTAAGTGGTGAGTGGTGAGTGGTGGGTGGTATAAGGTGGGGATGTTTTTTTATGGTTAGGGGTATCGGAATCGGGAAGGGGGTGGATTGGCAATCTTTTGCTGGGGAAAATGGGTTTTTGAGGAGAGGTTGGGTAAGCCGTTGCGCCTCGACAGGGCCCGAGGTCTCTGGCAAGAGAAGAGCCCTGCAGTTAATCCTTTTTCAAGGTTATGATTTTATCCAACGCGGAGATTTGGGTTGGGGATGGGACCCGGAGGAAGGGTCATGTTCGGGTTGAAGGTGGCGTCCTATCGGCGGTGGAGGATGGGGACTACGGTGGGCCGGAGGAAGTAATCGACCTTGAGGAGGCGGCGCTTTCGCCGGGATTGATTGATACGATGGTGCTGGGTGGATTCGGGTTCAGCCTGCAGACGGATGATGTGCGGGAAATCCTCCAACGGTATATTCGGCTGGGGGTGACGAGCTGCCAGGTGTGCGCCGGCGGGGATGACTGGGATCGGATGGCGGAGGTGGAACGCAATGTGGCCCGTGGGTTGGCGGATCCGTATCCCGATTCGTCGCGCTTGCTGGGTGTTTACTGGGAAGGGCCGTTCAAGCACCCGGAATTCTGCGGGGCGGCCCTGCCGGATCACTGTCGGGCGGGGACGCAGGCCAATCTGAGCCGGATGCTGGAGGCTTTTGGGAAGACGATGTCGATGGTGACGGTGTCCCCTGGAATCGATGGGGACGTTGAGGCGGTGCGGATTTTCCGTGACCATGGCTATGCGGTGACGATGTCGCACTCGGCGGCACCGGCGGAGCGCGTGGAAGCCTGTGTGGAGGCCGGCGCCACGATCCTGGGCCACTGCTGGAACAACCACTCCGGGGCCCTGATCGAGCCGGGGGTGCAGCAGCCGACCCTCGAGCATGTGGCCCTGACGGACGAACGGGTGCGGTGGATCCACCTGATCTGCGACGGGGTGCACGTGCATCCGGTGGTGGTCCGTTTGGTGCTCCGCTGCCGTGGGACGGAAAGCATCTGCCTGGTGACGGACGCGGTTCCGCTGGCG
>CAYQKH010000050.1:14308-17690 GCA_964417945.1 uncultured Opitutales bacterium
GGCGGGGGGACCGGATGGCGGCTATACCGCGAATGACGGGCGGACGGGTTTTTTCAAAAAGGACGGTGTCGGTCGAACGGATGAAGGTAATCTCTGTGGCAGCGGCCTTTTGCTACCCGATCACTGGCGCAATTTCGTGAAGTTCACCAAAGTCCCGCCCTGGGAGGCGATCCGAACGGTGACCTGCAATCCGGCGGCTTCCCTTGGGCTTTCTGACGAAATTGGATTGATCGCCCCGGGTCGAAAAGCGGACTTGGCGGTATGGGATAAGGGCCTGCGGTTGCGGCGGGTTTTTAAGGAGGGACTCGAGATGCCAGTCGATGATTTCGCGGAGGTGGAGGTCGGAAATGATTAGTGGTTAATGCTCAATTAAAGGAAAAGTGTAGACTTTTTAAGTGGCGGCGCGCCGGGACATCACGCCCTGCCGAAGGTATGCAAAGTCGTGGGTAAGGCGGAGCCGTCTTCGCTGATAGCTTCGCCGTGTCAAGGAAGCCGCTAATTGAATGATGAGTATTTTGGAACGATTCGGCTATCCGGCTTATAAGGACCTGGGTCCGCCGGAGACGATCGAGCCGATTTTCGGCACGGAGAAGCCGACCCTGGAGG
Source organism: uncultured Opitutales bacterium (assembly GCA_964417945.1). GTDB lineage: Bacteria > Verrucomicrobiota > Verrucomicrobiia > Opitutales > JABSRG01 > CAYQKH01. The sequence goes on from CAYQKH010000050.1 coordinate 14,915, forward strand.
CGTGGGAGCGGGTTCGTGGGGAGCTGAAAGCGAGGTGGGCGGCAATGATGGGGCGACCGTCCTACAGAGATTATGAGCGGAAGACGGAAGCCCTGAAGACCTTCGAACAACCGACCTACACCGGAACGCTTTTCCGGCAGACGACGGGGCCGGATCACTGGCAACGGTTGCTGTTGATGGAACCGAAGGCGCCGCTCCCGACCCCCCGCCCGGGAATGGTGGTGCCCTTTTACAACCCGGACCGATCGGTGGGGCTGGACCTGGGCTCACCCCGGAACGAAGACCGCCACCCGCTCATCGAGTTTGGGTGCCACCTGGTGGAGCAGGGCTACAGCGTCGTCTGCACGGAAGCCTTCCCCTATAACACGGTGCCCCGGCCGGATTCGAATATCTGGTCGGCCTGGTGGGAAGCCGGGGCGGAAAAGTTGCGATCGGATCATCCGCATTGGACAGGGATCGGGAAGCTGACGGCGGACACGATCCGTGCGGTGGATTTGCTGTTGGGGCAGCCGGAGGTCGACCCGAATCGAATCGGAGTGATGGGCCATTCCCTTGGCGGAAAGATGGCTTTTTACGCAGGTTGCCTGGACGAGCGGTTGAAGGCGATTGTCTGCTCGGATTTTGGTATCGGCTGGACGTTTACGAATTGGGAATACCCCTGGTACCATGGGAAGCAGGTTTTGGAGGAGGGTTTTCCCCTGGGCCATCACCAGCTTCTGGCGATGGCTGCGCCCAAGCCTTTTTTTCTCTTTGGGGGGGAGGCGGATCGTCCGGCCAGCTGGCAATACCTGAACGAAGCACGAAAGGTGTATGCGCTATATGGGAGGCAAGAAGCGATTGGATTTTTTGACCACGCGTCCGGACACCGTCCGACGAGGGAGTCCCTGAAAGTGGCGTATACCTGGTTGCGGGCGGTGTTCACGGTAGAAGGAATTGAATGGACCGGGGTCTGAAAACGACGGTTTTTCAAGTTCGCAAGGGCTGGGATTTTTAGCAGGTTTGAGAGCGAGATGCCTGGAATACAGTTGGTTCAGGATCTTGCGGTGATTCTTTTGGCCGCCTGGATGGGGGGTTGGATTTGCCACCGATTCGGCATTTCTCCGGTGGTCGTTTCGAGTTCCGCGGTAATCGGGAAAGTACTTCGCGAAACGGGGCGCGATCACGATGCGGCGGGACAGTCTGCACTCGGCGTCACCCTCTTGGAGGACATCGTCGCGGTGGTCGTGCTTACCCTGCTTTCCCCGCTGGCGTTGAAGGAATCCGTCGCCGGGGAGGCCGGGGCCCCGGATCTCGCCTTGCTGCTGGGGATTTTTGCGGGATTAATTCTTCTGGCTCTGGTTGTGGGCCTTTTCCTTGTGCCGCGGTTGATGGAGCGCTTCGGTCATTCTTCCAACCCGGAATCACGGAGTTTGCTTGTGAGCGGGCTCGCCTTCGGCATGGCCATCCTTGCGGTTCAAGCGGGGACGAGCCTTGCCTTGGGAGCTTTCCTGATTGGGGCGATCAGCTCGGAATACCCGCGACTTCCGAATTGGATCCGACCTGGAACCTCCGGGCGGAAATGGTCGACATCCCCGATCCGTTCCCGCTGGGGGCCAGACCCTGGGCCGGCTCAATCTCCGGCAACGGTTTGCGGTGTCGGTTATCGCGATCGACGGTCAGGGTGTATTGTTAAGGAGACCTGGTGCAGAGACGGACCTCTTTCCGAATGACCGGCTTCTGATTGTCGGTTCAGAAGACGGATTTCAGCTGCCCGATGGGAGCTCCTGGATCGGTCAAAGACTGGGGGATCTTGATCTCCCCGGGCGGCCGATTGGAGAAAATTCTCCCGCTTTAATCTGGAGCTTGTTTTGAGTAAAAACCTGCTATTTATTGGGAATATATTTTCATGAAGACATTGTTATTCGTTAGCACTGATAATCGTGCGCGAAGTCAGATCGCGGAGGCCTATTTAAACCGGAATTGCTCCGGAAGCTATACGGCGACGAGTGCGGGGTTGGAACCGGGAGTATTGAACCCGCTGGTCGTGGAGGTGATGGCGGAAGAAGGGATTGATCTTTCCGGGAATACGACCCGCACGGTAATGGGCTTGCTGGAGGCGGGACGTTGCTTCGACGTCGTGATCACCTTATGTGAAGGATCGCGGGCGGACCAATGTCCGCCCTTTCCGGGCGAAACGGAACGTTACCACTGGAGTTTTCCGGATCCCACGCTGTTTTCAGGATCGGAATTCGAGCTAAAAAGAGAGATCCGGCAATTGCGGGATGCGATCCGGAAGCAGGTTGAGGAGTGGTGCGAGGAGGGGCGTTGCTAACCCCGACCACTCCCCAAAATGGAGCAGCCGGCCTGACCCAGATGGTTCTTGAACAGGAGATCGCCAAAGACGCGGAGGCATAGCGTTTTCAAGCGGTTCTTTGGACTTGTGCTGCCTTTTCGGTCTTTGCCGGTTCCATGCCGCCAGCTCAATTGAAGAAGCCGGGAGCGGTGAGGAGGAGGCGGCCGCGCCCGGTAAGGGCGAAGGTGGAGTCGTCGGTTTTCACGAGGGATTGGCCGTCGGTGGTGACGAGGGAGTCAACGGGTTTCGAAAAGGAGATGGACTCGCCGTCGAACGGGAGAGCCTCGTCGATGATGTCGATCTCCATGGATTTTTTCACGGGCAGGTAGCGGAGGAGCGTAAGGAGGAGATCGTCGCCCTTGCGCCGGGGATACACTTCGATGGAGGCGGGGAGGCCGGACTCGACAAGGGGAGGGCCGTGCAGCTTTTCAAGGGCGGCGATCC
>CAYQKH010000051.1:0-11552 GCA_964417945.1 uncultured Opitutales bacterium
GCGTCCACCACCCCGACAAGCTCCACCCCCGGATGCCGTGCATACTTTTCAACGTGGAATTTTCCAAAGTGCCCGCCCCCGACCACCACCGCTTTCAAACGCTTGTTCCCGTCTGCCATATTCCCGCCAACCTGTCGCCGCCGATCGCCGATCGCAAACGTTTATCCACAATCCTTAACCGCTTCGCAACCGGCCTCGACCCCTTCTTCTTCATTGACCGGTGCCCCGCCTCGCCTATCTTAAGGTTTCAAACCGTCGCCGGGCCGCAAAACCACCTTCCTTCCGATGATAATAATCGGCATCCAGACCTTTCCTCTCAAAATCCCCGGCCTCCCTTACATGGGCGGACACGACCTCCGCCGGAAACGCGGAGCCTATGGTGAGAATTACGTCCTCCACGATCGCTACCGCGGTCTCTACACCGGCGATACCCACGCCCTCCTCGTCAAGATCACCACGGATAACGGGCTCACCGGTTGGGGAGAGACCCAGTGCGCCCTGACCCCGGAAATCGTCGCCCGTTACGTCCACGAACTCGCCGCCCCCGGCCTCCTCGGCCGCAATCCGCACGATGTTGCCGTTCTCCGCGATTTCCTCTACGACCAGTTCCGCGACCGAGGCCATGACAGCGGCCCCATTGTCGATGCAATCTCCGCCTGCGATATCGCCCTCTGGGATCTCCGCGGCCAGGACACCGGCCTCCCCGTCTACCAGCTCCTTGGCGGCGCCTACCACGACCCCGTCCCCTGCTACGTCTCCGGCGTCCCCGCCCTCACCCCTGAAGAACAGGCTGGAAAAATCCTCGAATGGGAGGCCCGGGGCTTTAACGCCGTCAAGCTCTCCCTCGGGTTCGGGGTCGACGCCGATATCGACCACATCACCCGCGTCCGCGCTGCCGTCGGCCCCGATGTCCAAATCCTTACCGACATCCACTGGGTCTACAACCTCAACGAGGCCATTCGCCTCGGGCGGGCCTTCGAACGACTCAATGTCGCCTTCATCGAGTGCCCGATGAATGCCGAGGTCATCGAGCGCCACACCCGACTCTGCGCCGCCCTCGATATGCCCGTCGCCCTCGGGGAGGAATTCCGTACCCGCTACCGTTTTAAGGAACGGCTTGAAGCTGCCGCCCTCGACCTTGCCCAACCCGATATCGGCCGCATGGGAATTACCGAGGGCCTGCGCGCGATCGAGCTTTGCAGCGCCTACGATGTGCCCGTCGCCCCGCACTGCGGTTCAGGACTCGCGATTTATGTCGCCGCCAGCCTCCATGTCGCCGCCGCCTCCTCCGGGCTTTTCCTCCTCGAATTCCAACCCACCCAGCTTGATATCTGCGATCGCTTCTTTACCCCCTCCTTCCAGCCCGGTGAAGGTGCTTTTTCCCTCCCCGATACTCCCGGCCTTGGCATCCAACCCGATGAATCCAAACTCGCATCCGTCGCCTTTCCCGGCCACCCCTTCCAGCAATCTTCCCTCTAATCCTGAATTTTCCTCCCCCCCTCGAAGCAACAGGTCACGCCGGAGTTTTCTGAAGGCGGAAGCGAAGGGTCCCCCTCGGAGCGCAGCGAAGACCCTGAGCCGGCCGAAGGGTGAGCCGGCGGAAGGGCTTACTCTCCTCCGCCTTCGACCGGGGGAAATCGCGCCATAACCGTCTCTCGAATCTCGGAAGGAAATTCGGGCGTGGCAAGGTAAGCCCTCGCAGCCTCCTCATCCCGCGCGGCCCAGCGAGTTGCCACCTCCACCATCAGGTTGTTCCGCGTCTGCTCATTTGTGATGGAGCTTGCCCAGGACATCGCACCTTCCGGATCTTGGCGCTCCACTCGGTTTACGTAAGCGGCCACCGGCCTGTCCAGGTCTGCGCTCGGGGGAAACTGGTTCAGCCACTCGCCCGCCGCAAACGGGTCCTGCCGACTCCAACGACTGATCAGGGAGACCATCCCCTCCGAACGGTTTTCGCCCTCAGGCAACCCTAGAACAAAGGTCGAGGCCGCTTCGGGATCGGTATCCACCCATCCGGAAATGAGCTGGTTGAGCGCACGATTGTTCGAGAGTTCCGGATCAAATTCCTGCAGAAGCGTCAGGCTGGCCGCGGGATCCTCGCGGGAGAGCCGCGATGTCAACGCGGTCAGGAACTCATCCCGGCTGCCTCCGTCCGGCAGGTTGTTCAAAGCCGTTTTCACCAGCTCCGTATCCGCTTGGGCGAGCTCGCGGGAGATCCCCCAAATCGAGCGCTGCCGGATCTTCTCGTCCTCGATCCCGAGGGCGAATTGCACCGCCGCCACCGGATCCGAATCCGCCCACCCACTCAAAACACCGGGGAGGAGGAACTCGGGGTCTCCCGCCACCGCACCCGAGTCGAGGTAATCCAGAGCCTCTTGCGGATTGCTCCGCCCCCAGCTCCGTAGCGCCGTGGAGGTCAGCCACATTGAGCGCCGGTTGCTGGCCTGGCTTTCGGCAAATCCAATCGCCCTGAGTGGGTCGAAACTCGCCCACTCATGAATAAAATAAGTCAGTAACTGTCCGTCCTCGCGGCCCCGAAGCCCTTTCATGATTTCAGCAAAGGCGTCCACATTGTCCGGATCCAGCTGGTCCAGAGCGGTTAAGAGGTTTTTCATCCGGGTCACCGGGTCCGTCTCATCAAGGGAGCGTCGGAGCAGCTGCACCGGCGTGACTCCGCCGAAGGCCGCCTCCTCCCGGCTTTCCGCGGCAAAGGCCTCGCTCCATCTCGAAACCGGTTCCAGCGGGAGACCGGGATCCTCCTCCCCAGTCCCCTTGATGAGCACTTCGCCGTCTCCACCAACTGGACCCTCGCTCCGGTCGCCTCCACCTCCAGAGAATTGTCCACCGGCGTAATAGGCCATGCCAAGGCTACCCGCCCAGACAATTCCCCCCACAAGCAAAGCCCTTAGCTGCATAAGACTAAGAACCCGAAATGCAGGGAAAAGTTTCTCCACTCCTGAAAAAAGCCGCGGCTCACCTTCGTTTAGGGGTATACGTAGCTCGCCTGCGAAGTTTTCCCCACCCGCGCCGTATGTAATGGAAAACTGCGCTTGCTTACCGTATCCAGGATCCGCAGTTCGCTCTTTTTTCCACTTTTTCGGGTATAAATCAGGTGCCGTCCATCCTGCGTCCACGCCGGTTCCACAGAGTCTGTCCCCCCTTGCGTGAGGACCTCCACGGAGTCCGCCTCGAAATCGTACAACCCAATCTGAAAATTGCCCCCCTGCAGCAGGGTAAATGCAATCAAGTTCTCATCCCTCGGATTCCAGGCCGGTTCTGAACAATTCCCGCTCACGTTGCGCGCAATCCGTCGCATCCCTCCGTTGTCCCGGGATCGACCATTCACCGACATGACATAAAGCTGAGCCACCCCCATCGGATCTGAGGTCAATACCAGTCGGTCCCCCCGCGGCGAGAAATCCGGCGAGGCTTCCAGCGAATTGTTGAAGGTGTGCCGGACTGGCCGTTTACCGTTCCGGTTCGCGAGGTAGAGTTCAGGATTTCCCGGGCTGGAGAGGATCATCGCCATCCGGCTGCCGTCCGGGCTGAAATTACCACCCGTATTCGTTCCCCGAAATCGAGCAACCACCTCGCGGGATCGGCTGACCGTGTCCAGGACGTAGATTTCCGGAAAGCCCGACCGGAAAAAGCCCGTGTAGAGGATCCGATTCCCGTCCGGCGACCAGCGGGGGCTGATCGATTCCGACCGGTCCCGCGTTAAAGCCCGATACTGCTGGAAAAACAGGTCTCCGACATAGATCTCCTTGAAGCCCGTTCCCTCACCGACAAAGGCCAGTTTACCCCCGAAGATTCCCGGCAGTCCCGACACGCTCTCCACCACCCGGTCGCAGGCCCGGTAAATCGCTTCGAGGAAGTCCGGTCCCGCGATCACCGCTTCCTGTAGCACCCGGTTTCCCGAACCTTCCAAGAGGGATAAGCCGATTCGATTCGTGGCCACCCGGTCCATCCGCACCGTCACGTCTGCCGCTTCACGCGGAACCACATTGAACGCCCCGTGCACCTGGAAGGCCCGCCGCGCCATCGCCGAAATCTGCGAATCATCCGCCTCGATCGCCACCGCAAAGGTCGGGTTCTCCAGCGAGCGTTCGATCCCCGGAATGTCGATGATCCCCTGCCCCCAGCCCGCCGGGCCACTCAAGAGGAGACTCGATAAAAAAAGAAGAGAGGGAATCTTGATCCGGAAACGCATTCGTCAATAGTGGTTAGCTAAACAAGGGTTCGCAATCGAGAATTGGAAATCCCCTCACCCACTCTAGTTCAAGTTTTATCGATTTATCTCTCTCCGTGGATAAACAGAAAATTACCGAAGCCCTCAAATCCGTGAAATATCCGGGATTCAGCCGCGATATTGTTTCCTTCGGTCTTATCCGCAAAATCGAAGTTGTCGACCGGCGCCTCCAGATCTCCCTCGCCCTCACCACTGCCGATCCCGAAATTCCCCGGCAACTCAAGGAAGAGGTCGAGGCCGTCCTCTCTGGGGCCTTTCCCTCCGCCGAAGAAATCAACGTCGTCGTCGCGGTCTCCCGCCCTCAGAAGGGCGCGACCCCCTCCGCACCCGATGCGGAGGGTGCCTCCGCCGATCAGCTCGGCCAAGTGCGCGTCAAAATCGCCGTCGCCAGCGGGAAGGGCGGCGTCGGGAAATCCACCTTCGCCGTCAACCTCGCCTGTGCCATCGACAAGGTTCTGCGTGAGCGCCCCTCCACCGATGGAGTCGGCATCATGGACTGCGATATCTATGGTCCCAGCATTCCCTTGATGCTCGGCGTTAATGAGCGCCCCGTCATTGAGGACAACCTCATCCAGCCCTCCGAAAACTTCGGTATCCGGGTCATGTCCATGGGCTTCCTCGTCGATGAGGAGACCCCTGTCATCTGGCGGGGGCCCATGGTTATGAAAACCATTCAACAGTTCGCCCAACATGTCGCCTGGAAAGAACTCGATGTCCTCCTTGTCGACCTCCCCCCGGGTACTGGTGACGCCCAGCTTTCCCTCGTCCAGACCATCCCCCTCGACGGCGCCGTAATCGTCACCACCCCCCAAAAAGCCGCCGTCGATGTCGCCCGCCGTGGTGCCCGAATGTTCGAACAGGTCAACGTGCCCCTTCTTGGCGTCGCCGAGAACATGAGTTACCTTGAAACCGAACCGGGTGGCCCCCGCCAGTTCCTCTTCGGGCAGGGCGGTGGTCATGCCGCCGCCGTCGCCCTCGATACCGCCTTCCTCGGACAGGTCCCCCTTGACCCAAGAATCCGAGAGGGGTGCGATCAGGGTGTTCCCATTGTCTTGGCCGCTCCCGAAGCCCCAGCCTCAGCCGCCTTTATGCAAATGGCCAGGGAACTTGTCCGAATTCTCTGTGTGTAACACTTAATTAAAGAGTCGATTTGACGATTGTAGTAATTATGCCGTGTTTGATTATTAAATTTAGAGGTTGTCTTCAGATAAAAAATAGGTCATTTTAACGATAATTTAATGAAAAAGAACCCCCAAGACAACGGGGATACCCGATTCGCTCAGAAATCCAGCCTCTATCAGGAGTTTTTGGCCGAACGGGAAGAAATCCTGAAGCACAAGTGGATCGAGTCCGAGAAAGCCGGGAAGGATGTCGGTTTTGAAAAAGCACTGCTCGACTGGATTCGGAATCACCGTGACGAGTGGAAAACCTATCGTAGGCAGGAAAACCATCCACAGGCTCGACACCAGACAGCTGGCTGAATCGGATCTCGTTTGCCCGAAAAAAAAAGGCCGCCACAGAGACGGCCTCAAGGAGATTTAACGGATAGGGTAACCCCTTTATTTCCGGATTTCTTTGTGCAAGGTATGACGCCTGAGAAACGGATTATACTTTTTCTTCTCCAGTCGGCCCTGCTGCAGCTTTAAGTTGCGGGTAGACATGTATCGTGAGGGCGGCTTTCCTTCCGCCCGGGCTTCTGTGCATTCTAATATAATAGTCTCTCTCGGCATGATGATAAACAGGTTAAACATTAGAAGGTGAACGACCCCTCCGCCCTTATCAAGCCCAAACCACCTCTCTTCAAACCCGCCGAAGACCTTGAGCGTGCCCGAAGAACAACCTGAAAAATCCCAACCTGCCTATCGTCCCTGCCCGAGGGCTTTTTCCATCAGCGGCAACATTTCTCCCCGCCGGAAGAGCGTGACTTGACCAGTGCTGCTGCTGACCACAACCGCCAGACACTCCGTGGCCATCGTAATAGCCGCCGCCGCCGCATGACGCGACCCCAGCCCCCCCGGAAGCGCATGGTTATAGTCCGGCGCATGCATCAGGGTCCCCGCCGCTTCTAAGACCCCATCGCCCCTTATGATGAAGGCCCCGTCGATCAGGGAAAGCTCCTTTACCGTTTCATCCATAAAAGGGTTGAGAATATTACGGTCCTCTTCCCGGTAACCGTAAAAGGGGTTCAAAACCAGGGGCTTACTATATTTTTTGACGTTATCCGAGTCTCCAAGGACAAAAAGGCATCCGATCGGCTTCCCTTCCCGACCCTCCACCGAGAGTTCCGTGGCGATCGCCAACACCCGTTCCACCACTTCCGGCTTCACGCTTGCTGGCAGCATTTTCGTGTCCAGGCCCATTACCGTCCGGAATTCGCGTTCCACATCCACAACCACAATCGTGTCGAACTGGTTGCTCTGCGGAATGCCGCCAACGCAGCACAACCTTGAGTTGAATTCAAAAACCCCGCGCGTCAGCCCGATTAAGACCGCGCTCCGCAGTTGGGAAAGCCGGTTGTTCGAGAACGAGCGAACCGGCAGGATCGCGTCGATGTGTTTCCGCTGCTTTGCGTTTTCACTCGAGCCGGGCGTCACCAGCACCGCTTTGAAGCCCTTGAATTCCTGCGACATCTCCACCCCGCCCGCAAATGTGTCCCCGAAGATCAAAATCGAGCTGCATTTTGCCCCGCGCGCCACCGTTTCCGCCTCCTTCAAGATAAGCCGGTTGAACTTATTTTGCTTTGTCTCCGACACCCCCGGCTCCCCCGTGAAGGCCAGCTTGATCGCCTCCTGATACTGCTTCAGGGGCATGGGGCCATCCAGCTGGATAATCGTTTTTGGATCTTGGAACGTCCGGGCCAGCGAGGCCAGCACATTTAGATAACCCCGCGCGTTCTCATTCGCCAAAAGCAGGTAAATCTGCCGCACCTCCTCATACTCTTTGTGCCCTTCATGTTCCAAACCCGCCGGACAACGGCCAACCGCCATCAGATAAGGCCGCTTCATCGCGATCCGCAGATGAGGCAGGGCTACCCCATTCCCCAGATACGTCGTCATTGTCGATTCACGGTCCAGTAACTGCTCCAATAACAGCTCCTTGCCGCTTCCTTCTTCCTCCCCCACCGGGCACACCTCCAATAGCTCCTTCAGGGCCGACCGGAGGTCAGTACTTTGGAGGTCGATAATCCGCGATTTCGAAATGATGCTTCCCAGCTTCATATGTAGTTGAATCACCGATACAAAAAATGCCCGCCACTTGCAAGCATTATTCTTCTCCTGTCCTCGGACCCTCTGGCCAACCCAGCTTCCGGTAATCGATGGACTCGAGGTCAAAGCCCCCCAGGCCCAGGGTCTCTGCGTAAAAAAAGAGGGGCTGTTCCAGCAGCATCATGTCAAAGCCGTTTTCCCGGCGGGCGCGGTTGATCCGGTCCAGCAACAGCCAGTCGAGGATGACCGGATTGCGGCTGAGAAACAGCCTGGGCTCCGACCGGGTGTAGAGCGAGTGGAAGAGCGGCCCCCCGATATACTGATACTTCTCCAGCGTCAGAAGGGTGAAAATCCAACCTTCCCGCAACTCCGGGATCGCCGCAATCTCCGCCGTAGCTGCGGGGGCGGTCGCCGGATTCGTCAGAAACCGGCGATTGTTGCTTACATTCCAGAGAGTCGGGTTCGTCAGAGCCCCGCTGACCCCCAGCGCAGGATGGTCCATCGCCATCGGAAGGTTGATCCAGAAATCCACTTCCGTCAGCAGGGGCACGGGAAGAAAACTCTTCCGGTCCTTCGCCATGTAGCGGTCCAGTAGGCTCCGGGTGCTGTCCAACTCGTAGAGCCGGTCCTCGTTTTGCAGAACCCGCTCACGGCGGTCCGAGGGCAGCGGGTTGTCGTAATACCAGGCCGAATTATAGAAAAATTCTGTTTCCAGAATGTAAACTGGCACCCCCTCGAAGGTCCGCCCCCCCTGGCTCACCGAGGGAAGGAAACCCGCCTCCCGCAGGTTCTCTTCGTCCAGGTCCACCAGGAAAAGGTCCCGTTTCCGGTAACCGCGCTCCTCCAGTGCTCTGATCACCGCCCGAACCAGCGGCCGCGGTGTTGAGATCCCCGCGCCGGAATTGGAGTAAACCTTCAGGCCGACCCGCCCTTTTTTACCCGGTTCGATCGGGTAGCCCCGCTCAGCTTCGAAGGCTTGGATAAGGGCCTCTACCGCTTCGCGGTAGCTTTCGATCCCGAAATCCTCAAGATAGTGGTCCCAAAGGATCTGGTTTAAGGGATCCGCCACTCCAGGACCCTCTTCTGCTGAGATCTGTCCAATCAGAGGTAGCGCGAATCCCGTGCAGAGCAGAAAAAGGAGTGCGTTCCGGACGGGATTTGCTTTAGGTTTCGTCACTTGACAGGATTTCGCGCTATTTCGACAGTTAGGTCATACTTAATGCATCGCTACAGAACAGGAAACATCCTTATCGGGTTCCTCTTTTTAGCCGTTTTCTTAAGCGGTTGTGGCGGGCCACAAAAGAAAATTTCCCGCACTTTGGAGAAGGCAGAGGAGGCACGGCAAGCGGGAAACCTACCCCAGGCCATACAATTGTTGGCCGATCTGGATGAACGTTTCCCCGGTAACGCCGACATCCTCGAGGACCTCGGCTTCGCCTACGAGGCCGAACCCGACCCCTTCAACGCCGCCATCGCCCTCCAACAAGCAGTCGAGGCAGATCCCGAGCGCACCTACCTCCTTCAGTCCGTCGCCCAGAACTACGCTGCGGTCGGGGACTACGCCTCCGCCCGAAACGCCTACGAGCGCTACCTTGAGGACTTCCCTTCCGATGGCGAGGCCACCATGGCCCTCGCCGACCTCTTCCGGGAAGCCAACCAGACCGAGTCCGCCGTCGATGCCTACCTCCGGGGATATAATCTCCTCGATCGACCCCTCCGCGGCGAGGAAGCCGTTGTCCTCGGCGACCTCTTCTTCCAGTTGGAAAATTACCCCAGAGCCGAAAATTTTTACCAGGTCGCCCTCGAAGGCGGCGATCTCTCCGAGCTCCCGGCCCTTTTCGGGATGCTGAAGATCAATATCGCCAATGCCAATTGGTCCGTGGCCGAGCGCGTCGTTCAACGCCTCGATGAAGTGTATCCCGGTGCCCTCGACGCTAGCGAACTCTACACCGTGCGCGAAGATATCGACGATTGGAAAGAGGCCCGACGCCGCTTTGAGGAGGAGAAGAAAGCCCAGGAACTCGCGTCCCGTGAAAATCTCGAGAACCAGCTCAATCAGGACCTCGCCGTCCCTCCCTCCGATACGCCGACACGCCCCACGGAGAATGACACCGATACCCCGACCCCCGGGGAGCGGGAGCAGGCCCCTCCCTCTACCAACCTCGCCGCAGACGATGCCCCTCCGCCCCCCTCCTCCGAGGACCCCCGTGGCGGAAAATTGGTCGTCGGCGACCCCGATCCGGAAATCCCGGACAATGTCCTCGAGTTCTTCCCCGAGGACGACACCCCCGCCCCTCCTCCGCCTACCGGGCTCGCCGGCGACATTGCCCGGGCCCGACAACTCCGCCAGGACGGCGTCTTCAGTGAATCCGTCCGGCTCCTCTGGCAAGTTCTCGGGCGGGACCCCTCGCGGCCTCAAGCCTGGTTTGAACTTTCCAAAAGCTACCTCGCCAACAACGAGGCCGCCGCCGCCGAGACCGCTTCCCTCGAAGCTATGCGCCTCGACCCCAACAACACCGCCACCGTCCTCCACCACATCGACGTCATTCGGGCGAGCCGTGGACGGGCCGTCGTGATCCGCGAGTTGCGGATGGCACAGGAGCGCTTCCCCAACAACCCCGAAATCCTCTTCGAACTCGCGCGGGGATACGATGAACTCGCCTCCGACCCGCGCAACGCCGCCTTTCTCTACAATCGTTTTCTCGACGATTACCCTAATCACCCGCTTGCCCCGGAGGTACGCGCCAAGCTGGCACGTCTGGGGTATTGAGCTGCCGTCCGCAGTTCTCCGCCCCGCCCCGCAATGCCCTTTATTGCCCGTCAGTCGATTGAGGAAGTGCGCAACCGCGTAGACATCCTCGATGTCGTTGCTTCCTACACTCAGCTGAAGCGCTCCGGGTCGCGCTATACCGGCCTCAGCCCCTTCACTCAGGAGAAAACCCCCTCCTTCTTCGTCGATCCCGAGAAGTCCCTTTACTATTGCTTTTCCACCAGCCAGGGAGGCGACCTCTTCAAGTTCGTCCAGACGATGGAGAACCTTTCGTTCCAAGAGGCGGTGGAAAACCTCGCCTCCCGCTACAACATCCCTCTCCAATACGAAGAAGGCCAGGGGCAGCCCGGTCCCTCCCGTTCCGTCCGCAATGAACTCCTCGCCATCCACGAAGATGCCGCCGAATTTTACGCCACCCAATTCTGGGAAAATTCATCCGGCGGTGACTTTATCCGCGGCTATTGGACCAACGAACGGAAGTTTGAAACGGAAGTCGCCCGCGAATTTCGCATCGGTTTCGCCCCACCCGACGAGGACCGCCTCTACCCCCTCCTCCGCAAAAAAGAGTATTCCGAGGAGGCCTTGAAGGAATGCGGCCTTTTCTTCTTTTCCGAACGGGGATCCCGCCCACCGAGGGCTCGCTTTCGCGGCCGCCTCATCATTCCCATTCACGATGTTCAGGGCCGGGTCGTCGCCTTTACCGCCCGCCAGCTCGATTGCACCCCGGAGGATGACCCCGCCCATAAAGCCAAATACGTGAATTCCCCCGAGACCCCTATTTTCAAGAAAGGGGATATCCTCTTCGGGCTCGACCGCGCCCGTAAAGCCATTGAGTCCACCGGCTTCTTTGTCATGGTCGAAGGCCAACTCGACGCCATCCGCTGTCACGCCTGCGGGCTGAAAACCGCCGTCGCCCCACAGGGCACCGGCATTACCGAGCGCCAGCTCGACCGCCTCAAACGCTACCCCGGTCGGGTCGAGGTCTTCCTCGACGGGGATTCCGCAGGACAGAAAGCCGCCTTCCGCATGGTCCCCCTCTCTATCAAGGTCGGCCTTGAAGCCCGCTTCCTCCCTCTTCCGCCCGGAGAGGACCCCGACGACCTCCTCGCCCACAAGGGAATCCAGGCCTTCGAGGAGCTCCAGAAACAAGCCATCCCCGCCCTCGAGTTTGCCCTCCGCTCCCTTGCCGGCAAACCCTTCCGCGAACTTGGCACACATGAGAAAATCCGTCTCCTTGAGGATCTCTACCGCATCATTGAGGGAGCCGGAACCTTCTTTTTTCAGGAGGAACTCCTGACCGATGCCTCACGCATCCTCGATGCCGACC
>CAYQKH010000051.1:11562-17653 GCA_964417945.1 uncultured Opitutales bacterium
GGCCATTAAACGCGACTACGACCGGTTCCTTGCCCGCCAGCGCCCGTCCCCACGGCAGGCCGCCCCGGAGTCCGCACCCGTCATCACCGACGACCCTCCCGAATTTCAAAAGCAGAAATTGACAAACGTAGAAAAGGACCTACTTTGGCTAGTTTCTCATTTTGAGCAGCACGGCAATGAAATCGCCCAAATCGTGAATCCTCAATGGATCGATGAAACACAAGCGGCCGGTGCGCTCCTACAAAAAATGCTCGCTGAATTCGAGCACCACGCCTGGCAGGGAAAAGACTCCTTCGCCGAAATCGCCGAATCCGATGAAGAAATCTCCCTTATCTCCGAAATCCGGATCCAAGAATCTAAACAAGAGGACTTCCAACCTGTTCCCGCAATCAACGCCGTCCTGAAAAAACTTTTCCTGAATTTTCTTGATAAACAGAATCGCGAAATCAAACGACAGATGGCCAGCCTGGACTCCAACTCCGACGCCTACATTGAGCTGAACCGCCGCCTCATCGAACTGAGATCCATGCGCCGACAGGTTCCCGCCATCGGCTGAGCCTTCCGCGAAAAAATCCCACCACTTTTATGCCTGCAAAACAGAAAGCCGCCTCCAAAGAGAAAACTCCCGCCAAAAAGAAAGTCGCTAAAAATGCGGCTCCAGAAAAGACCGCGCCTCGGAAAAAGGCCGCTCCAAAAAGGGCGTCAAAGACCACCGCTTCCAAAGTAGCCAAAGTCCCCGCGAAGAAATCCGTCGCGAAAAATACAAAAGGAGCCTCCCCTTCCAAGACGGCGCCGCGAAAAAAAGCGGCCACTACGCCCGCCTCCGTGGGCAATACACCCGGCACTGCCAATTCTCCTAAGCCCAAGTCCTCCTCCAAGCGCAAGAACGAATCCAAAAGTGCCGCCGTCCCCGAGGAATCCCCCGCCAAAAAGAAAAAAGGCAACAACAGCGCCCTTAAAAATCAGGAGCGCCTCAACGAAAAAATCCGTCTCCTCATCCGCCAGTCAAAGGAACAGGGCTACCTGACCTATAAGGACATCAACGCCAGCCTCCCTAACAGCGTCAACAACCCAGAGGAGATTGAAAACGTGATCTCCATTCTGGAAAACCTCGAAGTCGATATCCTCGACGCACAGGAAGTCGAGACCTACAAGGCGCGGCTCGAAGAACATGAGGAAAATGAAGTGCGCACTTCACAGATGGATATCCTCGATGATCCCGTCCGCATGTATCTTAAGCAGATGGGACAGGTTCCGCTCCTCACCCGGGAACAGGAAGTCGCCATCTCCAAGCGCATCGAGACCGCCGAGCAAAAGGCTACCAACCTCCTTTTCTCCGTCAGCCTGACCAATGACTTCCAGATCGACCTCGTCAAGAAGCTGGTAAACCGGCAGGAACGCTTCGACCGGATCGTTCTCGATAAGAAGATCGATAGCCGTGAAGCCTATTTTAATAATCTCCCGAAATACATCGAGCAGGCCGAGGCCATCGAAGCCAAGCTTGAGAAAACCTGGAACGACATCAAGAACGCCTCTTCCGAGCCCAACCGCAAGCGCGCGGTGACCCGCTACAAGAAGTATGAGTCCCAGCTGAAGCCCATTTATAAAAAGTTCTGCCTCAAGCTTAAGGTCTTCGAAGAGTTCATGGTGAACGTCGAGCCCATCACCCGCCGCATCAACGACCACCTCGAGAACCTCGAACTTGCCGAAAAGGCCACCGCCCGACGCCGCAAGAATATCGACACCAAAGCCATCCAGAAAGAACTTGAGCAAATTCGCGATACCTACCGGATGGACGCCATTGAGCTCTTTGAACTCCTGCGAGACGTCCGCAAGGCCATGCGGGAAGCTCACCGCGCCAAGACCGAAATGGTTGAGGCTAACCTTCGTCTCGTCATTTCCATTGCTAAGAAGTATACCAACCGGGGGCTCTCCTTCCTCGACCTGATCCAGGAAGGCAATATGGGCCTGATGAAAGCGGTCGAGAAATTCGAATACCGCCGGGGCTATAAGTTTTCAACCTACGCCACCTGGTGGATCCGGCAGGCCATTACCCGCTCCATCGCCGACCAGGCCCGGACCATTCGCATCCCCGTCCACATGATCGAGACCCTCAACAAGGTCATGCAGGTCCAAAAACAACTCCTCCAGGAACTCGGACACGAGCCCACCGCCGAGGAGGTCGCCGAGGAAATGCGGATGCCGGTCGAGCGCGTCCAGCAAATCATGAAAATGGCCCAGCAGCCGATTTCCCTCCAGAGCCCCGTCGGGGACAGCGACGACACCAATTTTGGCGATTTTATCGAGGACAAGGGCGCGGAGAATCCCTACGACCAAACCGCCTTCTCCCTCCTCCGGGAAAAGATCATCGACGTCCTCGACTCGCTCACTGAGCGCGAGCGCCGGGTTCTTTCCCTTCGGTTTGGCCTTCAGGACGGATACAGCCGCACCCTCGAAGAAGTCGGCCGCCAGTTTAAAGTCACCCGCGAACGCATCCGCCAGATTGAGGCCAAGGCCCTTCGGAAGATGCGCCACCCCACCCGGATCCGTCAGCTCCATGGTTTCTTCGAGGGCGAGACCCCCGCACCCAATCAGGCCAGCGTCGAAATGTTCAAGCAGGAGGACGAGTAGCCCTCCCCCGCGCCGTTTAACGGCCCTCCGGCTCCTCTTCCCCTCGCTCTTCGCCGCCGCCCTCTTTAGCGGGTGTTTCTCCAGAGAAACTTCGCGCGTTCCCACCGTTTCCCAGGAGACCGGCCCTTCTTCCACTATCGCCCCCAGCCCCCACCTTCGCTGGGGGACCCTTGTCGAAGTCGATTTCGAAAACGCCACCGCCATCGCCCTCCGCTCGCCATTCGTTGCGGGAGAAACCGGGGAGGTTTTCATCGCCCTTGATCCCCTCATGAACCCGACCGGCATCCTCCAACGCGCACCCTACCGCTTTGGCGAACACCAGGCCTTTTTTGTCCTCGGGGGGGAGCCCCTTCCGGGTGACGAAGTTATCCTGCCGGGAGACTCCTCCTTCGACGGATTATTGGCCCGCTTTGCCGAAGACAGCCCAGACGCTGAGATTTCCCCCTAGAAGTCCATTAAGGTTTTTGGCAATCTCGCACTTTTCCTAATCATTCGAGTTTTGGGCGGGTCAACCGTTGCCCTCGATGCGCTTGTTTAGCGTGATTCAATTTCTCTTCGAATCTGTTCTGTCCATCGTCCAAGCGTCCTGCTTCAGTCCATCTTAACCCGGATGTTTCGCGAAGCCAAGATGCGCGAACGGCTGCGTTGTCGGACTGGACCGCAGCGACCGCTATCTGGACTGGAGCGACATTTAACCCCCTGATTGATAGAAATTTGCTTTTCAACGGCGCAAGCCGCTGAGGTGGGGGTTGTCCAGGCAGCAACATCCTGACCCGGGGAGCGAAAAAAAGCTGGAGCTTTTAGCGAAGGCCCGCCCCGCGCCGTCAGGCGATTCGGATACCAGCCACATTTTCTGATTGCAGCAAAAGATTTTCTGGCGGATTTGAGGCTGCACTATAGAATTAAAACAAGATCAATCGACGTAGCGTCGAATGACCCATTAACCTTTAGATTGTTTCAGGGATATCGAGCTGTGGCCATTCTGACCGATTCAAGGCACCCGAAAACACTGTTCCAATACCAATACCGCGAGGAACCGACAGGGTCGTCCCAAAACACCAATCGGTTTCGCCAATTTACGGATGGCATGGATTGGAGGGATGAATAGCGCAGACTCCAGTCAGGAAGCTCGGCTCCGGCCCGAGATCTTGGAAGCGGC
The DNA here is from genome assembly GCA_964417945.1 of uncultured Opitutales bacterium. Taxonomy (GTDB): domain Bacteria; phylum Verrucomicrobiota; class Verrucomicrobiia; order Opitutales; family JABSRG01; genus CAYQKH01. The sequence continues at coordinate 15,353 of CAYQKH010000051.1, forward strand.
TGCCTCATTTTTCACCAGAACCCTTCAGGGATGCTCACAGGCGGCTGCCACGGCCAGACACTTTTGGCAAACGCAGCGGGGGTTTACCGCTGAGCAGGCGACACGCTTCAGGATCGGGCTTTCTCCACCGGGTCCGGCGGAGCTCTTTTCCGTTCTACAGGACCAGGGATTTCCCCGTTCCAATATGGAGCGAAGCGGACTGTTTCTGGCCCGGCCCAGCCCGGAGCCCGAGCGCCCCCTCCAGAGCCGATTCCGGGGTCGTCTGATGATTCCCATCCTTGATCCGGAGCGGCAGGTCATCGGCTTTTTCGGACGCGCTTTATCGGTCACGGCGGAACCGCCACCCTCCCTTCATGCCAAGTATGCCGTTTCCCCGACATCGCCATTTTTCCGGCGGGATTCCGTGCTTTACGGGTGGGAAGACCTGCCGCGCAACTTGGGTCCCGGAAAGCCTGTCCTCCTCGCCGAAGGGCCATTGGATGTGATCCGCCTTAAGTCAACCGGGGCTCAGCAGTCCGTTTCCCTTCTCGGGATGGATGTCTACCGCGAACAAATTCAGTTTTTGTCAGTCTTTCCGGAAGGATTCATAGTGCTGGTGGAAAGCAATCCAGCCGGGCATCAACGCGCGCTCCGAATTCTCGCATTGGCTTTGAAACTTGGCGTGGAACCCACATTTGTCCTGATTCCGAACGGGCAGGACCCGGATGATTGGCTTCGACGGGAAGGACCTCAGGCGATGGCAGGACTGCTTGATCAACCAATCCACTGGATAAATTTCATCTTAGAGATTTTCGAATACAGAATCCATCGTGAATCGGCTTCCAAAGTGATCCAATTGGTTGCAGGTCTGATCGAAAAAATTCCGCTTGAGGCAGCCCGAACCGAAGCGGAATTGCGTTTCCAAAGAGAAACAAGGCTACGTGTGTAACAAGAATAGGTTAGGGTCCTTCAATGGCTCGAAAATAGGCCCATCCAATGCATCTTTTTAAATCGACTGGGCCATCTGTCCCGTCGCTGAACTTTAACCACACGCAGTGGCCATCCAGATACTTCGCTTCTTCAATGTTTATGAATTTCATTATTCGAGGGGTTGAATCGGTTCGAGTGGCTTCCGCTGCTCCGCACGCAAGCTCCCAGTCTCGCAGCAACGCTTCTTTGTTTATTTCATACCATTCCTAGACCGCTTTCAGCGCTCTTCTGGGGAAATGGCCAGTGGCGATGCCAGTGGAAATTTCCTCGGTGATCTCCGCTCGGGTGCATTGGCTTGTTATCTGACGTCGTTAGCCACGCCGGAAGATGAAGTATGCAGCAGCAACGATACACAACGACGCCCAGACGTAGTCTAACGAAATCTTGTACTTCATATACAGGATCGAAAACGGCACGAACACTGAGAGTGCAATCAATTCTTGCAGAATTTTCAGTTGACCAAGGTTCATCACCGTGATGCCGGTCCGATTGGCGGGAACCTGCAACATGTATTCGAAGAACGCAATGAGCCAGCTAACGGCGACAGCAATCAGCCATGGCTTGGCCGACAGGTTTTTCAGGTGAGCATACCACGCAAATGTCATGAAGACGTTGCTACAGGTCAAAAGCAGAATCGTAGTGAGGTACGGTCGCATCTGTCAGTTCGTATTCTCTCGGGTGGCGTGAAAGATGGGATTTCAGTCGGATATCGCCGAGTGCACGTGCGTCGGCAGACGACTCGCTGGCGCGAAGCCCGCTTAGCGGGATACGTGACAAGGAGGCGGCTGGCGGCGTTACTTGGCACGATTGGTTAGCGAATATTTATCTTCCACGATTCAGGATCACGGCTCAGGTGCATGACCGAAGTAATTAAAATTCCATCCGGCTCCTTGGTAAAAATCAGACCATAAGGAAAGCCCTTTACTCGGCACATCCGGTGATTCTCAGATATGGCCCTCCACGCTTCAGGAAATCTCAAAATCAGGGAAATCGTGGCTTCCACCTGGTCCAAGAACCGTAAACCCAACCCTGGGCTTTCTTTTTCGTAATACAATGTACCCTCCATTAGTTCTTTCTCTGCCGGTGAGAGAAACCTGTATTTCATGGGTTTAAATCGCTTCGTAGCTTTTCGATAACCGATTTTCCATCAATACTTTCCAAGTCTCCTTTACGATAGGCAGCTAAACGATCTTCAGATTCATCCGCCCATTTTTGAATGCGCCCAGAGGGTAAATCCGCTTCTAGGCTGGCCATCAGGGTGTCCGCCAACAAGGCCCGATCATAGGGCGGAAGCTTTAAAGCTTTCTCACGTAAAATTGCTGAATCCATGAA
>CAYQKH010000052.1:0-17032 GCA_964417945.1 uncultured Opitutales bacterium
CGCCGCGGAGGCGCTTGAGAAGCACCTGCCGGCGGATGGGAGCGTCACGGTCGCGGTGGTGAAGACGAAGTATCCGCAGGGAGCGGAAAAAATGTTGGCGAAGGCGATCCTCGGCGTGGAGATCCCGTCGGGCAGTTATCCTTCGTCGGTGGGACTGGCGGTTTTCAATGTTTCGTCGACGGCGCAGGTCGGGGCGCTGCTTCCCCTGAGCCAGGGGGTAATCGAGCGTGTGGTGACGATCGCGGGGCCGGGGGTGGAAAAGCCGGGGAATTACCTCGTCCCGATCGGAACCTCAGTGCGTTTTATCCTGGAGCGTCTCGGATTCCGTGGCGCGCAGCAAACGCTGATCATGGGCGGCCCGATGATGGGCAGCACGGTGGCCTCGCTGGACGTGCCGGTGACGAAGGGGTGCGGAGGTTTCCTCGTGCTCACGGAGCGGGAACTGCAAGGCCAGACCTACCAGAGCGCCTTTCCCTGCATTAGTTGCGGCCATTGTGTAGAAGCTTGCCCGATGATTCTCAACCCCTGCGAGATGGGAAAGCTCGCGGCGAAGAGCCGCTTTGAGGAGATGCAGGCCAGGTATAACCTTAATGACTGCTTTGAGTGCGGCTGCTGCAGCTACGTCTGCCCGGCGGGGATCCCGCTGGTGCAGCACTTCCGCGTGGCGAAGGCGGCAAACCGGGAGAAGACAAAGGCCAGATGACACAGCCGCAAGCCACTTCTGTCTCCGCCCCGCACGTCCTCTTGCGGACCTCGCCCCATCTTCGGGTGGCGCCCTCGGTCGACGTGATCATGCGCAACGTGGTGTATGCGTTGCTGCCTGTCTGCGCATTTTCGGTTTACCAGTTTGGGATCAGTGTCCTCGCGCTGTTGGTGGTTTGCACGGCCTCGTGCCTTTTAACCGAGCATCTGGTCTGCCGTTTTTCGGGGAGGAGTTCATCGGTGGGGGACTGGAGCGCGGTCATCACGGGGTTGCTTTTGGCCCTGACCCTGCCGCCGGGATTCCCGTTATGGATGGCGGCGGTCTCGGGGGCGTTCGGCACCGGCGTGGGAAAGGCCTTTTTCGGGGGCCTCGGTTTTAACGTGATGAATCCGGCATTGGTCGGGCGGGCCTTCGCGCAGGCAGCCTTTACCGTCCCGATGACAACCTGGGTGCCGCACCTCCCGGGCAACCGCCTTACGGAGTTCATTCCCTCGACCCTGACCCTGCCGTTTCTGCGGCCGGCGGGAACGGAGGAGTGGATGCTGCAGAACGCGCCTGACGCCTTTACGGGGGCCACGCCGCTCGGGTTGATGAAATTTGAGCAGGTGCAGGCGGATACGCTGGATCTTCTAATCGGGACGACGGCGGGTTCGAGCGGGGAGACCTCGGCGCTGTTGATTCTGCTTTGCGGGCTCTACCTGATCGCCCGGAAGATGATGAACGGGCGGATCACCTTCGGGGTGTTGGCCTCGGCGGGGATCACCTCGGGGATTTTCCACCTCGTAAACCCGGACCTCTACCCGGGACCGCTGTTCACGATTTGCTCGGGCGGGTTGATGCTGGGAGCGGTTTTCATGGCTACGGACATGGTGGCCTCCCCCGTGACCCCCAAGGGGATCTGGATTTACGGAGCCCTTATTGGGGTCCTGACCGTAATCATTCGCCTTTTTGGGGGGCTTAACGAAGGGGTGATGTATGCGATCCTCCTGGCGAACGCGGCCTCACCGCTGATCAGCGCGGTCACGCAGCCGCGCCGCTACGGCGCGCCGAAAAAGAAGGCCCCGGCATGAGGAGTGGAACTCCAGTTGCAAAGACGAAGGAACCTTCAAGCTTTCGTTTGATCGGGAACCTTGCGGGGGTAGCGATGCTCTCAGGGATCCTCGTGGCCGCTACTTTCCAGGTGACGCGTGAACCGATCCGGGAGAACCAGCGCGCGGCCCTGGAGAAAAGCGTCTTCGCGATTTTACCGGAGGCGACCACTCGCCGGAATTTCCTCCTCGATGCGAACGGCCTGCAACCGCTGCCGGATGAGGCGTTGAGTGAGGCGAATGTGTTCGCGGGTTATGACGGGCAGGGAAAGCTGACCGGGGTGGCGATGGAGGCTTCGGCCCGCGGCTACCAGGATGTGGTCCGCCTGCTTTATAGCTACGATCCGGAGAGCGGCTGCATTATGGGCTTTCAAATCCTGCAAAGTTCGGAAACGCCGGGATTAGGGGACCGGGTGGAGACGGATCCCGATTTTTTAGCCAATTTTGATTGCCTGGAAGCGGCTTTGAACGATGCGGGAACGGCGTTGGCCAATCCAATCGTGACGGTGAAAAACGGGAAAAAGGAGCACCCTTGGGAGATTGATGCGATCTCGGGAGCGACGGTCACCTCCGCGGCGATCGGGACTGCGCTGGATGAGAGTGCCTCCGAGATGGTCCCGCTCTTGCAGCGTTTTGGGCAGGGCCTGATGACGGATGTGGAGGGGGTCGTGGCCACGGCAGAAAGGAGCGCGCGATGATCCGCGATCCACGCACCCCGGAACCGCTGAGTTGGACGGTCTTTACGCAGGGCCTCTGGAAGGAGAACCCGGTCTTCGTGATGTTGCTGGGGCTATGTCCGGTCCTCGCGGTAACGAATACGGCGATGAACGCCTTGGCGATGGGTTTGGCGAGCACTTTCGTGCTGCTCAGCTCCGGTGTGCTGGTTTCGCTCTTCCGGAAGGTGATCCCGAAGCAGGTGCGAATCGCATCCTACATCATCGTGATTGCGACCTTTGTCACGATTGTGGACTACGCGATTCAGGCGATTAGTCTCGACCTCTACAAGGCGCTTGGGGCCTATATCCAGCTGATTGTCGTCAACTGCATTATCCTCGGCCGAGCGGAAGCCTATGCCTCGAAAAACCCGGTGGCGAATGCCTTCGTCAACGGCTTGGGGATGGGACTGGGTTTTACGTTTGCGATGCTCTGCATCGGGGTGGTGCGGGAGGTGTTGGGAAGCGGGAGCCTTTTCGGGGTGGATTTATTCGGGCCGCAATTCCAGCCGTGGGCGATCTTCGTCTTGCCGCCGGGTGGATTTTTCGTTTTGGCGTTCTGGCTTTTCCTTTTCTCGGCCTGGAACAAGCGCAAACAATCCAGGGAAATCGATTTCATGCGCGCGGGGCGCGCCGAACCGGAGGTGGATCATGTCACCCGATAGCCTGACGTTTATTTTCCTCGACGCCTTTCTCATCAACAACTTCGTGTTGGCGCTGTTTCTGGGCTTGTGTCCCTTTCTTGGTGTATCGGGGAAATTGAACACGGCGCTGAACATGGGGGTGGCGGTCTTTTTCGTAATGCTGGTGAGCTCGATTTGCGCATATGCGATCAACACCCTGCTCATCTGGTTCGAATTGGAGTTCCTCCGCTTGATCTGTTACATTGCGGTGATCGCATCAGCGGTGCAACTGGTGGAAATGACGGTGAAGAAGGTCAGCTCGGCGCTCTTTCGGGCGCTCGGAATTTTCCTACCCCTGATCACGACGAACTGCGCAATCCTCGGGTTGGCGCTTTTCCAAACGAACCGCGAATACAACTTTCCGCAGAGCCTGGCGTTCAGCGCGGGCGCGGGTGCGGGATTCATCCTGGCCCTGACCCTGATGGCGGGATTGCGGGAAAAGCTCGAGTTGGCGAACGTCCCCGATGTGGTGACTTCGGCGGCGATGTCGTTAACCATCGGCGGACTCCTCTCCCTGGCTTTCATGGGATTCGCCGGGCTAGGAGGGTAAGGAGAGGACGACGATGACTTACCTGCTTTCCATCTTGATCATTTTCGGACTCTTCGCTGGGTGGGCCGCCGTCCAGCAATACGCGCGCCGGTTTGCGGCCCGGCACCCTGAGCTGGGCCCGGCCCGTGAAGAGGGCTCCGGTTGTGGATTTCCGTGCGAACTGGGTGACGCCCGAAACTGCCCACACTTCAGCGGCGGATCCTGCCACCTGCCTTTACCCCGTGAACCTGCGAACCCCCGAGAGGAAGCACCATGAAGTTAAGCCAATACAATACCGACCGCACCTACGAGGCGGCCGTCGTCAGTTCCGAGCGGATAACGGATGAATCCACGGTGGAAGTCCGTCACATCATCCTGCGCGTCAATGATCCGATGTTCCAGTTCACCGAAGGACAGAGCATCGCAGTGCTGGTGCCGGGGCCGCACGCTTTCGGCAACGAGACCCATGTCCGGCTCTATTCCATCGCCAGTTCACGAATGGGGGAGGGCAGCCGTGGTGCGGAGTTTTCCATCTGCGTGCGCCGCTGCTTCTATATCGACGAAGTCAGCGGAGAGCGCTATCCGGGGGTGGCCTCGAATTACCTTTGCGACCGCCGGGACGGGGATGTCATTGAAATCGCCGGACCCTACGGGCGGCAGTTCAACCCCCCGCGCGATTCGTCAAGTAATCTACTGATGATCGGGGTCGGAACCGGAATCGCCCCATTCCGTGCATTTACGAAGCATATCTACGAGGAACGGAGGAAGTGGGACGGAAAGGTCCGTCTCTTTTACGGGGCGCAAACCGGACTCGACCTTCTCTACATGAACGATCGCTACAACGACTTCAGCAACTATTACGATGAGGTGAGCTTCCGGGCGTTTGAGGCCCTGAGTCCGCGCCCACACTTCGACGAGCCGGCCGGGGTGGATGTCTCCCTCAAGGAACAGAGGGAGGAAGTATGGGAGATGCTCAACGACCCGAAGACCTTCGCTTACGTCTCCGGTTTATCCAAGCTGGAGGAACAGCTGGACAAGGCCTTGTGCGAAATCGCGGGTTCCGAGGAAAACTGGATGACCTTGAAACAGAAGCTGAAAGACGAAGGACGCTGGGCCACCTTGTTTTACGAATAAGGCGAAAAAAATCCGGATTCCGTCCGCTCGGAAATATTTAAAAATTTCTGTTTTGAAAAGAAGAAGGAAAACCCGCAAATTAGCAAAATGGCAAATCTTGAACCGCTTAAACCCGAGGATGCTAACGAAGCCCAGTCCGCGTTGCTGGACCAGGTTAAAAAGAAGATGGGGAAAGTTCCCAATATTCTGGGGACGATGGCCCATTCTCCAGCGGTGCTCCAATCCTATCTTTCATTCAAGGAAGCGTTGGGCAAGAGCAGCCTGAGCCCGAAGCTGCAGGAGCAGATTTCCCTTCTCGTGGGGGAGAAGAACAACTGTCACTACTGCGTCGCAGCGCATACCGCGGTTGGAAAAATGGCAGGTTTGCCGGAGTTGGAGACGGTGCTCGCCCGAAAGGGGGATGCCTCTGACCCGAAGGATAAGGCCGCTCTCGCCTTCTCGGCGCGAATTCTGGAAACGACCGGATTCGTCACCGCGGACGACCTTTCGGCGGTGCGGTCGGCGGGTTGGTCAGACCCGGAAATCCTCGAGATGGTGGCGGTGATTTCGGTGAATATTTTCACCAACCTGTTCAACCACGTGGCGGATACGGCGATTGATTTTCCGGAGCCGCCGGCTTTGGATTAAAGCGGTTGGTCGAGGGGTCACCTAAGCCCGATGGTGGCGCAGCCAGGTAATCCTCTGCTACGAGGAGGTGATCGACCCGTCGGGGCGATAGCGTAATTGCCTGACCTTGACGCAGCGCAGGTGGGTTTGGCCGCCGGAAAGGGTGGCGACCCCGATCCGGAAGACGCCCTCGCGATCCTTGGCCGGGAAGAAGAAATAGTAGGATCCCCCTTTCCGCGTGTCATCCGGAGCCCAGAGCTGGCGGTCGGCCCATGGAATCTGTTTGAGGTCGAGGGCGACGCCATGATCGGTGACGGTTCCCCCAATCGCGTCCATCGAGAACACAGGGTAGTCCCGCATGGCGAAGTGACTGCCGAGGTCGTCCTCGGGGATGTCCGACTCAATGTCATGGGAAGGGTAGAGGTAAAGCCGCCCATCGAAGACATGGGCGGACGGGTCGGCGGTGTAGCAGTGGGAGACGAGGGGGTTCAATGGCGGGTGGTTAGGGGTTCGGTTTTGTGATCGCTGCATGGCAGACATTGGGCATTTTCTGGCGGTTTGGGATAACGGCCCCACCTCACGTTTTTGTAAGGACGAGGAAGTTGGTGGTAGGGGCCATTGTCCTCAATGGCCCGATTGAAGCAGTATAAGACAAAGCTGAATGTCGAGAGGATGAGGAGGGAGAGGGAGAGGGTGAGGAGGATGGGGATGGGGATGAAGAGAAGGGAGGGTTAGAAGCCGATGGAGGCGCCGCCGTCGACAGGGATCATCGTGCCGGTGATAAAGCGGGCGCCGGGGGAGCAGAGGAAGGCGCAGGCCCAGCCAACGTCTTCGGGCTGACCGAAGGTGCCCATGGGGGTACGGCCGATGACTTTTTCTTTTCGGGCGGGATCACCTTCGAAGGCCCTGCGCGACATGGCGGTATCAAACCAGCCGGGGGCGATTCCATTGACGCGGACCCCGTGCTGCCCGGCCTCGACGGCAAAGCCGCGGATCAGGCCGACGTGAGCGGTTTTGGCAGCGGTATAGGCGATGACTTGGGGAATCCCGAAGAGGGAGGCCATGGAACCGATAAAGATTACGCTGCCGTGCTTGCGTTCATACATGCCGGGGAGGAGGGCCCGGGTCAGGGCGAAAGATGCATTCACATGGGTATCGAGAACTTTTTTAAACTCCCCGAGGGTCGTTTCATGGGCGGGCTTTTTCAGGTGGATGCCCGCGTTATTGACGAGGATGGTGGGCGCCTTTCCTTCAGAGGTGAGGTGCTCGAGGAGTTGTTCGGGGGCGTTTTCCTCGCAGATATCGAGGGAATAAGCGGAGGCCCCCGAGCCAATACGGGAGGCCGCCTCCTGAAGAGGTTCAGGGCGGCGGCCGACCAGGCAGACGCCAGCCCCACAGGCGGCGAGGGAGTGGGCGATGGCCAGTCCGAGGCCGGTTCCGCCGCCCGTGATGACGGCATATTCCTTGGTGAGGTCAAAGGGGTTTTCGAGCATGGGGACGATTCAAAAGGGAAGCGGTCGCGGCGTAAAGCCTAGGAGGGAGGTTGTAATGGATAGGGAGAAGGAGGAGGCCGCGATGGCGAGCATCGGGCCCTACGGGTATGGATAGAGAGAAGGAGGAGGGGGACGATTTGGTTTTGATTCTTTTTTGGCTTCTGGCGTAGAAGGGACGCCTCCACGCTTTGGCCCTGAACCCACAACCCCCATTTCTTCAATGAAAGTGATCATGCTGATGTTCGATTCGCTGAATCGGCACTACCTTCCCTGTTACGGCAAGGACGACATCCACGCCCCGAACTTCAGCCGACTGGCAGAGAAGACCTGCACGTTCGACACGTCTTATGTCTGTTCGATGCCGTGTATGCCGGCGCGGCGGGATTTCCATACGGGGCGGCCGAATTTCCTGCACCGGAGCTGGGGTCCGTTGGAGCCGTTCGACGACTCGGTCCCGGAGCTGTTGAAGGAGGCGGGGGTGCACACGCACTTGGTGACCGACCACTACCACTATTTTGAGGACGGAGGGGCAACCTACCACAACCGCTACTCGACGTGGGACTTTTTCCGCGGACAGGAAGGCGATTTCTGGACCCCGGAGATCGGGGATGCGGAGATTCCTCCGAACCGCTACGGCCGCCATGCCGTCCCGGGCGACACGTATGCTCAGCAGGACATGAAGAACCGGAAGCGTTTCGACTCGGTGGAGCATTTTCCGCAAGGCGGTTGTTTCGACGCGGGGCTGGAGTTTTTGAAGATGAATGGGGAGGAGAACAACTGGTTCCTACAGATTGAAACCTTTGATCCGCACGAGCCCTTCCACGCCCACGACCGCTTCCGGGAGTTCTATAAGGGTCGGCGGTTAGGAGATGACACGATCTTCGACTGGCCGCTTTACCGGTTCGTGGAGGAATCCGAGAAGGCGATGGAGCACCTGCGTGCGGAGTATTCCGCCCTCCTTTCAATGTGCGATTACCACCTCGGGCGGATCCTCGACCATATGGATGAGAACGCGATGTGGGAGGACACGATGCTGGTGGTGTGGACGGACCACGGTTTTCTCCTCGGGGAGCACCAATCGGCGGCGAAGTGCTGGTGTCCCTTTTTCGAGGAGGTGGCGCACACCCCGTTTTTTGTCTGGGATCCCCGCTGCGGGAAAAAGGGAGAGCGGCGGAAGAGCCTGGTCCAACCGTCGATCGACCTCGGTCCGACGCTGCTGCGCTACTTTGGCCAGGAACCCACCAAGGACATGACGGGCAAGGATCTTGCCCCGGTGGTGGCGAATGACGAACCGGTGCGGGAATACGGCCTGTTCGGGATGCACGGCAACCATGTGAACCTGACGGACGGCCGTTACGTCTATATGCGGGGAACCGACGAGCAAACCGGCGAGGAGCTTTACGAATACACCCATATGCCGACCTACATGCGCGGTCATATCCCGTTGAAGCAGATGCAGCAGATGGTGGAGCTGGCGGAGCCCTTTTCCTTCACGAAGGGCTGCCGGACGATGAAAATCCCGAAAAAGCCGGGCCTACCGGGGAGGGAGCGGGTGGACATGGACCTGTCGACCCGCCTCTACGACGTGGTCGGCGACCCGAAGCAGGAGCAGCTGGTCGAGGATGTCGAACTGGAGGCGAAGCTGATCCCGGAGTTGCGCCGCCTGATGGAGGAATTGGACACGCCACCCGAGCAGTATCACCGGATCGGGATCGCGCGGGATTCCTGATCTCCACCTGTAGCCTCCTCTACTCCAACATCAGATTGTCGATATAGGTATCCTCAAAATCGGGTTGGAGGTTGAGTTCGACCACGGTGGCGGTTTTGCGGAAGCGGTTGATTTCGCGGATAAGGATGCGATCAAGGAGGGCGAGGTAGGCACCGGCGAGGGAGGTGTTTCCGACGGCTTCGATGGTAGCTGGAGAAAAGCCGGGAAGGAGACCGGAGCCGGTGGCGGAGCGGAGGTCGAGGTTGAGACCGAAGCCTCCGGCGAGGAAAAGCTTGTGGACGTCGGGGGCACGAAGGCTGGCCTGGCGAAGGAGGATTTCGATTCCGGCAGCGATGGCGGCCTTGGCCTGGAGGAGAAGGGCGACGTCCGCCTCGGAGATGAAAACCGAGGAGGAGCGGGAGCGGTGGAGGAAAAGGAGAGATTCGCCTTCGTCGGTTCCGAAGGAATCGGGGAAATCGCGGACCCAATCCGGGTTGAAGCGCCCGGTTGGCGTGAGGAGGCCGGTCCGGGCTCCTTCCGAGAGAAAGTCGAGGTAGGCGGTTCCGCAGATCCCATGGGGTTGGGTCGACTCACCGATACTTTTCCATTCAACCGAAAACGGCTCTTCCTGAATCCGGATTTCGCGGATGGCTCCGCGGGAGGCGCGTGTTCCGCAGCGCAGACCGGAACCTTCGAAGGCGGGCCCGGCGGCGGTGGCGGTGACCCATAATTTCCGGTCATGGAAAAGGGCGAGTTCTCCATTGGTGCCGACATCGAGGAAGAGGGTGGGGGTCGTCTGGTAGGGCGTGCCGGTGGCAAAGAGACCAGCCCCAATGTCGGCTCCGACATAGGCTGAAATTCCGGGTAGGAGGACGACCGGGAGGTGGGAATCAAAGGGAGCGGGGGCGGCGGAGAGGTCCTCCAGACGGAGTTCGCGCTCCTCGAGGAAGGCGGCGCGGAAGGGCGCAAATCCGAGGGGAGCGGGATCGGTGCCGGTGAGGAGGTGAAGCATGGTGGTGTTTCCGGCGACGGCGAGGCCGGCCAACTCCTCTGGCGGGCAGTTCGCCTCGGTGCAGGCTTTACGGAGGAGGGGGAGGAGGTTCTCCTCGACGACGGCTTTCTGCTGGGCGATGATATTGGCGGGATCGTCATTGCAGGCCTGAATTCGTGTGAGAACGTTATCCCCGAAGTGGATCTGGGCGTTGAAATCGCCGGCCCGGGCGAGGAGGCCGCCGGTGCGCGTGTCGATAATCGCGACCATGATTGTCGTGGTGCCGATATCCACGGCGGCGGCATACGGTCGGGAGCCGGAAAAAAGGGGGTTTTTCCCGACAGGGACCCGGACCTTGAAGTCGGAGGCGACATCCGGTTGGTGGTGCAGGAGGGAGCGGTCCGGGATTTCGATCTCCGGAGACTCGCCGGGGAGGAGGCGGGCCTGGCAGGAGCGAAAGGCGGATACGCCACTTCCCGCGTTGAGGGATTTCCCGGCGAGGGAAAGCGTACCCGTTTTCAGGATACACTCGCACCCCCGGCAAAGGCCGTTCTCCCCGCAGCGGGTGTTGAGGGAGAAGCCGCGTTTCCGCAGGAGGACAGTGAGGGGTTCCTCGATTTCTCGCCCCTGGGGCTCGAAGATGTGCTGCTTCTCCTCCGCGACGACGGTGAGCCGGGTTTTACCGGTTGGGGTCATTGACCGGTCTCTCCCCGATTCTGGAAGGCGGGACATTGGGAACAGGCAACGGGGCCGATGATGCGGTCTTCGCCGACGAACTGAAAAGTCTCCCCGGGTTCGGCGATGGCGAAGCGATCGTCGTCCCAATTTCCTTGTAGGAGATCCCGCAGGAGGGTGGGGTCGCCTTGGAGGATTTCGTTTTTCCATCCGAGGGAGTCAGCAGCGTTCCGGGTGTAGGCGATATCCTCCTCTGATTCGGTGAGTCCCAAATCGACAAAGACGGCTTTTTTCCCCTGAAGCACTTGCTCTTCGACCTCCATGAGGTATTCGGCATCCTCCTCTCCGTATTTCTCGATAAACTCCCTGCGCTTTTTTTCGAGGGTTTCGGCGCTGGGCATGTCGAGCCACTTGATCCAGCCTCGGCTATACCAATAGGCGTTGGGGTTGGCTTTCATATAGTCTCGGTAGCGAAAGCGATCGCCAAGGAGGAGGGTGATGCAGTCGTGAGCCCGAGCGATTACGAGGCGGGCTCGGCGGGCCCGGACGTTCTCGATCCCGCGACTGCAGAGCCCGTAGACAAGGAGAATGGCCTCCGGTTGGTGCTGCGCCTCAAGGGCATCGATTTTGTCCTGGATGTTCTGCTGGAGGACCTCGGGGTTGCGATGGAGGGCGGGGTCGAGCATTTCTACCGCCTTTAGCCAGGGGGCTTCTTTCTGGAGAACGGCAAACTCATCTTCCAAAACCCCGCACAACACCGCCGCCACATCTGTCAATTGGCCCGATTTGGAAGGGGATCGGGAAGTATTTGTCGATTCCGGGCTCGGGGTGTCTCGCAGATCTTGACTCATTAAGCAGCCTAATTTTAAATTAACATAAGATAAGTTATTTATATTAACCCCGAACTCCTTAATCAAATATGAATTCACTGAAAACCTTAACTGAAGCCATCATTAAGGGACGGCGCAAGGAAGCGGTCCCGTTGACACAGGAAGCGATTGATAACGAGGTGGAACCGGGCGGCATACTCCAGGCCTTGATCAAGGGGATGGATGAAGTGGGACGCCGGTTCAAGGCGAATGAGTACTTTGTGCCGGAGGTCTTGATATCTGCCCGCGCGATGAAGGAGAGCATGGAATTGCTGGAACCAGTCCTCGTCGAGGCGGGGTTGGCGCCCAAGTATACCGCGATCATCGGGACGGTGGAGGGGGACCTTCACGACATCGGGAAGAACCTGGTGGGGATGATGTGGAAGGGAGCGAACTTCAAGGTCATCGACCTTGGGACGAACATTTCGGCGGCGCAATTCGCGGAAGCGGCGAAGGAGCACAACGCAAACGTCGTGGGGCTCTCGGCTCTATTGACAACGACGATGGGCTCGATGGAGGCGACGGTGGCGGCGATCCGCGAGAAATGTCCGGAAAAGACGAAGGTCTTGATCGGGGGGGCACCGATTACGCAGGGATTCGCGGATAAGATTGGTGCGGACGGCTATGCAGCCGACGCGGGGAGCGCGGTGGAAAAAGCACGTGGCCTCGTTGGAGCGGCCTGAGGGGAAATTCGATGCCCACCACAAGCAAGCTGACGGGACGGGAACGAGTGCGCCGGGCCTTCGCGGGCGAGCCGGTAGACCGTTTACCGAGGAGTGACCAATATTGGCCAGAGACCCTGGTTCGCTGGGAACGGGAAGGCCTGAAAGGGGGGCGATGGGGCGCGCTGGAATTTCTCGGTAACGACATCCTGGAGACGGCGAACTACTGGCCGAGCGTCTATCCCGGGCGACGGGAAGTGATTGCTGAAGATGGCGATACGGAGACGATCATCGATAAAAACGGGGCGATCCTGAAGTACTGGAAAAACAAGTCGGGGACGCCCGAGCATATCGGATGGGAATGCGATTCACCGGAGAAGTGGGAGGCGCTGCACCGCCCGGCATTAGTGGGCCAGGAATTCATGGTGGACTTGGAGCGGGTGCACGAGCGGGAGGAACGGGCGAAGGAGGCGGAGAGCTGGACCTGCTTTGTGGGAGTGGAGTGTTTCGAGTGCTGCCGGGCAACCCTGGGGGACGTGATGTTCCTGATGAGCCTGGTGGAGGAACCGGAGTGGATAGAGGACATGGCGACGGTCTTCACGGACAATCTCCTGCGGAATTTTGATGCCTTATGGGAAAGGGGATACCGGGCGGACGGCGTCTGGGTCTACGGAGACATGGCCTTCAATCACGCGACGATGTGCTCTCCGGCGACTTACCGGGATATTCTTTGGCCGCAGCACAAGCGCCTGGCGGATTGGGCGCACGCTCGGGGATTGCCCTTCATCTACCACACGGACGGGGATGTCCGGGCGGTGATCCCGCACTACATCGAAGCGGGCTTTGACGCCCTGCAACCGCTGGAGGCGAAGGCGAATATGGATGTCCGGGAGCTGTGCCCGACCTACAAAGGGAAGCTGAACTTTTTCGGCAACATCAATATGCAGACCGCTTCGGGAGGGGACCTGGAGGCAATTGAGGAGGAAATGAAAACGAAACTGGAAGCGGGAAAGGCGAGCGGGAATTATTTCTACCACTCGGACCACTCGGTTTCCCCGGATGTGAGTTGGCCGGTCTACCAGAAGATGGTGGAATTCCTGAACCGCTTCGGGAGCTATGAGGAGTAAGGGCATGGACGTGCATTCACTGGAAAACTTCAAACGGATGCTGGCGGGCAAGCGGCCGGAGCGGATGCCGTTCGACTTTCTGCCGACAGCGCCGGTGGAGGACTTCATGGAGAAGGAGTATGGTTCACGCGACCCGGTCCAGGCCTTCGGGGTGGATTTCGGGAATCTGCATCCGAAGTGGAAAAAAGAACCGGAGAAGTGGGAGGCGGCCTACCGTGCGATGGGATTCGCCTTCCCGGAGGATTACACGATCGGGTTTGCGGGCTTCACGCAGAAGATCCCGTCGCGGGAGAGTCTGGGTGCGGCTTACCATCTGAAGGAGGTGTTGCATCCCCTCGAGGGGATTGAATTGGTGGAGGAATTGGAGGCGTTGCCCTGGCCGGACCTGACCGATCCGGAACCGTTCGCGGAGATCCCCGCAGAGGTGGAACGTTACCATGCGCTGGGAAAGGTGGCGACGGGCTGGCAGGAGACAACGGTTTTTGAGTTCGCCTGGTATCAGCGCTCGATGCAGATGCTTTTCATGGACATGGCGGAGGAGAACGGGATTGCGGACTGGTTACTGGACTGGTTTACGGAGCGCTCCTGTGAATCGGTGAAGGCCTTTGCGAAGGCGGGGGTGGACGTGATCCGCCTCGGGGACGACATCGGGGTGCAGAACAACCTGTTGTTATCGATGGAGATGTGGCGGACGCACCTGAAGCCCCGGCTGGCGAAAGTGATTGGGGTCATCCGTGAACACCAGACCCAGCCGATCTGTATTTCCTACCACTCGGACGGAAACATCACGCAGGCGATACCCGAGCTGATTTACTTGGGGATCGACATGATCAACCCGGTGCAGCCGGAAGCGATGGAGCCCGGCCCGATTGTCCGGGATTTCAAGGACCGGCTCGGATTCTGGGGGATTATCGGGACGCAATCGACACTGCCCTTCGGAAGCCCCGAGGAGGTTCGGGAGAAGGTCAAGGAATGCGCAGAATGGTGCCGGGGCGGAGCGAAGATCGTGGTCGCACCAACGCACGTGGTGGAGCCGGACGTCTCTCCGGAAAACATACGCGCCTTTATCGAGACGGCAAAGGCGCCGCTTTAAGGAAAAGCTGATGAACGACCGCCAACGCCTACTCGCCACCTTTCATTACGAGGACCGGGACCGGTCTCCGATCTGCGACTTCAGCTTCTGGGATGAGACGCTGTTGGAGTGGCAGGAGCAGGGGCTCCCCGACTGGGTGAACCGGACGACGGCCCCGATTTATTTCGGGATGGACTGGTATGCCTACCCGAGCGGGGTGAAGACTCAGCTCTACCCGCTCTTCGAGAGCCGCGTGGTGGAGGACCGGGGGGACCACGAGGTGCTGATGCAGCCGAACGGGGTGCTTGTCTTGAGGAAGAAGTATATGGGATCGATTCCGACGCACCTCGGGCACACGCTGGTCGATCGTCAGAGCTGGAGGGAGGAATACCTCCCACGCCTGGATCCGAATAACCCGGACCGCCTGCCCGCCGACCTTGAGAAACGGCTGCGGTGGTGGAACGATCCGGAGCGCGCGGTGCCGGTCTCGATTTTCTGCGGGAGCCTTTTCGGGGTGATCCGGGACTGGATGGGCCTGGAAGCGGTTTCGTATCTGGTCTACGACGACCCGGCGTGGTTTGAAGAGATGGTTGAGGCGCTGACCGCTTGCACGGTCGGGGTGTTGGAGCGCTTATTCGAAGCAGGAGCGCGTTTTGACTGCGCCCACTTCTGGGAGGACATGTGCTTCAATTCGGGACCGCTCCTGCACCCGGACCACTTCAAGAAATACCTGGTTCCGCGCTACCGCCGGATCACGGACCTGCTCCGGAAGCATGGGATCGACATCATCTGGCTGGACTGTGATGGAAAGATCGATGCGTTGATCCCTCACTGGCTGGAGGGGGGAGTGAACTGCATGTTCCCGATCGAAGTGGGCACCTGGGGGGCGGACCCGGTGGCGATGCGGAAGGAGTATGGGAAAGAGCTTCTCCTGATGGGAGGCTTCGACAAACACCTCCTGGCGCGGAGTCCGGAGGAGATCCAGGCGGAGGTCCAACGGCTGCAGCCGCTGGTGGAGGAAGGCGGCTACATCGGATTTTGCGATCACCGGGTTCCCCCGGACGTGCCGCTGAAAAACTACCTGTTTTACCTGAAGAAGGTCCGGCGCGAGTGGGGCCTTGAGAACAACCTGAAACCCTTGCCCGGTGAGAAACCGGCATCACCGGAGACCCTTGTCACCCCCCCATGAACGGAAAAGAACTGCTTTTATCGGCCCTGCGCGGCGAAACGACCCCCCGCCCGGCTTGGCTCCCCTTTGTCGGGACGCACGGTGCCTTCCTCAACGGGGTCACTGCGACGGAATACCTGCAATCGGCCGACCAGCTGGTGGCGGGCCTGGAGAAGGCCAAACAGCTCTACAAGCCGGACGGGTTGCCGATCACCTTCGACCTGCAGATGGAGGCGGAAATCCTCGGCTGCCAACTGCACTGGGCGGACGACGGACCGCCTTCGGTAATGGACCATCCCCTGGAGAGCAAGGCCTTGTCGGACTTGCCGGACTACTCAACCGATCAGGGCCGGTTCCCGATCGTGGCGGAGGCGATGACCCGCCTGAAGACCGCGATCGGAGAGGACACCGCCCTTTACGGTCTGATTACAGGCCCGTTCACCCTCGCGATGCACTTGCGGGGCAATGAATTGTTCATCGATATGTACGACGACGACGAAGCGATTGGTGCGCTGCTGGATTACTGCGTCGGCATCTGCGAGCAGACGGCGGCGTTTTACCTTGAGAACGGCGCGGACGTGATTGCGGTCGTGGACCCGATGACGAGCCAGATCTCGCCGGACCATTTTAAGGAATTCGTCGCTCCCGGACTGAACCGGACCTTTGACTTCATTCGCGAGAAGGGCGGACTGTCTTCGCTCTTTGTCTGTGGGGATGCGACACGGAATCTCGAGAAGATGTCGCAGACAACGTGCGACAACCTCTCGATCGATGAGAACATTTCCCTGGACTACCTTCGGGAGCTGGCGGAGGCGAACGGGAAATCCTTCGGCGGGAACCTGAAGCTGACGACGGTCCTGCTGCTGGGCACGACGACGGACGCGAAACTTGACGCGATCCGCTGTATCGACGCCTGCGGCGAAAAGGGCTTCGTCCTCGCCCCGGGTTGCGACCTGCCGTTCACGGTTCCCCCGGAAAACCTGCAAGCGGTGGCGGAGATGGTCCACGACGAATACCAGCGGGATGTGGCCCGACAAACCCTGACGGCGGTCGAGGAGGGGGCTTCCTTCGAGGATATCGCGCGAACGGACTACGCCTCGCTGAGTGAAGTCCGGATCGACGTCGTGACCCTGAATTCGGCGACCTGCGCCCCCTGCCAATACATGGTGAAGGCGGCGACGGAAGCAGCCAGGGATCTGGATTTCCCCGTATCGGTCCAGGAGCACAAGATCAATAACCGCGAAGGCCTCGCCACGATGTCCCGGCTCGGGGTCTCGGCGATCCCCTCGATCTGCATCCAGGGCAAGCCGCGCTTCGCCTCCATCATCCCGGATAAAAAATCCCTCGTCTCCGCAATCCGGGAAGAGTGGAAGGGCTGAGGGGCGGTCGGGCTGTAGGGCGGTCGATCGGTCGATCAGTCGGACTGTCGGACCGTAAGACCGTTAGACTGTCAGACCGTCCGACGGATTTACGCCGTAAGCAGGGCGGCTTCGAGGCGCTCACCCCTTCCTCCACCGCCAGTGCGCTGAGGAAGTGCTTCAGCTCCTCCTCACCCAGCCGCTAACACGCGCGCGTGTTCGTAAGTGTCGGGAAAAATTTTTGGCGGTCCAAGCGATCAAAAAAGGCTTTGCCCAAAACCGTTTAAAGCCTCACCATCAACGGCTTCCATTTCCTTTTTTATTGGAATTGCTTTCCCCTTCCGGCCTGTTTAAGTTCTTATGAAAAAGATGATTAATACTGTTTCAAGCAAGCCGACAATTGGGGGGGGCGGAGCCTCCTGGGGAGGGGGACGATAGGGTCCAATGTTGCGC
>CAYQKH010000053.1:0-10040 GCA_964417945.1 uncultured Opitutales bacterium
AATCTTTGCGGTAATTGCCCCGGCTGATCACATGATAAATCGCTCCTGCAAATTCAATTCGAGGCTTACGTGACATACAAATAATTTTTGCGATCAAAACGGACTTTGTAAATCCTAAATTCTAGGGCTGACCCCTTTGGCTCCCTCCAGCGTGTGGTTGTCCTCAAAGGCAATCCGCAACACCCCGTCCCGGATTTCAAATTCCGGCCCCTCGTTGATCGACACCCGGTAATGCGTCACATCCGGGCGCTCGGTTTTCAAATGCACTTCTACCCCCGTTCCCCCTTCCAGCGGATACGCCGCCTCCATCAATAAATCATCACCGCGTGGATAGAGGTCCCAATAATTCGATCCAAAATCCGCATAGGCGAAATGCGGCGGGTTCTTCGAGTGCCAGATCGGTGGCGCGTTTGTCGGCTTCGGTTTTTGGGTCATGAGAGCATTCCCCTTCTCCTCAATACTCCTTACCCACCATCGTCACAAAATTCCGGTAGCAGAGCTTCTCCTTTACCTCGTCGCTGAACGGGCCGGAAAGCACCTTGCTCAGGCTTCCGCTGATATCCCGGATCGGGTAGTCCGAACCGTAGATCACACGGTCACTCCCGAGGCGGTCCACCGCAAACTCCGTCACGTTCGAAAAGGGCTGCGATCCCGATGTATCCGCCCAGACATTCTCATAAGGCCGGATTGCTTCGATCCCGTGAAGCCAGACCCCCGTGAGGTGCGCCATCTGGATCCGCACACGCGGGTGGCGCGAGGCCAGGATCGCCACATCGTTCCCATCCGTCTCCTCCTTTCCGTCCGGCCGCCGATCCTGCCCGCGGTTCCGGGTGTCCCAGGCGTGCTGCAGGACCGGAATATCCAACTCCTCTGCCACCTCCATCAAGTCGCTCATCTTCGGGTCCGACGCGCTGCAGTCGCACTCCAGCTTGATCGCCATAAATCCATGGTTCCGCACCCAGTGGCTCGCCTCCGCAAAAATGTCCTCTTTCGAGTGCTTCGGGTTCAGGTAGCAGTAGGGGATCACAAAGTCCGGGAAGAGGCCGACCAGGTCCTGCGTGTCTTCATTGATCGCGCGGACCTGCTCAGGGTTCGGGTTGAAGCCAAACTTTATGATATTCCCAAGCATCACCATGCGCTCAATCCCCACTGCACGGCTCTGCCGGACGATTTCTTCCTCCGGCGTTCGGGCTAATTCCATCAAGTGCGGGTCTTCCCAAGGGGTCGAAAACCGGATGTGGGTGTGGGCGTCAATTATTTTCATGTGCTGTAGCCCTTGATTCAAAACCTCTCCTCCACAGGAGCAATCCCGGATTGGGATCTTTTCGAGGCCCTGGATGAGGGCTTTTTCCGCGACAATCACTTGCGTCACCTTATCGAAGAAGACTATTTTATGGATGCCTATCGCTTAACCTGGAAGACACTCTCGGTAATAAAATCGCCGGTTCATCCTTTGCTTCAAAACCGCGAAGAGGCCCTCCGCCCCACATCCGGCCGCGCGTCCTTACCCTCTCACGAGGCGAGTTTTCATCGACCCTCCCCGTCAGCCACCCCGAATGCGAACTCACCTTTCCCAGAGGCCGTTTTCGCAGCCATACCGCCGCCATCCGGTTCGAAAAAGAAAAGATTACTGGTGTCTTCACCAACGCCGGTTTTAAACTGGAAGTTTAATGAAGCGCTTTCCCTGAACACGAACTCCAGCAAAACGGGATCCACCTTTAAACCTCAGCCCCTCATTCCCATGGCTACGACCACCCCACAATCACAAACCCTTTCGCAACCTGAATTTCGCCAGATGCCCCCCGCCGGACATGGCGATTGCATCATCGGTGAAGAGGAAATCGAGCTGGTCACCCAGTCCCTGCTAAACAAGCAGCCCTTCCGCTATTACGCCTCTTTCAATGAATCGCCTCCCGCCATGGTGGACACCTTCGAGAAAGAGTTGATGCAGAAAATGGGGGTGGACTACGCCCTCGCCGTCACCAGTGGAACCGCCGCCCTCGAGGTCGCCATCGCCGCCCTCGGGATCGGCCCTGGCGATGAGGTCATCGTCCCCTGCTGGAGCTGGATCTCCTGCTTTACCATCATCGCACGTTCCGGCGCCCTCCCCGTCCTTGCCGAGGTGGACGATACCCTCAACCTCGATGTCGACGAAATCGACCGCCTCGCCACCGAGAAGACCAAGGCCATCCTCTTCATCCATTTCCAGGGCGTCGCCGGCGAAATCGACAAGGTCATCGAGAAAGCCCACGCACGCGGAATCAAAGTCATTGAAGACTGCGCCTCCTCCGTCGGGGCATCCTACCGCGGACACCGGATCGGCTCCTACGGGGATATCGCCATCTACAGTTTCCAAACCAATAAGATGATGACGTGCGGAGAAGGCGGAGCGGTCGTAACAGGCGATCCCACCCTCTATGAACGGGCCATCCGCATGCACGACCTCGGGCAGTTCCGCCCCTTTCACGAACAATACCACACCCCGACCGAATCCGCCTTCTGCGGAGTCAATTACCGGATGAGCGAGCTTTCGGGAGCGATGGCCCTCGCTCAGCTCCGGAAGCTGGATCCCATGATCGCGCACGTCCGCAAAATGAATCGCCGCCTCCTTGAACAGATCCAGGATCTCCCCGGCTTCGGCTTCCGCCGGATCCCCGATCCCGAAGGCGATCTCGGCATCGAGTTCTACCTCTTCTTCGATGACTTCGATACCGCCGAAAAAATGCGCGCCGCCTTTGCCGAATGCGGTGTCGGTTGCCACGCCCGCACCGGCACCTATATGCAATACGCCCGCGAATACGTCATCAAGGGGCTGACCCACAACCCCGGGATCAATCCCTTCCGGCAGTTCAAGGAATGGCCCGCCCCCGGCTACCGGGAAGAGGATTTCCCGAAGTCCAACGCCCTTATTAATGGGATGTTTACGGTCCCGATCGGCACCCTCTTTACAGAGGAGGATATCGACCACATTGCCGCCACCTTCCGCTGGGCTCACCAACAGGTCCTCGGCTCGTAAGCCGAATACCTGAGATCTATCTTTGTTCTCTTTTTCTCCCAGAAAACGAAAACCAAGACTCGCACACTTCATCCTTCTACCTTCTTCCCTCTACCTTCCTTCATCATGGGCTACGGCGATTTCAACCTCTCCCTCCCCGACGGCGAAACCTTCTCCCCGGACCCCAAGCGCGTGCGGGAGCTGAAGGCCATCATGGTGTCCGATCCCCTTCACCTTTCCCCACCCCTCGATGATCGTGAAGCCTGGAAAAAAGTGGCGGCTAGCCGGATCGGAAAAGTCATCCTCAATTTCGCGGAAGAGGCCCTTGCAGAGGATCCCCTCCTCTACATGACCAACGAACTCTACAACTACACCCGGGATGCCAAAAACCGCGACCGCATCAACCCTGTCATGCCCGCCTTCCGCAGCCGGGTCAGCATGCTTCCCATTGCCGAGGCCATCGAAAACAAGGGCCGCTTCCTTGACCAAATCAAAAAGGACCTCGATTCCCTGAATGAACTCGAGCACTGGAACTACCCCTCCAATGACGACCACCGTGCCCACGGCACCTTTGTCGACCTCCTCTCCACCAATACCGCCGCGAATCTTGCCACCACCGATCACATCCTCGGGTTTAAGCTCGGTCCCGCCTACCGCGAAAAGATTCGAAAACTCCTCGCAAAGCACATCTGGAAACCGTTCGAAGCCGGCATCAAGTCCGGTAAAGATATTTATTGGTGGGTCACCTGCACCCACAATTGGAACAGCGTCTGCATGTCCAATATTCTTCTCGCGGCCCTCGCGATGAAGGAGTCCTTCGAGGAGCGCGCATGGTACCTTGCTCTTGCGGAAAAAGTATTGGCCTACAGCGAAGACGGATTTGAAGACAGCGGATTCTATACCGAAGGCCTGGGCTATTGGAATTACGGCTTCAGCCACTATATCCTCGGGGCCGAGCTCATCCGCGCAGCAACCCATTACCAAATTGACTGGTTGTCCAAACCCGAAGTCCAGTTGATGTCCCGCTTCGGTGCACGCCTGGAAATCCAGGACGGCCTCTATCCCGCTTTCGCGGACTGCAAAAGCACCGCCCTCCCTACCGGCTGGGTCCTCCATTGGTTGAATAATCGATACGATCCGGATCGAAAGCACCGGGACACCGATGTGGAAATCAACCCGGCCGACCCACCCAATTTGCAAAACGGGGCCGTCCTCCACCTCGTCCTCTTCCACCAGGTGGACGTCGATAAGGCCTATGCGCGAGACTATCCCTCTTACCTCCGGGAATGGTTCGAGGACGTCCAATTCCTCATCTCCCGCCCCGGCCCCGAGTCCAAGACCCGTATGGCCGCCACCTTCAAGGGTGGGCACAACGGCGTAAATCACAACCACTGCGACCTGGGAACCTTTACCGTTCTCATGAAAGACCAGGAGCTCATCGTCGACCCCGGAGCCGAAGAATATACCTACCGGACCTTTAGCGAAAAACGCTACCACGGCGATCTCCTGAACTCCTTCGGGCACCCCGTCCCCCGCATCAACGGCGATCTCCAGAAACCAGGGAAAGAGGACCACCGCGCCAACTACGGCAGTGAATTCTTCGCCACCGTTGAAGAAACCATCTTTTCCGAGGAGCGGGATTATGTCCGACTCGACCTTACCCAGGCCTACCGCGTCGAGCCCCTGCAAAAGCTCACACGCGAATTCACCTACCTGCGCGGTTCCTCGGAGGGTATCGAAGTCCGCGACACCGTGGCCTTTTCCGAGCCCGGTCAATTCGAATCTCCCATCATTACCTTCGCCGACTGGACCCGGAACGAGGACGGATCCCTAACCATCACCTCCGGGGACCAATCCGTCCGCGTCGCAATTCAGACCGACGACGGCGAACTGGAGTTCTCCCATACCGTCATCCAGGAAAGCTCCACCCCTCACCGCCTCGCCTGGGCTTTTAAACAACCCGTCTCCCAGGCCACCCTCAAATTCATCATCACCCCAACCGAAACAGACCAATAAACCTCTCGAAGCGAAGCGGAGACCCTGAGCTTGGCTCCGGTGAGCCCGTCGAACACGTCGAAGGGCGACCACTGACCTCAACCACCTATGGGCTACGGCGACTACAACTTTGATTGTCCCGAAGGCGAAAACCTCGCCCCGGACGAAAAACGGATCCAGCAAATCCTCGAACGGCTCCCAAGCGAGCCCTATCATCCCGGCGTCCCCTACAAGGACCGCCATGCCTGGCAAAAAATCAAGGAGAGCGATGCCGGCCGCATCATCCTCGAGGCGGCCAGGGACTTCGCCTCTGACGACCCCATTCCCTACCTCACCAACGAACTTTATGTCCAAACCAACGAGTCCCAGGACCGCCGCGAAGTGGACGCTATCATCCCCCGCTTCCGCCCGCGCCTGAACATCTGGACCCTCGCCGAGTGTATCGAACCGAACGGCGAATACCTTCCCCTCATCGAGAAAGATATCGAAGCCCTCTTCGCACTGCGCGCTTGGAATTTCCCCATGCATCCAGAAGGCATGCTCTTCTACGAAGGCAAGGCCGAGTGGGTCGATCTCGCCGTCACGCACTATGCGGCCAACCTTGTCACCACTCTCCACCTCCTCGATGACCGCCTCCGCCCCGAGCTGCGCGATCAGATCCTCCCCCAGATCGAGTGCCGAATCTTCAAGCCTTTCGAAAAGCGTATTAAATCCGGGAAAGACGTCTGGTGGTGGATCAACTGTGAACACAACTGGAACAGCGTTTGCCACGCCGAGATTCTCATCGCCGCCATGCGCCTTAAACCTGACCCTTACAAGCGCGCCTGGTATGCCGCCCTCGCGGAAAAGCTTCTCCCTTACGCCGAGGAAGGATTCGCTCCCAGCGGATTCTACACCGAAGGGGTCAGCTACTGGGGATATGGCTTCAGCCATCATATCCTCGCCGGCGAAATCCTCCAGGCCGTCTCCGGTGGGTTAATCGATATCCTAAAAAAGCCTATTTGCGAAAAGGTTAGCCACTTCGGCTCCCGCATGGAGGTTCAGGATGGCGCCTACCCCTCTTTTTCCGATTGTGATCGGCTCGTCGTCCCACCTGATTGGCTGAAGTTTTGGTACAACAACCGCATCGACCCCAATCGCAAGGAGCGCCACACCCGCACCCCCAGCGAGCCCTTTGACCCCAAGAATTACCACTTTGGCCCCATGCTTTCCATGATCCTCTTCTACCAGGAGGATATCAACCAGGCCTACGCCATTGAATACGAGAATCGGCTCCACGAGTGGTTTCCCGACCCCGAGGTCCAGTTCCTCATCTCCCGCCCACGGGAAGATTCCACCACCCGCATGGCGGCTACCTTCAAGGGTGGCAACAACGGCGTCAACCACAGCCACAACGACCTCGGCACCTTTACCGTCCTTGTCGGGAGCACCGAACTGCTCTGCGATCCCGGTCGGGAAATCTATAACAAACGCACCTTCAGCCAATACCGCTACGAGTGCGACCTTCTCAATTCCTTCGGGCACCCCGTCCCCGTTGTCGCCGGACAGCTCCAGCGTCCCGCACACGACGAACATAACAGCCGCGAGGGACGGAAATACCATTCCACCGTCGTCGAGTCCGCCTTCAAGGACTCCCTCGACCGCGTCACCCTCGACCTGCGCAAGGCCTATACCGTCGATTCGATGGAAAAACTTCGCCGTACCTTTGAATTTCACCGCGGGCTCTCCGAGAAAGTCGTCGTCACCGATGAAGTCGTATTCGCCAAACCGGAAACCTTTGAGACCGCCCTCATCACCTACTGCGACTGGGAGATTAGAGACGACGGCACCCTCGTCGTCTCTGATGAAGGCAAAAGCGTTCAGGTCGCCGTTCGCTCCCCCCAAGGCGAATTCGAATTCAATCACGTCGTTATCCGGGAAACCGCTACCCCCACACGCCTCTCCTGGAAGTTAAAGGAACCGGTCACCGCCGCCACCGTCACCCTCACCGTCGTCCCTGTCTAGTCACCCCCTCCCCGCTGGACAGGCAAGGCATCGCCCGGCGAAACCCCAAGTGCGTGCATTCTTCGAAGAACGCATTCCCCCAGGCGAACAACTCCGGCCGGTCCGCCTCTGAAACCAGGGCGGTAGCGAACGGGCCACGCTTCGGGGCGCTCGAACCGAATACGATTCGGGGAAGGCTCAACCTGGGTTTGCCCCGGGCATCCATCGCGCTCACCGGCTTATTCTTTGTCGGGGCTAACTTCATCCTCCAGGTTGCGCCGGGCAAGGGCGTTCTTCGGTATCCGGTAAACCTGAAAGTTTCGGAATTCCGCCCGCACCTCCGAGCCGATCAGGCGGATCCCGAACTTCCCCCAATCCGGAATCGGATAACGTCCCGTATCCCGATCCATCACGCCGTGTGCAAACTGCCCGTCGACAAAGAACTGAAGGAAGCCCGCGTCCTTCGTGATCCGGACATGGAAGGATTTCCCCAGCTCCTTCACCGGGTCGGGACCGTGACCCGCCAGGAGCAGCCCGGGGTTCCTCCGCCAGTTCGACGTCTCCGTGTGGTTTCCCTCGTCATCGAAGCGGCTGTAGGAAAGGTGGTAGCTCTGGAGCCCCCACTTCTTCGCAAAGTAGTTTCGCATACACGCATCCCGCGGTGCCAGCTTCTCCGCGTCCTCGATCAGGTCCTCACCCTGCAGTCCACGAATTGCCAGGTAGTTGATGATCAAACCCCCGTGGCCGTGTACCACCACCTCGTAGGATACTGCAACCTGGTCCGGTAAATCCGGACGGAAAAAGGCCATACACCCGGGCCCGCCCTGGCGGCTCCCGATACAGTCCATGTGCAGGCCACCACCCTCAATCAACTTCAGTTGCCCGATCCCCTCGTGATACCAGTTCTCAAGGGATGCGAAGCGGTCTTCATGCAACCGTTCCTTTTCCGGATAGTCCAACGGCATATAAGGAAATCTGGTC
Source organism: uncultured Opitutales bacterium (assembly GCA_964417945.1). Taxonomy (GTDB): domain Bacteria; phylum Verrucomicrobiota; class Verrucomicrobiia; order Opitutales; family JABSRG01; genus CAYQKH01. The sequence continues at coordinate 7,955 of CAYQKH010000053.1, forward strand.
GGGCCGGACGTCCCCGGCCAGCCGAAAGCACCGGCATTTCCCGCAGGGCCCCTTGCTTGCAAGGCGGCCCATTCCTCTCAACCCACCCAAGGGTAGGGTCCATTGACCCTAATGGACCCCATCCCCGCAACGGTAGGGTTCACTGAACCCAATGGACCCCATCAGATCCAATTTAAAAAAATCCTCTACTGGCTGCAACCCCTCGCTTCCACTGCCCAATTGCTCTCCTCCAGATGCGGATCCCCGGCCAAAACCACCCCGTCCGCCAGGTTCATCACCGGACAGACGTGCGCCACCACAAAGGCCAGCTTCTCCCCGATTTCCAAGGCATCGACATCCGCTCCCGCCAGAAAACCGTGCTCCTCACTCGTCCGCACCACCTCGATCTCACGACCCGGAACATATCCGGAGATCGGCCGCTCACCCGGCGTCTTGTCTCCGCTGAAGACCTTTGATCCCGCATCGATCAGGGCGAGACCTTCTCGACTCTTATCGATCACCGTTGCCACCACGAACAGGGAGACCTGCTCATTTGTCATCGTCAGCGTCCGCCGTGCGTGCGAATGATCCCCAAATACGTAAGCCCCCGGGCGCACACAATCCACCCCCGGGAAAGTCGCCATGATTGCCGCCGTCACGCTGCAACCCGGCCAGAGCTCAAGGGGACGCCCAAGGCGCTCCCGGGTTTCCAGGAGAAGGTTCAAAGCCCCGCGCGCAATCGCCTCCTTGTCATCAGCGGAGCCCGCATAGGCATGCCCCTCGTGCGTGTAAAGGCCCCGTAACTCCATGCGTGGGGAGGCCTCCACCACTTCAACCATCCGGTTCACTTCCGCCCCCGAACGCGCCCCCTCCCGGTCCAGTCCCGAATCCAGGGCCAGCATGATCCGCACTTTGATCCCCGCCGCTTGCAGAACACGATCCAGGGCCCGTCCCTGCTCCGCGCTCGTCACCGCCAGAACCAGACGGTCCAGCTCCTCCGATAAACGCTTCAAACGCGGTCCCTTCAAAGGGTCCACAATTGAATGCGCGATAAAGATTTCCCGCACTCCCGAGGCCAGCATCGCCTCCGCCTCACTGATTTTCGCACAGGTCAGCCCGAGGGCTCCTGCCTCTATCTGCATCCGTGCCACTTCCACCATCTTGTGGGTCTTCATATGTGGCCGTAAGGCCACTCCGTGGGCGTCACATAAGGCCTGCATGCGCTCGATGTTGGCCCGCGTCTTTCCGACATCCATCAGGAGACAAGGCGTTTCCAGATTCTGTAACTCTATCATCACCTTGGTTAAGAATGCAGGTTTTTTGAACCTCGGCACAATCCTCAAATCGATCCAAATCTGGAGTCGGGAAAATCACGCATTCGCAACTTTTATCCGCCTGCGCAACGAATACAAAAGGGCGCATCCAGCTGGATCTCCAAACGCTCTGCCGGAATCTCCCCACCACAGAGTTGACACTTGCCATAGGCCCCACGCCTGATCCGATCCAGCGCCTCCCGTAAACGGAAAAGCTCTCCTTGCTGCCGCTGTTGGGCATCCCGCGAAAGCTGCTGCATCTGCATACTGTCCAACCGCGACAGCCGCCCGATCGCCTTGTCCGGTTCGATCGCCGCCGCATCGGCCTCCCGGGCCGAAATCTGCTCATCAAGTTCTGCAATCCGCGCCTCGATCAGACGCCGAAAGCGCTCTTGCCGATCAATTTCCATCGTTCCTTTTAAATCGAATTTAAATAGTAAACGCAACCGGGGAATCCCCGGAGACTGTCCCCTTTTGTGTTTAAAGAACGCGGTGTTTAAGTCTGCCCCCCAGGCACGCTCAGCCGTCTTTATCCTGCCAATCAACCAGCCGCGCCTCGATGCATTCGGCACATTCCAATCCCCCGTTTCTTCGGTTGTATCCCTCCATCGATTCAACCTTACGCTTGCATCCCGATCGCGAGTGCGGATGTTGAATCGTGTCCAACTCTTCGCCATCGCTGCAAATCGTCTGGTTCAAGCGGGACCTCCGTCTTCGGGACCACCGCCCCCTTTTCGAAGCGGCAAAAGTCGGCCCGGTTTTGCCGCTTTATTGCATCGAGCCCTCGCTGCTCC
>CAYQKH010000053.1:10050-16773 GCA_964417945.1 uncultured Opitutales bacterium
CCAGGCCCCGGACACCGGCCCGCGCCACCTGCGGTTCATCCACCAGTCCCTTCTTGAGCTGATGAGTGGCCTCCAGGCGCTCGGCTGCCCGCTCGTGGTGATGCAGGGCGAAGTCGTTCCCCTCCTTGAATCCCTCCGCAAAGCCCACCGCACTTTCCGACTCTGGTCGCATGAGGAAACCGGGAACGCGCTCACCTTCTGCCGGGACCAGGCCGTGAAAAAGTGGACGAAGACGCATCGCCTCAACTGGACCGAGCTGCCTCAGAATGGGGTCGTCCGTGGGCTGACCGACCGGGACCAGTGGTCCCGCCACTGGAATCGGCGGATGAAAGGGGATCCGCTGCCCGCCCCCGAACGGTTGAGACCGTGGCCCAACCCTCCGCGAGGCCTTCCGGATCTCCAAATCCGCCAACGCCTTGCACCGGAGGTGGCCACCCCTCGCTGCACCCACGGGGGAGAAAGCGCGGGCTGGGAGTCCCTCGAGTCATTTTTTCGGGAGAGAGGCAAAGGCTACCGAAAAAAGATGAGTTCCCCGGTTACCGCCTACGACGCCTGCTCGCGCATCAGCGCCCACCTCGCTTGGGGAAACCTCTCCATCCACCAGGTTGTTCATCGGGCCCGGGAGGTTCTCTGCGAACTCGATGAAGAGGCGTCCCCCTACGCCATCCAGAAAACCGACCTCCGCTCCTTCCTCTCCCGCTGCCACTGGCATTGCCACTTCATGCAGAAGCTCGAACGCGAACCCGCTATCGAGCATCACTCCTTTAACCGGGCCTCCGAGGAACTCCGACCGCAAGGTGCAAATCCGGGACGACTTCACGCCTGGGTCGAAGGCCAAACCGGCTACCCTTTTATCGACGCCTGCCGTCGCGCCCTCCGGGCCACCGGATGGATCAACTTTCGTATGCGCGCCATGCTCGTCTCCTTCGCCGCCTACCACCTCTGGCTCGACTGGCGGGATTTTGCCCACCCGCTCGCCCAAGACTTTATCGATTACGAACCCGGCATCCACTATTCCCAGATCCAGATGCAGTCCGGAACCACCGGTATCAACACCCTCCGCATCTACAGCCCGGTCAAACAGGGCAAGGACCAGGATCCAAAGGGGACCTTCATCCGGAAGTGGGTCCCCGAGCTTGCTGCCCTTCCCGATGACTGGATCCAGGAACCCTGGATCGCACCCTCCACCGTCCTCCAACCAGCCGGAGTCCGCCTTGGAACCACCTATCCCCGGCCGATCGTCGACCACGCCGAGGCCGTCCGCTATGCGCGCTCGCGTTTCACCGCCCTTCGGAAATCCGATTTTTTCTGGAACGAGGCCCGCCGCGTTCAGGAGATCCACGGCTCCCGCAACTCCCGCGAGAACCGTGGCCGACCGAAGCGCCCTCCTTCACGAGACGAACAGGGGCAACTCCCCCTCTGAGGCCGCCCTTCAGAAGCCACTAACGCCGCTGCCAGCTGCAAGGCATCAGCAGCGCAAAGGGGATGAATCCGTATTAAACGTAAGACGCGATCTCATAAGGTAGAGAGAGATTCCACTTCCACCCAGGAACCGGTCAGCTGGGAAAATCGACGTTGTGCCAACTCCTTATTTTGCCGACTGAATCAGTTCTTCCGGTAGCGCAGGATCCCCCATTTCAGAAGACCCTCCCGCCCGGCGGCCACCCAGTGCTTCAAGCCGTTTAGCATCCGATCAATGTAGGCATCGCTGATCTCGCCTTCGACGCGGTCACGGCGACGACCCAGCTCGTCATGCACCGACTGGTAATGGTTCGGCAACTGCGGGGAGAGATCTTCGAAGCCTAGCTTTTTCCAATCGAGCTTCGACGCAGTCTCCGCATAGGCTTCCAGCGATCCCAGCGAGGGCAGGTGGATGCGGTCATACACCGGCTGCAGCCGCTCCGGATCCGCCGGTTCCTTCTGCATGATATCCGTGAAAATGAATTGCCCGCCCGGCACCAGAACCCGGTCCACTTCCGCAAAGACCGTCTCCCGGCGACCGCTGTGCAGGATCGAATCCTGACACCAGACGATCTCATACACGCTGTCTTCGAAAGGAAGCTCCTCGAAATTGCCGTCGTGGACATCAATCTGGTCCGCTAGCCCCTGCTCACGATTCATCTGCCGGTTGCGTTCATTTTGAACCTCGGAAAGGTTCAGGCAGGTCACCCGGCAACCAAAATGCCTGGCCAAAAATCGCGCCGATCCACCGTAGCCGGCCCCGATATCGAGAATCCGGGTCTCGGAGGTGACCTCCGACGCGATTAGGTCGGCCATCGCACGAACCGTTTTGTGACTCGCTTCGAAGATCGATTTCGTCTCCGCATCGTAGAGGCCGATATGGATGTCTTCACCGCCCCAGATGTTGAAGTAAAATCGGTCGGCGTCCTCGCTGTTATAATAGTCTTGCGCCTTCTTTACGACGTCGGGTTGTGCGGAATCACTCATACCGTGTCAGCCTCTTCGGGGGGATAGTATTGTTTATCGGCAATATGGATGAAGAAGTCCGGGTCATCCTTATGGTAGGTTTCTTTAAAGTCGCCGTAACTCTTCACCCGCTGGAATCCCACTTCGTGCAGCAGGCGTTCCACGTATTTTTTCCGCAGGGGAAACATGTTCAGGTGGAAGACCGATTCGTCGGGAAATTCATAACGGAAACGTGCCAGCCCTTCGTCGATGTGCTCCGGCTCCGCCCGCACATTTTCTCCGCAATAATAATACGTGTGCTTGCTCGAAAAGCCCTCGTCCAGCATCTGGTCATAGTTTCGGTGGTCCAGGATTAGGACACCGTCGTGGCGCAGGGCCGCGTAAAACTCCGCCAACGCTTTCCGCCGGTCCGATTCGGAGTGCAGGTGGGTGAAGGAATTCCCCAGGCAGATGATGGCATCATACTTCCCATGCACGTCCTTGTTCAGCCAACGCCAGTCCGCATGGATCGTTTGGAGAATGTGCCCGCGGTCGCAACCGTTGACGAAGGCCTGAGCCAGCATTTGCGGGCTGCCGTCCGCACTTGCCACCTCGAAACCTTCTTCCATCAGACGGAGCGAGTGGAAGCCCGTTCCGGCCGCCACGTCCAGCACCTTCTTCGCTCCGCGCTTTTTCAGCTCATCGATAAAAAAACGACCCTCCGACTCGGAGCGTGCATCCCAGTCGATCAGCTCATCCCACTTTTCAACGAAGGACTGAATGTATTCCGTTTTATATTTGTCCGTCTTCCGGACTGCGATCGGGTCTTTTCCGTAATCCTGTTTCATAACTTTAGCCGTTCATGCGCGTCGTCCGGGCAAACCATAACCCGGTCCATAGTTTGGTGGAAACCACTCGACCCAAATACACCGCTCCCGTTGCCCACTCCGGAGAGTTCAGGCGGCCCCTTCTCCATTTCCAGGAAGGGCGCTTGTTTTGGCGGTTAAAGAAAAAGATGGGTCGTATCGTTCAGGTTTCTGAGGTTTTTGAAACCTCATACGCGCAAGGAAATAATCTTCTCAAGTGCCCAATCCCCATGCAAGGGATTAAACCCCGTTTTACCGGATTGGCACATAGGGTTGCCCAATCCACAAATAAAAAAGACCCATTCCGCAGGCTTTTCCGGGCTACATCGGAGGCGACACCATTTCGTCCAGGCTTTAGATGAGCACGTCAACCAAGACCGCCCCTTCCTCCCCCTCGCCATCTTCCTCTTCATCCCCCTCCCCTCTCAGAGCAACTAGTCACGCCGTATCGGAGAGAAGCCGAACGCCCTTCAAGCTCTGCCATCTGCCCTCTGCGTCCTCCGCGACCTCCTGTTCAAAAAATATCCAGACCACTGATCCCACCGGCTTCGCTTACGTTCCGATCCCGGCTTAACACGCCATCCCCGATATCAGAGTCCCCTCCGCTCCCCGCAACCCGCCCCGTCCTGCCTCGCCACGGCGAAGCCCGAAGGGCAACCCGAAACTCCTCCTACCCCCTTTCGCGTATTTCGTATATTTCGTAGTTTAAAAATGGAAACCGCGAAAAACCCCAAACACACGAAAAAAATCCTCCCGCGCTCTCCCATGTAGGAGACGGTTTACCCGTCGACCCATAAGCCGAATGCACAAAAGGAATGCACAAAGGAATGCACAAAGGGGTCATTCCGTAAATGCACAAAGGGGTCATTCCGTATATTTCGATATAAATTCTTGGTATTCCTGATTCGGCTTTTGCCCTAGATCGCCATCAAGCGTTTTCCATAGACACCGATGAGTTGGGAAGAACCCCTGTTCAGTTTAAGTGCAATCCGAGTGCCGGGGGCGCTGGTATGACGTTCGCGTTCAGCAGCGATCCAAATCTTCCGGACGCTAGCAGGGGTCAAACCGGCTCCCGTTTCCCCGACTTCGCCGCACGGTAAATCGCCTCGATGATGCGCATATCGCGACGGCCCATCTCGCCGGAAACGATATCCGGCCTGCCTTCCAGAAGAGAGAGCGCAAAGGCGTCCATCTGGGCCGCCTGTTGGTTGAATCCGCGCAAGGCCTGAACCTCGCCCTCGTGGGTCCGCATCTGCAGCCCGCCGTAGGAGAAGGCCGGGTTCAATTCCAGCCATCCCCGGGGAGCCTCCGCCAGGAAGCGATTGCTGTAGAACTCGCCACTGGTCTCCCCCCGGCAGGTCGTCCCGTCCGCAAACTCCAAGGTGAAGTAGAGCGTCTCCTCTACCTCCTTAAAGAAATTCGGGCGCTTTTTGGGCGGCTCTTCCGCCCGGACCGCCACCGGCACCTCACCGCCCTTCGCCATACAGGCCGATTGAATCACGTAGATTCCGACATTCATCAACTGACCCCCGCCTCCCAGCGCCTGCGTCTGCCGCCAGGATCGCACCGACAAGCGGTAACCGAAACCGCCGCTCATCGTTTCAAAGGGTCCCCAATCTTCCTCGCGGCCCAACCGCTTCACCTCCTCATGATGCGGATGAAAATGGCAACGGTAACCCATCGAGAGCTGCTTTCCCGCCGCCTTCGCCGCCTCGATCATCCGGTCGCATTGCTCCACGCTGATCGCCATCGGCTTTTCACTGATGACATGCTTGCCCGCCGCCAACCCACGCAGGGTGTCCCGCATATGCAACCCCGGTGGGGTCACGGAGTAAACCACGTCGATCTCCGGATTGTCCGCCAGACGGTCCATCGTCTCGTAGTGGTAAACCGAGGATTCCGGAAAACCGTGGTTCCGCGCCCAGCTCCGACCCTTTGCCGCGTCACCCGTGATCACACCCGCCAGGTAACAATGCCGGGTCTGGCGCAAGGCCGGCCCCAACTGGCCCGTGCTGTAGTTGCCCAGTCCGCAAAGCGCGATTCCGATTTTCCGGGAGGAACCACCCGATGCCGCGCCCAACAACCCCGGAGCGATTCCGAGGGCCGCTCCTCCCGCCCCCAGCCGTCCAAGAAATTTCCGTCGTGTCAGTCGTTTTTCCATTACCCAAAGGGTTTACCATGCCAACAAATTGTGCGAGCACGAACCCCTACCTGCTCCGTCCGTGCAACTCGCATCGCCACCCCGTAGCGCCTCAGGCCTTCAACCAATCCCGCACTGCATTCACCATCGGCGCCAGTCCTGCGTCAGCAAAAACGTGGTTGGCTCCAGGTATCTCCACCAGCTTTTTCGGCTCCTTCGCCTTTTCAAAGATCTCCCGGCTTTCCTCGATTGGGACCACGTCGTCCGCCGTGCCATGGACGAGCAGCCACGGGACCTTCACGGCGGAGGCTTTTTCCAGCACGCTCCCGATGGTGTGCATATCGTTCACAAAGGTGGAAGACAGCGGGCAATCCTCATCCTCCCACATCACGCCATCGTCGGGCGTCTCCTCACCAAACTCCACTTCGCAAAACTTTTTCGTGTGCACCATCCCGGCAAGGGATATCAGTTTGTCGATCCGCTCGTCCGTAATCGCCCGCAGGACACCGACCGCGCCTCCCATGCTGTGCCCCGCATAGATCACCTGCCCGTAACCAACCGCCTTCACCGCATCGATCACTGCACCGAGGTCCTCCACCTCCTTCGAAATCGTGGATTCCCGGAAGTCGCCTTCCGAAGCGCCGTTTCCCGAAAAAGAAAAACGCAGCGCCGGAATCCCCGCCTCCGCCAGGGCGTCCGCCAAGCCCTCCGCCCAGGGACGGTCCAGGTTGCCGGTCACGCCGTGCCCGATGAGGGCAATCTGGGTCTTGTCGGAGGAATCACCATGGAAGCGGTAATCGAGTTGTTCGCCGGAGGGATTTTGGATGGGAGTTCTCATGAGGAAATCAGGTGGATCAGGAGTCTGAGTCGATTATTGGGTGTGTTAGTGGCTCTAGCAATCCTCGTCAATTCTTGATGGCGTTCGCTATCAATGGATCCAGAAGCGAATCATCGTACCGCTTGCTCCTCCGCAAAAAAAAGCCCGGGATCCAACGATCCCGGGCAGTGAAAGCGATATTGGAGAAAATCAGGAACGGCGCCGGCGATTCCAGAATAGAAAGCCGAGCAACCCGGCCAGGCTCATCGCGCCAACCGTCGACGGCTCGGGGATCGGATTTGGAATTTCGGATACCGTGAAGAGCCAGTCGGAAGCATAGACGTGGGAGTCAAGGGATCCTCCGTTTCCGGACCCATCAGAATAGGCGTGATTCAACCAGCCGCGTCCAACCAGATCGTCTTCAAGGACACCGGTGGGTCCTCCGAGGCGGTGCCCATCATCGAAAAAGCGAAAACTGAAGGGGTGCCCACCCT
>CAYQKH010000054.1:0-16709 GCA_964417945.1 uncultured Opitutales bacterium
TGGCCGTCGCACTTTTGCGGACGGTTTCGCGGGCTTTGCGAGCGGCTTCGCGTGCGCGGGCGGCGTGGAGGCATTTTTCGATGACCCGTTTGGCCTCGCGGGGGTTGGTTTCGAAAAAGTATTTCAAGCGTTCACCGACAATTTTCTGGACGATGCCGTCGACTTCGCCGTTGGAAAGTTTGGTCTTGGTCTGGCCCTCAAAGCGGGGCTCGGGGACCTTAACGGAGATGACGGCGGTTAACCCTTCGCGAACATCGTCGCCGGTGAGGGAGGGGTCCTTGTCCTTAATGAGGTTATTTTGTTTGGAATAGTTGTTGATAACGCGGGTAAGGGCGGTGCGAAAGCCGGAGAGGTGGGTTCCGCCCTCGATATTGTGAATGCTGTTGGCGTAGGCGTAGAGTTGGTCGTTAAAACCGTCGTTATACTGGAGGGCGACCTCGACGGCGATTTTGGCATCGACGTCCTCGTTGCCGGATTCCGCTTCGTCGGAGAAGAAGATAACTTCGGGGTGGACGGGAGACTTGTTTCGGTTGAGGAAGGCGACGTATTCAGCGATGCCGTCCTCGAAAAAGAAGGATTCATCCTTGGCGGCCCGTTCATCCTTAAGGTTTATGCGGATACCGGGGTTGAGGAAGGCGAGTTCGCGCAGGCGTTTGGCGAGGATGTCGTAATTGAAGTCCCGGGTGGTGAGAAAGATCTCGGGGTCGGGCATAAAGGTGATCTTCGTACCCTTCTTTTTAGTTTGGCCGATAACCTTTATCTGTTCGGTGGTCTTGCCGCGGGCAAATTCCATGCGGTAGACTTTTCCCTCGCGCTGGACCTCAACCTCAAACCACTCGGAGACGGCGTTGACGCACTTGGCGCCGACGCCGTGGAGGCCGCCGGAGACCTGGTAGGCGCCCTTGCCGAATTTTCCCCCGGCGTGGAGGTTGGTCATGACGAGCTCGAGGGCGGTGATTTGGTATTTGGGGTGGATATCCACGGGGATGCCCCGGCCGTCGTCTTCGACAGAGAGGGAGCCGTCGAGGTGGATGGTGACGTGAATATTCTTACAGTAGCCGGCGAGGGCTTCATCAATGGCGTTGTCAGTCAGCTCAAAGACGCAGTGATGAAGGCCGCGTTCATTGGTGTCCCCGATATACATATCGGGCCGTTTGCGGACCCCTTCAAGGCCCTCAAGCTTTTGAATTTTGGAGGCGTCATAGGCCTCATTTTCCACCGTTTGTTTTGAACTCTGATTCGAGGATTTATCGTCTGTCATGCGTTTTCATTTTTGTAAAAGAACGAGGGGTTAAAAGCCACACAAAATGTTGGTAGATAGGGACTTTTTATGCCGGAAAAGTGGGTGAATCCGGTTGTCATGGGCGTGAAGGTGGAATAGAGCGAAGAGATGAAAATTTCCCTGAAAACGGAGTATGCCTGCCGGGTAATGGCGCAGTTGGGAAAGGCGCATGGGAAGGGTGGATTTTCGCACATCGAAGATTTGGCGGAGCGGGAGCAGATTCCTTCCAATTACCTGGTGCAAATCCTGAATGATTTACGGAACGGCGGGCTGATTCAATCGCGCCGGGGCAAGCAGGGCGGCTATGCTTTGGCCCGTGACCCCGGACAAATAACGCTACTCGACATCCTCAATGCGATGGAGGGGGAGTTGCTGGAATTATCCGGTGGGGAGAAAGGGGAGAGCGGAGCGGGGGTGGTCCGCGCCTGGAAGCAGGTGTCGCAGTGCCTAATGAGGGAGGCGGAGGGGATAACGGTGGAACAGATGACACCGGGAGCGCAAGGGGAGATGTATTACATCTAAACGTGTATTCAGGCGGGGGTGAGGGCGTTCAGTTTTCGAAGCGTTGCTTAAAGACGACGTAAACGGATTGGCGGTCGATCGTGGGTTTGTTGAAGCGCCACTGGGCGACGGCGGTGAGGGCTGCCCAGGCAATTTTCTCATTATTGGTCTCAACGATTTCGGGGAAGAAGACACGTCCGTCGGGCTCGACATGGATTTTAATTTCGGCATAGCCTGTGGCCTCCTCTTTGACGCGGGGAAAGGCGACTTCCTGGAGGACGCGAAGGACGAGGGGTTCATCGAGTTCGCTGGGGGCGCGAAGATCGAGGTTGCCGTTAAAGAGGTGGTGTGCGAGGTTCTTTTTCTTGCGGTCCAGTTGGAAGCGGTCGAAGAGAAAGGGGTAGGCGAGGCCGGTGGTAGTACGTTTCCCTTCAAGCTCGCCCGGGATAAAGCGCCAGTAACGGATGGCGGCTTCGGCGGCGCGGGCAAAGAGCGGGTCGGCGTCGGGGTCGGAGGTCGGATCCATGGGAAAGCCGTTTGGATCGACGAGCCAGGAGGTGGTGACGAACTGGCGTCCCCGGCCGCTGAAGATTTTGGAAAGGGGAAAGACCGGCTCGATAAAGCGGGTGACTTTCGGGGCGGTGGTATATGGAAAAGGGCCCTCGAGGACGGAATCCTTGAAATCAAAGTAGGAGTCAGCGCTGCCGTGGGGGTCGAGTTGGAAGTCGTCGGATTTTTCCCGAACGCCTTCGGAGATGACACCGAACTTCTGCATGGAGCGGAACTCGATAAGGCCGGGAGCAGGGTAGAGGGGGCGGGCGTCGGGGGGGAGTTGGCTGTTCCCGGTAAGGACGCGAAAGCTGACGACCTCGGGGAAGCTGACAAGCATTTCCTCGGTGACAAAGCGGACAGAAAGGGGAAACTGCGTGCCGACGCGTTCCTCCTTAAAGAGGGGCGGGGTAAACTCGGTTTCGAGAACGGCATTGATCGCACTCTCGGTGTAGCGGGGATGGTTGCTGCCGAGGAGCTCAATCCGGTAGACGGAACCATCCTCGGCGAGGGTGACCCAAAGCAGGACATAACCCTCGAAGGTAAATCCCCGGACGGTGGGCGGGTAGACGAGGGTGCCTTTTTTTACAACTTGGGGCACTTCGTCGAGATAGCGGTAATCGATGACATTCGGGGCCGCATCAAGCCGGACCGGGAGAAGGGATAGAAGGATGCCGAAAAGGAACCCCGCAGTGAGCGGACCGATTGGTTGAGGGGCGAATGCAGTGCGCATAAAGGTCTACGGATTAAGGAGGGAATGCGGAAGTTCCGTTTTTTTTGAATTATTCAAAAAAACTTCTGCGCAGACCCCTGGAGAAAAAGGGTCCTCATGACCTTGGTGAGGGGTGGGGTAGGCTCCGGGAAGGGGAGAAGCCAGAGAGAGGGAATCAGTTTTTGAACCGCTGCTTGATCAGGACGTAGGCGGGTTCCCCGTTGACGGTGGGCTTGGAGAAGCGCCAGTGGCTGAGGCCGGTGAGGGCGGCCCAGGCAACATCTTCGTTATCGGTTTCTTCAATTTCCGGGAGGATGACACGACCATCGGGGTTGATATAGGCCTTGATAATGGCAGTGCCGCGGGAATTCTCCTCGGTGAGGGGGTAGCAGATGGTTTCATGAACAAGGAGGGAGGGGGGACTGTCGAGCTCACGGGGAGTGACGGGTTTGATCTTTCCGGACTGGATCTGCTTGGCGGCGGATTTCAGTTCGGGGTCAACCATGCGGAAGCGGCTGAATTCATAAGGGGAGGCAAGGCCGGTGAGGACGGGTTCGCCATTGAGCCGGCCGGGGAGGAACCTCCAGTAGCGGATGGCGGCCTCGGTGACCTTGGCATATTCGGGATCGACCCCGGGAGCGACGGTGGGCTGGAACGGGACGCCGTTGGGGGCGATGAGCCAGGAGACCTGGACGTTCTCCATCCCTTTGCCGGAAAGGATGCGGGAGGTCGGATATATGGGCGGGTAGAATTTGATTACGCGTGGCACTTCATCGAACTGGAGGGGGCCCTCGGTAACTTTTTCAGGGAAGTCGAAAAAGGGGTTTGGTGGGGGGAGACGATTCTTTGCGCCGCCGGGCAGGGAGGGAGGGGGTTTATCCCCTCGATTGGAGGTGGCAGAAATTTCGACTTGTGGGATGGCCCGCCCGCTCGCGTAGATAATTCTTTCAGGGATCTCCTCGCCGACGAAAATATTGTAGTCGGTTTTGTTTTCCATGGCGGGGTCTTTGGGGAAGCGGAAGGCGACAAGGAACTGCGTGGCGACGGTCGAACCGTCACGGCTGGGTTTTTCGAACGTGGTGGCAAGAAGGGCGTTGATGGCTTCTTCGGCGAAGAAGGGGTGGTTGGCCTCAAGGACGGACATACGCCCGGTGGAGCCGTCTTCCCTTACCGTGACCCAGATCTTAGCATATCCGGCTTTGGCGTTGCGCTTGAGGTCGGAGGGAAAGGAGAGGGGCCCTTTCTCGATGATTGCGGGAAAGGCGTCGAGTTCGTCAAACGGCACTGGCCGGGCGGAGACGGTGGGAGGAAGGAGGGCGAGGGTGAGGACGAGGGTGGTGAATTTTTGAATCGCAGGCATTTACTTTGGGACTGGCAATGGAATCAAAAGCTCCAGATGAGAGGGATGAGGCAAATACTGGCAAAAAAGTAGAGGAGATTCAAGCCGATGCCGACGCGGATAAAATCGGTAAAGCGGTATCCTCCAACGCCATAGACATAAGTATTGGTCTGGTAGCCGATGGGAGTGGAGAAACTGGCGCTGGAAGCAATGCAAACGGCGACGAGAAAAGGCCTGGGGTCGAAACCGAGGCGAAGGCCGATTTCGAGGGCGATGGGGGTCATGAGGACGACGGTGGCGTTGTTGGAGAGGGTTTCAGTAAGGAGGCTGGTGAGTAAAAAGAGGGCGGCGAGGAGGAGGATGGGGTTGTCGGTAAGGTTTTGGAGGAAGTTGGCAAAAAGGCTATTCGTGCCGGAGGATTGCATGGCAGAGCCGAGGGCGAGCATGCCGAAAATGAGCATAAGGATGGACCAATCGACTGAAGCGTAAGCCTCCTTGAGGGAAATGGAGCCAGTGGCAAAAAGGAGTGCGAGGCCGAGAAAGACGGAGGCCTCGATGGGGACGACACGAAAGGTATTGAGGAGGACGATGCCAAGGATGGCACAGATGACGAGGGGCATCTTCCGGCTGAAGTTCCGGGACGGGACGCGGGGCTTGTCGAGGAGAAGGATATCGTCGCTGTTGCGGAGGTTTTCGATGGCGCGGTCGGAGCCCATGAGGAGGAGGGTATCGCCAAGCTGAAGGCGAAGCGTCTCAAGTTTTTCCCGCACATTTCGCCCTTCACGGTGGATGGCGACGATGATCATGCGGTAACGTTGACGGAAATTGATCTCCCGAATGGTTCGACCGACGATGGTGGACTTGGGGCCGATCACGCCTTCGACGATCGCACCTTCCTGAGCGGCGATGGTCTCGAGCCCGAGACCGGACTCACCGACGAAGTCGATGCCAGCGAGGTTGCGTGCCTCCACCATTCCGTGTGGGCGACAGGAGAGGACGAGACGGTCTCCTTCCTGAAGGACTTTCTCCTTCAGTTGGCCGGAGAGGGCGACGCCCTGGCGAATGATCTCGAGAACGCGGACGCCCCGGGTGCGCTGTAGGCCGCCCTCGAGGAGGGTTTTTCCGATGAGGGGGGAGGCGGAATTAACGAAGGCCTCAGTGATATATTCACGGCGTTCCTCCGGGGAGAGGATTTGGGTGAGAGTCTCGCGATGAGGAATAAGGCGTTTTCCGAAAACCATGAGGTAGAGAGTGCCGAGGAAAAGGATGGGGAGGCCGACCTTGCCGATTTCGAACATGCCGAGGGGGGCGAGGCCGTTCTGCTCCATAATCCCGCTGGCAAGGATATTGGTGCTGGTGCCAAGGAGGGTGCAGGTCCCGCCCATGATGGAGGCATAAGAAAGGGGGATGAGCATGCGCGAAGCGGGGATCCCCATATCCCGGGCGAGACTGAGAATAACGGGGAGAAGGACGACGACGACGGGGGTGTTATTGATGAAGGCGCTGAGAAACCCGACGAAGAGGACGAGGAGGAAGATGAAAGCGGGATATTTCAGTTTTCGGGCAGCGCGGAGAAACTCGGAGAGGCGCTCGATGGCCCCGCATTTTTCAAGGGCGGCGCTGAGGATGAACATAGCGCCGACGGTAATGGGTGCCGGATTGGAAAAAACTGCAAAAAGGGCGGGGACGGTGGGAAGCGCGTCGGTGCCGGTGATTACCTGTGCGAGAATGAGGAGGGCAAAGACGAAAAAGGCGGTCTGGTCCGTGGAAATTTTTTCCAAGGCGAAGCTGACAAGGGCACCGACCAGAAGGAGGAGAACGAATAGGATTTCCCAGGTCATCCAAGTGAAAGGGAAGGAGTTTTCAGGGTAATGGAGAGGGACTGCTGGAAACGTAATAGGTCTCGTTCCGGTCGGTCGAGGTCTCTTTTCTGGACCAGAGGTAGAAGGCGATGGAAAAGATGGCGATAGATACGGCCATATTGGAGACTTTCATAATGACCCCGCCGAGAATCTGGTCGGCGAGGGGGTCGAGGGAGGGTATGATGCGGGGGGCAAATTCGTAGGTGGGGTAATGAACGGAGTCGGAAAAGGTCAGGAAGGCGAAGACTGGAAGCTGGGCGACCATGAGGAGGAAGATGGCAAGCATGCGCACCCCGTAGGCGGCAGTCGGAGCCTGGCGGGAGGGGGAGGCGAAGCACCAGAGCATCATCATGGCAGAAATGAAAACGGTGGTATGTTCGAAGATGTGGATGGCCTTATTCTGGAGGGCGGCTTCGTAGGCCATGGGGACATGCCAGAGGGTGTAGACGAGGGTGAAGGTGGCTCCACCGATGGCGGGATGCGTAAGGAAACGGACGGTTTTTCGGACGCCATCATGCTGCATGGGTCGGTCCACCAACCAGACAGGGAGGCCCCAGAAGACCATGAAGGGAATGACATAGACCAGGAGCATGTGCTGAAACATGTGGGCGCTGAAAAGGAATTGTTCGCCGACTTGGTCGAGTGGGGAGCCCACAGTAAGGTAGACGATGGCAAGAGCGGCGTAAAAGAGAATGGCGTGGCGGCGCGGGAAGGCGGTCCCGGGCGGGGCGATTCGTTCGCGGAAGGGGCCGACGAGGAGTGCGTAGAGCCAGCCCCAGCCAAGGATGCTGAGAAGAAGGAGGGGCTCGGTGTGCCAGTGCAATTCCATCTGGGAAAAAAGGAGGCCTCCGGCACGGGCCGCGATTTGGAAGGACGGCGGCCCGCCCGTTCAGGAATGGAGAAGGCCGGAACTCTGGAAGATGCGGCCTCCGATTTCGATGGCTTCGAAATCGACCTCATTCGCAGAGAAAAGGAGCATGAGGGCGGCGACAGTGCCGGTGGCGATGATGAGCCCGGCCATGAAAACCAGCGCAAGCAGCAGCTTGTCGTAAATGAGGTGCATGAACCAGGCGATGACGCAGAAGAATTTGATGACGGAGAGGATGACGAGAATCCAGAAAATAAGGATGGGATTCCAGGGAAAGAAGATGATGACAATCTCGATCCCGGTGAGGACGGCGAGGAAAAGCCCGAGGTTGATGAAATGGTAGTATTTTTCGTTTTCAGCCTTGAACAGGTCCTGTCCGGCTAGTGCAGATGCTTCGCTCATGGGAAGAAGGGTTAAGGTCCGCCAAAGGGGATAAATTCGACGAGGTAAACGGCGGTAAAAATAATGATCCAGACAATATCGACAAAGTGCCAGTAAAGGCCGGCGACCTCGACATCGATGGCGGCACCGTGGATATCCTGCTCCCAGCGGCCGGAGAAAGAATAAAAATATAAGCCGATGAGCCAGAGGATGCCGATGGCGACGTGAGTCCCGTGGGTGCCAGTAAGGACAAAGAAGGTGGAACCGAAGGTGCCGGAGGAAAGGGTGAATCCTTCGAACTTTCCTTCTATACCGTGAACGAATTCGCTGAACTCGAAGACCTGACAGGTGAGAAAGATCAACCCGAAGAAGCAGACTCCGAGAACATTGTTCCGAAAGCTCTTGATCTGGCCCTTGTGCATGGCGGAGACGCCGAGGGCCATGAGAAAAGAGCTCATGAGGAGGATAAAAGTGGAAAAGGAGGTCAGCGGAATGTTGAAGACCTGTGTGGGATCGACAGGACCATCGGAGTAGATTTTCCGGTAGATGAGGTGGGTGGAGATGAGGGTGCCGAAGAACATGCAGTCCGAGGCAAGGAACAGCCACATGATCAGTTTTTTGTTCTCAATCCCGGTGGACGTGGCGGTATGATCGATATGGCCGTGTTCGTGGTCGACGTCGTGGGTAAGGGCGGCGGAGTCGCTCATTTCAGAGGGAAGTAAGGATATCAGGAATGGGCGGAGGAAGGCTGGGCTTGTGGGACAGAAGACCCGCCATCGGAATCTTCATCTTCGGGATGGAGGTGGTAGCCACCCGGGCCCTCCAGCGACCACATGAGGACGCCGAAACAAACGGTTCCGAGACCGAAGGCGGGAAGAAAGCCGAAAAGGGTTTCGCTGGACATGACGGGCTGTCCGAAGATTTCAATCATGCCTTTGGCAAAGATCCCGTGTTTTATGGAGAAGGTGATGCCGAAGATAGCGAACCCGACTCCGCAAACGAGGGGCCACCAGGACTGGCTAGGCATATGGATACTGTGTTCCTCCTTCTTATACTGCAGTCTCTGGTTGGGGGCCCCGTATTTATGGGCAAACCAGGCATCGCGGGTGGGGATGACGGGGGTCGAGCCAAAATTGTAATGCTTGGGCGGGGAGGAGGTAGCCCATTCAAGGGTGCGGCCGTCCCAAGGATCATTCCCACAAGGCTTACCGCTTTTGACGAGGCGGACGATATCAATGAGGAAAAAGAGAATACCGAAGGCGAGGATAAAGGCGCCAATGGTGCAGACGAGGTTGAGTGCGCCCCACTCGTTAACGGCGAGGTAAGTGTGGGTCCGGCGAGGCATGCCGAGGAGCCCGAGGAAGTGCATGGGGAAGAAGGTGAGATTTAACCCGAAGACGATGGTCCAAGCGACCCAGACGCTCATGCGGCCGGGCCACATTTTCCCGACAATCTTCGGCAGCCAGAAGTAAACCCCCCCGATGAGGGCGAGGACGGAACCGCCGATGAGAACGTAGTGAAAGTGAGCAACGACAAAATAGCTATCCTGCTGCTGGCTGTCGGCGGGGGCGGCGGAGTGCATAATCCCGGAGAAACCACCCATCATGAACATCCAGACAAAGCCGAGGGCAAAAATCATGGGTGCATTGAGGCGGACACGACCTCCCCAAATGGTGCCGATCCAGTTGAAGATCTTGACGCCGGTGGGAACAGCGATGGCCATGGTGAGGAGGGAGAAAGCGGCGGTAGCGATCTTGCCGAGGCCGGTGGTGAACATGTGGTGGCTCCAGACGGCAAATCCGAGGAATCCGATGACGGCGCCGGAGAAAACGACGATGGCGTAACCGAAAAGGGGTTTGCGGGAAAAGGTGGGAAGGATCTCGGAGACAATGCCCATAGCAGGAAGGATAAGGATGTAGACCTCGGGGTGGCCGAAAACCCAGAAAAGGTGCTGCCAGAGGATAGGCTGGCCGCCTTGGGAGACACGGAAAAAATTGGTGCCAAAGTTGCGATCGAACATCAACTCGGCAAGGGCGATGGTAATGGCGGGAAAGGCAAGAATGATGAGGAAGGAGGTGAAGAGTGTCATCCAGGTGAAGACGGGAAGGCGCATCATTTTCATGCCGGGGGCCCGCATATTGATAATGGTAACAATAAAATTCAAAGATGCGGCAATGGACGCAACGCCGAGGATCTGGAGGCTGATGATCCAGAAGTCTCCGCCCATGCCGGAGTATTGTTCACTGCTGAGGGGGGCGTATCCAAACCACCCGGCGGCCGGGACGATATCAGTAAAAGTTCGGGTCCCGATCTCGGTGTTGAAGGCGCTGCTGCCGAAATACTGTGCAAACTGAAAGACCCAAGAGACATTGAGGACGATGGCTCCGGCGACAAACGTCCAGAGGCTGAAGGCGTTGAGGCGGGGAAAGGCGACATCTCGGGCACCGATCTGGAGGGGGACGAGGTAATTAAAAAAGGCGGCGCTGAGGGGCATGACGGCGAGGAAGATCATCGTCGTGCCGTGCATGGTAAAGAGCTGGTTGTAGAGTTGCGCGGAAACGAAGTCATTCTCCGGGATCGCAAGTTGGGTGCGGATGAGAAGGGCCTCGATTCCGCCGACAACAAAGAAGAAGAGGGCGGCGATGCCATACATGATGCCGATCTTCTTGTGGTCAACGGTGGTCAGCCAATCGACCCAGCCGGAACGGTGGTCGGGGCGGGTAAGGCCGAGGGCGCTTTTCTCCGGCTTAAGTTCGGTATGGGGGGCGTGGGCGGTAACGGTCGATGCGCTGCTCATAGAACGGGAGGGCGTGGAATTAATTCAAAGTTTGAAGCCAGGCGGCGATTTTTTCAACTTCCCCGCGGGTGAGAGGTTCGACCTCCGAGTCGGTCGGGTGAATGACATTTTCGAGGGCATTCGAACCATAATACATGAGATTGCCGGGTTTGATGTTCTGGGAAGCGTAGATCCATTCGACAAGGTTGTCGTATTGGCGCGCCTCGTCGATGGTATCTGTTTCTTCGTTGTAATGGTCCATCCATCCGGCCGCGAGTGAGGTCCGGCTACCGACTTTTGTGAGGTTGGGTCCGAGGACGCCGGCGGAGGAGGGGCTGCCTTCAATCTTGTGGCATTGGATGCAGGTGCCCTTGGTATGATAAAGGTGTGCGCCCTGTTGAATGGGGTCGGCAAGGGCATCAGGGTTGCTCATCGCAGAACGCATCCAGGTGTTCCAATCCCCGGAGCCATCGGGTGCGGGAGCGGGCTGTTTCTGCTCCTCGACCCAGCGATTAAATTCTCCGGGGGAGACGACCTTAGTTCGGAAAAGCATGCGGGCATGAGAGTCCCCGCAAAACTCGGCACATTGACCGTAATACATTCCGTGAATTTCATCTTCGAGGTATTGTTCGTATTCTGCCTGAGTTCCGCCGCCGGTGAGTTCTGTCCAATCCTCGAAAGTTTCGCCAGCCTGGATCCACATCGAGTTGGCCCGGCCGGGAAGGAGGTCGACCTTTCCAGCGATTTTGGGGATCCAGAAGGAATGGATGACATCCTTGCTCCGGAGTTCGACCCGAACCACTTTTCCGGCGGGGATGACAAATTCGTTGCCGGTAGTGACTCCAAGTTGGGGGTATTCGAAAGCCCACCACCACTGATAACCCTCCGCGGTTAAAGTGAGCACGTTTTCTTCCTCTCCTTCAGAAAGATGGTCCCCATCGTAGTAAAAGCCGAGACGACTCTCGGGGTAGTCGGGCAAGTCATGTGTATACCAGATGGCCTGCACGGTTGGGACGGCAATGATGACAAGCATGAAGATGGAAGCGGCGATGAGGCCGATTTCCACCAACGGGTTGCCATGCGTATTTTGGGGGATGGGTTTTTCCGGCTCTCCGGGGCGTTCCCTAAACTTCCAAACTGCGTAGAGGAAGGCACCACCGACAACGACAAAAAGAAAAAGGGTCACCCAGACTGTGACCATGAAGAGGTCAAACTGAACGCGGGCAATCGGCCCTTTCGGGTCCAGAGTGGAGGTCCGCCCCTGAAAAGCGCAGCCGCTTCCGGCGAGGGCGATCAAGAGACTGAAGAGAATCCAACCGCGGGTTTGTATCTGGCGGGTAAAAAAACCAAAACGCATAGGGATCGTGACTTTGTTCAGCAATGATAAACAGGGAAAGAAATGGGTATGACTTTTAAAAACGCTGCTTTCAAGGCAAAGGTCACATAATTTATGGAATGCAATCGATATTAATTTTGGCTATTAGGATGTGACAGTTGCTGTATTATTCGAAGTTTTATAACGACAATTGTGCTTCTTTCAAAATCTTTAACGGCTAGAGTTGGTGCATGAAAACGACACGAAATTTTCTGGGCTTATTTCTGATCACGTTGAGCTTTCTGGGATGCGGCGGATCAGATGCGGAAAAGAGTCCGACAGCGGGTTCGGGCTCGGACATGGTGCCAACGGCGAGCCAGACGGAAAATGGCTACACAATTGAAATCGAGGCGAATGACGCGATGAAGTTCAATATCCGTCGATTTGAAGTGCCGCCGGGGGTAGAATTGCGACTGGTCCTGAACAACGTCGGGGTGCTGAACAAGCAGGCGATGGGGCACAATTGGGTGCTGGTGAGCGAGGACACCCCGGTAGATATCTTCGTCAGTGATGCGGTGGCTACGCCGAAGACGGAGTATTTACCAGAAGAATGGAGTGAATCGATCCTGGCAGCAACGGCGTTGACCGGCGGGGGTGAAATCGCGGAGGTCACCTTTACTACACCAGGCGAACCAGGCGAATATGTCTACCTGTGCACTTTTCCCGGGCATTATTATGCGGGAATGAAAGGTGTGCTGGTGGTGACGGAGGAGTAGGAGACGGGGGGGGACGGGGATCAGGGATCAGGGATCAGGGATCGGGAGACAGGAGACGGGGATCGGGTGGGAAGCGTGATGCTCCCATCGTTAGCCAAGCTCCGCTTGGATCGATGGGGCAGGGAACCACTGGTAGAGGAAGAAGTAGACGAGGACGCCGGTGATGGAGACATAGTACCAGAGGGGAAAGGTCCAGCGGGCCCAGCGGCGGTGCGCTTCAAAGCGTTGCCGGAAAGCAAGGTAAAGGGTGCGAAGGATCAAAGGGACAATGACCATGGCAAGGAGGACATGGGTGATGAGCATGGGATAGTAGATCCAGGGCCAGATCCCTTCCCCGTGGAAAGAAGTGTTGACGGCTTCACCGGTGATCCCGCGGAGGGTCTTATGGGAAACGTAGCCAACGAGGAAGACGGCGGAGGTGAGAAAGGCGGCCACCATGGCATTTCGGTGGGCCTTTTTCGCCCCGAGCTTGATCAGGATAAATCCGGTGGTGAGAAGTGCGGTCGCCAGGCCGTTAAGGGAGGCGTTAATGGCGGGAAGATTTTGCAGCCAGTACTCCATCGGAGAAAAGCGAGTTACCCTAAAAGAAGGACGTCGACGACGAGAGCGAGAAGGAGGATAGGGAGGTAAAAGATGGAGGCGAGGAAAAGGGCGCGGGCGCTGGCGTCACGGAGGCTGGGGTTGTGGAAAAAGTCCCAGGCGCGCAGGAGGAAGAAGGTCCCGAGAACAAGGGCGACGCCGCCGTAGAGCCAGGAGGTATATCCCGGGAGGAGGGGGAGGAGGCTGGCAAGGAGAAGGATCCCAGTAAAGACGAGGGCCTCACGGGCGGTGCGCACGCCGTTGGGGTCGACATCTGGAAGCATGCGGTATCCGGCTTGGTGGTAATCGCGGCGATAGATCCAGGCGATGGCGTAAAAGTGAGGGAGCTGCCAGAAAAAGAGGATGGCGAAGAGCATCCAGGCGAAAGGCTGGAGGGCATTCGTGGCGGCAGCCCACCCGATCAGGGGAGGGATGGCACCGGGGACCGCACCGACGATGGTGTTGTGGATCGTCCGCTTTTTCAGAGGAGTGTAAATGACGATGTAGGAGAGGATGGTGAGGGCGGCGAGAAGGGCGCTGAGGGCATTCGCCCAGAGAAAGAGGACGAGGGTGCCGAGAAGGCTGATGCCGATGCCGAAAGCGAGCGCGGCGTGTGGGGCGACGCGTCCGGAAGGGATGGGGCGATCGCGGGTGCGGGCCATGCGGGCGTCGGTTTCGTGTTCGAGCCATTGGTTAAGGGCGGCGGCTCCGCCAGCGGCAAGGGAGGTGCCAAGGACAAGGGCGCCGAGAGAGGCTATCTCGCGCGCCGCATCGGCGGCGAGATAGCCGACCAAGGCGGTGATGATGGAGAGAAAGCTGAGGCGGGGCTTGGTCAGCTCAAAGAAGTCGGAAAAGCCGACCCGGGCAATTGCAGGCGTAGCGGGAAGTGCGGTGGCACGAGAATCGGATTCGGCGTGAACCACGGTAGGGCGTTGGAGGGGGGATACCATTAGGTAAGGGCGGGTATGTTTTCCTCTTTCTGACGGTTGGAGGCTTCTGCGGGAGTTGGGCCGGAAGTGGGACGGAAGTGACAAAGGAAGGCGATCGCGAAGGTGGTGGCGGTCAGGGCAGCTCCCATGAGGGAGTGGATCGTGGCGGCATGCGGGTTTTTGACGGTCCAGATCGTAAGGGCACCGAGGTAAATCTGAAGGGAGAGCAGAAAGGTGGTGAGGATGGCGAGCCAACCAAAGGCTCTACGGGTGAGTGGTGACCTCCAGACGCGGGAGAGAAAGATGAGAAGGATAAGGGTGACCCCCACGGCCCAGGCGCGATGCGCGAAATGGATGCCCACTGCAAAATTCCAGTATTGAGGAATGAGACCCCCTTCGGGTGTAAGCGGAAAGGTGGGGATGGCAAGGCCGGCATGGCCGTGACGCATGACGGCACCAAGGACGACCTGGAAGATGAGGGCGGCCAACGCCGCGATCCCCCACTTGCGGGTGGTTGCGTCAACCGCGTCGGTGAGGCCGGCGCTCCGTTCAATCCAGAACCGGCTGGTCGACAGCATGAGGGCGACGAAAAGCATGACGACGATCTGGGCGCTGGTGGCGTGAAGGACGGCAAAGGTTTGGGCGATAAGGTTGTGGTCGCTCTGGATATTGAGTTGGTCGAGGAGGACGCGGAGTCCGCCGAGGAGGCCTTGAATAAGAATCATGCCAAGGATGCCGAGGGCGAGGCGGCGGACCCAGGCGCGACCTTCGACAAGCTGGGTCCAAATAACGAGGCCGATGCTGATGAGCCCGAGGACCTTTGCGAGAAGGCGGTGGCCGTGTTCCGCGAGTTGATGGGGATCTTCAGTCCAGCCTCCGGGATTCAGAGAACCGTTCGATAAGGGCCAATCGAGGAAAGCCATACCCGCCTGAATGCTGGTGGTAAAGCCGCCCGCCGCGAGGGGAAAGACCGTAAAAATAAGGGCAAGAACGCTAAACCAGGCGAGGCCCGAATGGTATGAAGCCGATCGTTGCATGACAAAAAATTGGATAATGGGTGACCGCCAAATCGAATCAAGTGCTTTGGGGCGGCTTTTCAAACGTTATTCCTTTTTGTTATAAGGAAGGTGAGAAGGGAAACGGAACTGTTGGGTGGTTCCGGCTGTTGACCTTAGCAATTCCTGACATTGAATTTAACAACATGCGTTGTTTTTTCCGGATCCTTATTTTCAGCCTGATTCCCGCCGTGATCCTACATGCGGGAGAATCCCATTTGCTGGCGGGTGAGGTGGTCGAAATGGATCCCGAAGTGCGCAAGCTGACGCTGAAGCACAGCGGGATTTCAGGTGTGCTGGAGGCGGGGGAAACGGTTTTTCGGGTTGGCGCGGCGGACATTATGGTAGACTACACGGGAAATCAGGTGCGGGGAACGGCCTATCGGATCGGGGAGGGGTGGTGGATGAAGACGATCTGGCCGTCGGAGCCAGTTCCCCTGCGAATCATGGCTGATGTGAACCGGATATTTCAGGAGGAAACGGCAACCGGTGGTCGGCGGGTTGTGCGGATGCAGGGGGATTTCATTCCGAATTTTGCGCTCTTTAACCAAAAGGGGGAAGTCGTGCAATTTCGGGATTTCAAAGGGGAGGTCGTGGTCCTGAATTTCATTTTCACCCGTTGTCCGGATCCGAGCATGTGTCCGGCGAGCACAGCGCGGATGGCGCGAATGCAACGCTTACTGGATGAGGAAGGTTGGCAGGGGGTGCACCAGGTTTCGATCACCCTCGACCCGGCCTACGATACACCGGGAATTTTGGCGCAATACGCCGAATCGCGGGGAATCTCGACGGAGGATTTTTCTTTTCTGACCGGAGGGGAAGCGGTGATTGACGACGTTCTGAAGACCTTCGGGCTTTTGACCTACACCGAGGAGGGCGTAATCAATCACACAATGGCGACCTTCATTATCGATCCGAATGGAAAGATTCTTCATCGCCGGGACGGTTCCCGGTGGAGTGTGGCGGATTTTATGGGACGCTTGGCCAACTATCTCAGTTCCCGGACATGAACGAACGTAGATCCGGTTTTATTCAGCCTTCAAGCTGGTTACAAGTGGTCTTGATCACGGTTGTGTTCGCCGGTGTTTTTCTCGGACTCCGAAGCTTGCCGAACGCGAAGTGTGGTTTTCTCCACTACGAGGTGACCGAGGTTCTCGCCGATGGCACGGAGGTTTGCGCGGCGACCAACCATGCGAAATTTATCGACCTGGATGCGCTGACCTACCCGGTGCAGCTTGAGCTGGACTACGAGGGCACGGTTCGGGCGGGGGAGCCGACGGAGTTTTTTATACGGTTTGTCCAACAGAATGGAAAACCGCTGCTGCCGCATGAGCTGGCGATTACGCATACGGAGCGGATTCACCTGATGGTGGTGGACCGTTCGCTTGGAGACTACCACCACATTCATCCCGAGCCGGTTGGAAACAGCGGAGATTACCGCTTTACCTATACACCGGCCCACGGCGGCGGCTACCGGCTTTTCGGGGAAATCGTCCCGGTGCGGACGAAGCGGCAGGTGGTGGCGTCGACTTTCCTGGAGGTGGAGGGCGAGCCTCCCGTTCCATATTTTGAGGAGGTGGCGGGCGCGTCTCTGAAGTCGCATTGGAATCAGTATCAATTTGAACTCATCCCGGATAAGGAGACCTTCCGAAAGAGTCGGGACAATCCGTTTCGGCTGCGGGTGACGCATGCGGACGGATTCGAAGTGAACCTGCAGGAGACAATGGGGGCGCAGGCGCATCTCGTCGCCTTCGACTCGGGGAAATCCGGCTTTGCGCACATGCA
>CAYQKH010000055.1:0-16117 GCA_964417945.1 uncultured Opitutales bacterium
ATCCCCTAACCAAATACCAAACAATAACTGTCAACTTTTGATCAGGACGCTACAGAGACAGGGGGCGATTTGGGTTGAGGTTGGGGATGGGTTTGAAGAGTTATGGGGAGGAACCCTGAATCTTTTTTCTACCCCATGACCTCTTCAGAATCAACTCCTCTCGATCCCCGCCACCTTTCGCATGGGTGGGAAATACCGACGGTCAGCTACAGCGATCAGCCCTATGTGATGATTGCGGATGACGGGGCATGGGTCTGCACTTTGACGACGGGATCGGGAAAGGAGGGGGAGCCTGGCCAGCACGTGATCACCTTGCGGAGCGGGGACGAGGGACGAACGTGGGAGGAACCGGTTGCGTTGGAGCCGCCGGACGGGGTGGAGGCCTCCTATGCGGTGATCCTGAAGGGTCCGAACGGGCGGCTTTTTGTTTTCTACAATCACAACACCGATAATGTGCGCGAGATCCCGGCGACGGTGACGCCGTATTTTCCGGATGGAAAATGTCGGCGGGTGGATTCACTGGGGTATTTCGTTTTCAGGTACAGCGACGACCATGGGAAGACGTGGTCGGCCAATCGGATTCCGATCCCGCAGCGGCTTTTTGAGATCGACCGCGAGAATGACTTCGGGGGTGAGCTGTTGTATTTCTGGAATGTGGGGAAAGCCTTTTCCCACGAAGGGGCGGCCTTTGTCCCCCTGCACAAGGTTGGGAAGATGGGTTTCGGGTTCTTCGAGCGCTCGGAAGGGGTATTGCTCCGCTCGCCGGACCTCCTCGAAGTGGAGGACCCGGCGGAGGCGCAGTGGGAAACCCTGCCGGAGGGGGAGGTCGGGATCCGTGCGCCGGAAGGGGGCAATACGGTGGGGGAGGAGCACAGCTTCACGGTCCTGAGTGACGGCTCGTTCTATACGATTTTCCGGACGATTGCGGGACACCCGGCGCACGCGATCAGCCGGGACGGCGGCCGGAGCTGGACACCGTCGCGCTTCCTAGAATACGTAGACGGGAGACGGATCAAGAACCCGCGGGCCGCGAATTTTGTCTGGAAGTGCGAAAACGGGAAATATCTCTACTGGTTTCACAATCACGGGGGTCGGCACCTGGCGGGTCACCCCGACGTGCGCGGGGTGGCTTACAACGACCGGAACCCGGTCTGGATATGCGGGGGGGTCGAGGTGGATGGGGAAGGGGGACGGACGATTGCGTGGTCCCAGCCGGAAATCCTGCTCTACGACGACGACCCCTACATCCGGATGAGTTACCCGGATATGGTGGAGTCCCGGGGCGTCTTTTATTTTACGGAGACGCAGAAGGACATCGCGCGGACCCACGCGGTGGACCGGACCCTACTTGAGGGAATGTGGGATTCGCTCGGTGGCGGGGAAGCAGAATTACCCGGAGGGCTGCTGGTCGCGAGTCGGCGGAACTCCGCGGCGTTGACGATGCCGGAGCTTCCCGCCTTTCTCGAGCGGGATTACATGCGCTTGGACCATGGGACACGGGATTTGCGGGCCGGGCTTTCCCTCGAGGTCCATTTTCTCGCGAAAGAAATGGAACCGGGGACGGTCCTCTTCGACAGTCGTGATTCCCAGGGCAGGGGCATGGTCTTGGAGGTCAGCGATAGAGGAGGGCTTGCATTCCTCGGTTCGGACGGCCTGACCCGGGCCTACCTGAACGGCGATCCAAGCCTCGTGAAAACCGGGGTGGAAAACGTCGTGACGCTGGTCCTCGACGGTGGGCCGAAGGTGCTGCTGTTCGTTGTAAACGGGAAGGTGGATGACGGTGGCGACTTCCGGCAATTTGGCTGGGGTCGATACGATCCGAACCTGCGGCATCTTCGGGGCGCAAGCCATGCCCTCCTCGGGTCGGGCCTCACTGCGTGCCGGGTTTATGGTCGGGCTCTGCGGGTGGCAGAAGCTCTCCGGAGCCAGGTTATCCCCATTTAAACGGGTGCCCACTGCTCCGGTAAGATAGAGGAATTTCTCCTTTTACGCGCCTTCGAAAGCATGAGCAGGGACACGGAAAAAAGATTCTTTTGTTGGAGCCGTATAGGGCAAAGGGGAGGCTATAATTATTCTGGCGGATCGAATTGTATGACAAGGGCGGTGGCGTTGTCCTTACCGGACTCCTCGTTGGCGTCGACGATGAATCGTTCAGCTATATCCATCTCGCGGAAACGGGGCGGGGGATCGCGAAGGAGGGCTTCAAGACGATGGTCTCGGATGCCGTCGATAATGCCGTCGGAGCAGAAGAGGAAAGTATCACCGGGATTGAGCCCGATGGAACCGACCTGTGGCTCCACTTTGGTAACCTGACCGCCAAGAACATTAGTGAGGACGTTGCGCTCAGGGTGTCGACGGGCGGCGCGCTCGTCGATTCTTCCCCGGCGAAGAAGCTCGCCGGCGCGGTTGTGGTCGTGGGTGACCTGTTTCAGCGGGCCGCTTTCGGGAAGGTAGTAGAGTCGGCTGTCGCCAGCGTGCGCGAAATGCAGCCATTCGGGAGTAATCCAGCCCATCGTGAGGGTGGCTCCCATGCCTCGGCATTCCTCGTAGTGAAAGGCCATGAACTTCATCTCCCGGTGGATGACGGTGAAGAGTTCGACGAGGATTTCCGTGTAGTCCGCCTGAAAGCCCTGGGCGGCGAGGCGGAAGCTGGCAGGGAGGAGATCGGCGATTTTTTCGACGGCGATCCGGCTGGCGAACTCGCCGGATCTGGCCCCGCCCATCCCGTCACTGACCGCGAAGATAAAGTCGTAATCGTCGATGGCAGCCTCGCCGAATTTTCCGAGATACTGAAAGCCGGATGGCTCGAGGGTGAGGGCGAGAAAGCTGTCTTCGTTGTTTTTGCGGAAGCGACCGGGGTGGGTTCGCCCCGACCAGCGGATCCTCTGGGGTTTGGTCATAAATTGCGTTTTTCCTTCTGGTAGGCGGCCTCCGCCTCCTCGGGGGTCAGCCGGATATTGGTTCCCGGGATGGCGGCAAACTCGAAGTCGATGAGGCAGAAACGCCCCAGACGGGAATTGTAGGTGACGTTGCGGGGAAACGGATCGAGGTGTCGCACGCCATAGTCGCGCTCCAGTTCTTCAAAAAGGGCGGTGGCCTTGTCCTCAGAGATGCGGTCGGCGCGGCTCCCGCAATTGGTCGTGATGACGTAAAGGGCATTCTCGTCAACGTGAAGGAGCCGGGGAACGTAAGGGCAGCCTTTTTCCTCAAGGTGGCGCAAAATGGTTACTTCGTTCTTGAAGCGTTCTTGCGCGAGAGGGCCCCGGTAGTGCTTGTGGACTTTTCCGTCGAAACCAATGCGCAGGGAGCAACTTTTACTGTCTTTAATGTCGCGCATTTACGGTTTAAGCTTGGATTCCAAAGAGGAGTGTCCGATTTTTAAGCAATACTAGAAAAATAACAACCTTGTGGGTGAAATGGCCTGTTCCCTGCTGCCAATTGCATTTACACCAACTGAAAACCCATAATAGACCTCAGAAAAAACCCGAAATCAAACAAAGACGCTACTCATGCCAAAATATAAGCTCGAATACATCTGGCTGGACGGATACCAACCGGTGCCGAACCTCCGGGGAAAAACTAAAGTCGTAGAAGAAGAGCCCACCAGCATAGACGATTGTGCGATGTGGGGCTTCGATGGAAGCTCTACGCAACAAGCGGAAGGGCACGACTCCGACTGCATGCTCAAGCCGGTAGGGCTTTACCCTGATGGTGGGCGAAAGAACGCCTACATCGTGATGTGTGAGGTGATGCTGCCGAATGGGGACCCGCATCCCTCCAATTACCGCTCGACAGTGATCGACGAAGCGGAGGCCTGGTTTGGATTCGAGCAAGAATATTTCATGACTCGCGACGGACGTCCGCTCGGCTTCCCAGACGGCGGTTATCCCGGACCGCAGGGCACGTATTACACTGGCGTTGGTTATGAAAATGTCGGGGAGGTGGCGCGTATCATCGTGGATGAGCATCTGGAGCTCTGCCTTGAAGCGGGAATCAACCACGAAGGGATCAACGCCGAGGTGGCGAAAGGCCAGTGGGAATTCCAAATTTTCGCGAAAGGGGCGAAGAAGGCCGCGGACGACCAATGGGTTGCCCGCTATCTGCTGATGCGCTGCTGCGAGAAGTTTGAAATCTCGATCGACTTTGGCCCAAAGCCGATTCGTGGCGATTGGAACGGCTCCGGAATGCACACCAATTTCTCGACGAAATTCCTGAGAGAAACGGGTGGCAAAGATTACTTCATGAAGTTGATGAACGCTTTTGAGAAGAACCACGACGAGCATATTGCGGCTTACGGACCGGACAACCACCTACGCTTGACCGGGTTGCACGAAACGCAATCGATTGACAAATTCAGCTGGGGGGTTGCCGACCGTGGAGCTTCGATTCGCGTGCCCCACGCTTTCGTCAATGACGAATATAAGGGCTATCTTGAGGATCGGCGTCCGAATTCCCAAGGGGATCCGTATCAGATCAGCAGCCGAATCTTGAAGACGATCAGCGAAGTTCCAACTTCCTAAATCTGAAGCAAGAATGGAATTTTTACAGCGGCGTCCGCGACTGGGCGCCGCTTTTTTGTGGCTGAAGGTTAGGTGGATTTGGGGGAGGGAAGCGGTTTTTTGAGGGGAAGGTGCGATCGTCACCGGTAAGATCCGAGGATTTAGGGGCAGCAGTGGGAGTGGCGGGCATTTCGGGAGAAGGAACCGCACTTTCCCGCTTGCACTACGAAGGCAAGTTGTCCATTTTCTTAACTTTTCTCGCAAAAACCAAGTGTTGCCAGCCCTGGCACACACCATCCACAACCCAACCCAAGAAACAGAATCTGTTTTCTCTCCCGGAGACGGGGGCTTTGAAAGATGAATATATCCCCTAAAGACCTACTGGACGCGGGCGTTCATTTTGGACACCAGACCCGGCGTTGGAACCCGAAGTCGAAGCCGTTCATCTACGACCATCGTCACGGTATATCGATCATCGATCTGGAAAAGACCTACACTTTCCTTGAGCGTGCCTCGGCCTTTGTGGAAGAGCTGGCAGCCTCCGGAAAGGACATTCTTTTCGTTGGAACGAAGAAGCAGTCGCAGGAAGTCGTTCGCGAGGCGGCGACGTCCTGTCAGATGCCGTTTTGCGCGAACCGTTGGATGGGGGGCGCCCTGACCAATTTTGCCACGATCAAGACAAGCCTCTCGAAATATAAGAAATTTCTGGACATGGAGAGCACGGGGGAGCTGAGCAAGCTTCCGGGCAAGGAAGCGGCGGCGATCCGTCGGCAGATGGCCCGGATGAACAGGAATTTTGAGGGTCTTCTCGAGATCAGGGGCTTGCCTGCAGCGCTCTTCGTGATCGATATCCGGAACGAAGCAATCGCCGTGAACGAGGCGCGCCGCTTGAACGTTCCGGTGGTGGCGCTGGTGGACACAAATTCGGATCCGTCGCTGGTGGATTACCCGATTCCGGGAAATGACGACGCAGTAAAATCGATCCGGATCATTACGGAAGTGATTATGGAATCGGTGCAAAACGGTCTGGCCCGCCGCCCGGCGGCGAAGGCGCAGAAGGGAAGTATTACGCCGCTGGTGCGCGAACAATTTTTTGAAGAGACCGACGAGGTAGAGGTGACGCTTCCGGAAGGTTACGATGAGGAGCCGACCCCCGCCCCGGTGGTGGAAGCGGCTGCGGAGTCGCCAGCTCCCCCGCCCGTAGCGGAGGAAAAGCCAGAAGCCCCGGTGGAACCCGAGCCCGAAAAGAATTCCTGAACGACACAAACGAAACAACCCCCGGAGTTAGAAGAACGACATGACACAGATAACCGCATCGATGGTAGCAGAGCTGCGGAGCAAAACCGGCGCGGGCCTGATGGACTGCAAGAAGGCCCTCACTGAAAACGGAGGCGAATTTGAAGCGGCCGTTGACTGGTTGCGGAAAAAAGGGATTGCATCTGCGGAAAAGAAGGCGGGGCGCGACGCCTCGGAAGGGCTGGTGGAGAGTTACATCCACCTTGGCGGCAAGGTCGGGGTCCTGATTGAAGTGAATTGTGAGACGGACTTTGTCGCGAAGACCGACGATTTTAAGCAGCTCGTTCGGGACCTCGGGATGCATATTGCGGCGGCAAGCCCTTTGGTCGTGAGCCGGGAAGAAGTTCCGGAAGCGCTCCTTGAGAAAGAGCGGGAAATTGCCGGAGCGCAGGCGGAAGGCAAGCCTCCACAGGCGATCCAGAAGATTGTCGAAGGCAAGCTGGAGAAGTATTTCTCGCAGGTGGCATTAATGGAGCAGCCCTTCGTGAAGAACCCGGACCAGACGGTGAAGGACTTGATTACGGAGCAGATTTCGAAATTGGGCGAGAACATCGTGATTCGCCGCTTTGCCCGGTTCCAGATCGGGGAGTAAGCGATCCTGTCTGTTCAGACCGCTTTAAAAAACCCCTCTTCGCGGAGGGGTTTTTTTATGGAAGGGTCAGCGAAAAGCATTTAGGAAAGAACCTACCCTGACGGAAAGGTTCTTAGGGGAACTGACCATCCTAAAGCTTGAAAAATCGGGCCTCCCTGCCGGAAATCGAAATCTTGACCACACCTCTGAATGAGTGACTCACCGGAAGGGAAGGAGGCCAAAGCACTGCGATCGGGGCAGTATGTATTAAACCGTTTCCGGTTGGAGCGAATTCTTGGTCGTGGGGGCATGGCTGTGGTCTGGCTGGGATTCGATCATTTTTTAGATGAATGGGTGGCCTTAAAATTTCTGCCGGAGGTGGTGGTTCGAGATGCGCATTCGCTGGCGATTTTGTCTCGTGAGGTAAAGGAAGCCCGGCGCCTGACACACCCGAACATCATCCGGATCCACGATCTTCTTTTAGAGGAGAACGTCGCGGCGATCAGCATGAACTGGGTGGACGGCTCGACGTTGTCTGACCTGCGGGCGGGTCGGGCGACCCCTATGCTGGAGGTGGATGAGCTGGAGCCGTTGATGCCGCAGATCCTCTCCGCTCTGGAGTATGCACACACGGAGGCGCGAATCGTGCACCGTGACCTGAAGCCGGCTAACCTGATGGTGGACAAGAAAGGAAAGATCATCATCACCGACTTTGCGATCGCACGCAGCATCACCGACACGACGACGCGCCTGACGAACCAGGACAACAGCGGGACCCTGGTTTATATGAGTCCCCAGCAGATCATGGGGAAAAACCACCATTCGAACGACTACTACTCGCTAGGAGCGACTTTCTATGACCTGCTAACGGGGATGCCACCCTTCTGGACGGGAAATGTGACGGAGCAGATCCTGAAGGTGCAACCTCCCCCGATCGCGGAGCGGCGCAAGGAGCTGGAGTTCTCGGGCAAGCCGGTCCCGGAGGAGTGGGAGATGGCAATCGCGGCCTGTCTGGAGAAGGACCTGGAAAAGCGGCCGTCCTCTCCCGACGACTTCCTGGCGATCCTGAATCGCGGGGACACGCGGGTGGTGGTCGCCGATTGGCGTTCGGAAATGGAGGGGGACGAGGAGCAGGGAGAGTGGGCTTCGGAGGCCGAACCTCCGGACAGCCTCTCGCATGAGCGAACGCTCCTGGAAACACCGGTTCCCTGGGAACCGGAGAAAGCGCAGGAGGAATCCCCGGCGGGAGGATTAACCCATGAAGAAGCGCCCCGGCAGCGACCGCTGCCAAGGGTCTCTCAGCATCGGCAAAGTTTCGTTGAGGAGGCCTCCTCGGAGTGGGGCGGTGGATCGGGTAATTCCGGGGATGGGGAGCGGCCCCGGAGGAGCCTGCGGCCAGAGCCGGAAGATCGCTTTCCCTGGGGCCAGGTTATCGGAGCGGCGGTTCTGGTGGTCGGGCTGCTGGCGGGGGTGTTGCTGATGAACCGCGGCGACACGGAAGCATCCGACCGGGATGGGGGCACGGAAACGGAGACGACGCCCGCCCAACTGGAGGAACAGTTGCGGCAGGCCGCAGTCGAGATCGCGAGCGGACGTTTCGAGGCGGCGGAGCTGCTTTTGGAGTCGGCCTTGCGAAACCGGGAAACGCGGTTTGAGGCTCGGCAGTTGCTCGCGGAGATGGAGGCGGAACGGGAACGGGTGGTCCGACTCTTTCAACAGACGGAGATGCTGAGCATGCAACGGCGGTATGCCGAAGCGGAAGGCCTCCTGCGCGAGCTAGGGGAAAGCGCCTTCGCACGCACAGAAATGGCCTACCAGTTCGGTCGCCTGGAAGCGATGGTCGTTGCCTTGGGCCGAAATCTGCCGGAAGGCGGAGTCGGTGGGGACCAGCGGAGAATCGTGGTGGTGACCGGAGCGGAGCCGATCGAGCTGGTTTGGATTCCTGCGGGCAGCTACCGAATGGGATCGGATTCGGAGGCGCATCGCGAGGAGGACGAACGGGCCTTTCAGGTCACCCTGCCCCGCGGATTCTGGATGGCGACCACGGAGGTGACGCAGGGACAGTATGCCGCGGTGATGGGGACTAACCCGAGCCATTTCACGGCGGTTGGTCCGCGTGGACCGGTGGAGCAGGTCGATTGGTTCGATGTAATGGAATTTTGTGGGCGGTTGACGGAGATCCAGCGGGAGGAAGGCGAGCTGAAGGACGAGGCCTATTTCACGCTTCCGACGGAGGCACAGTGGGAGTATGCCTGCCGGGCGGGCACGACGACGCCGTTTGCTTTCGGGGATTCGCTCGGGGCGGACCAGGCCAATTTCAATGGAAATTTCCCCTACGGAACGGCTGCGGAAGGAGTTTTCCGGGAAAGTACGACCGAGGTGGGTTCCTTTTCGGCAAACGGTTTCGGGATCCACGATATGCATGGCAACGTGCGCGAATGGTGCCTGGACTGGTATGGGAGCTACCCCCCGGGAGCCCGGGACGAACCGACCGGGCCGATGGTGGGGACCGAGCGGGTGGTTCGCGGGGGGAGTTGGTTCAACTCCGCGCGGTTTTGTCGCTCAGCGGAGCGTTCCAGTCAGGAACCGACCCACGAAGGCGACCTGCTGGGGTTCCGGATCGTGCTGGTTCCGCGCGGGCGCTGAACAACCGACGCCGGGGGATCTGGCCGGTTCCGGGAGGGTTTCCCTGGAATTTGCATATTTTATGCAACAAATTATTTTGGGATGCAGTCCAAGAAGGGATCCCAACCGAACGGGCCCCTTTTCTGAGGGCTAGCTAATCGATGATTTTCCACAAGCAACTCCTCCTGGCATCCGGCATCACCGCAGTCCTTGGGCTTTTCATGGGGCTGGTCGGCTGTTCATCGGTCCCGGTCTCGGGGCGCCAGCAGCTGAACCTCGTCTCAGACACTGAGGTGACGGAGATGAGTGTGAAGCAGTTCAACGAGCTGAAGCAGCAGAGCCGGATCCTCCGCGACCCGGCGGTGCAGCGAAAAGTGGAAGCCATCGCCTACGATATCATCGAGCAGGTGAACTGGTGGGATGTGCCGCTGGCGGAATGGGAGGTATTGGTATTCGATGAACCGGGAAGAATCAATGCGTTCGCGATGGCGGGCGGGAAGATCGGGGTTTACACTGGGCTCCTGAACATGGTGGAGAACGAGGACCAACTGGCCTTCGTGATCGCGCATGAAATCGCCCACGTGACGAGTAAGCACGTCCATGAGCGGCTTTCGCAGGCGATGGTCACGGAGGCAGGCGGGACGGCGCTGGGGACGGCTGCGGTGGTCACTGGGGTCAGCACCGGAAACACGATGCTTTATTCCCTCTATTCGCTTTACGGGATGGGGAGCGGCTACGCCAGTTTATCATTCAACCGCGAGAAGGAGCGGGAGGCCGATTATGTGGGTATCATCCTGATGGCCAAGGCGGGTTATGACCCGCGGCAAGCGGTGCGCGTGGTGGAGCTGATCGACCAAAAGGCAGCCGCTTCGGGGAAAACAGCCCCGCCAGCCTGGCTTTCGACCCACCCCTCCTACGGAGAGCGAATCACGAAGCTTTATGAATACGAGGAAGCGGCCTTGGAATATTACCAGGACTCCGAAGGCATGGATGTGGAGCGCCTGATCGGGCTCTAAATACGAATTTTCCGGAAAACAGAATAAGCAATGGCTCCAGACGATTCAAACGAACCCCCGAAGAAGAAACTCAAGGTAATTGATTGGCACCTGTCGGATACCGTCGCCTCCGAGGTGGAGGTGAAGGGACTCGGTGAAGACCGGTCGGACCCGCCGAACTGGATCCTGCGATTTATCGTGATTGCGATCGTCGCCCTGTTAGGATTTGTCGGAGTCCGGGGGTGGCAGGTGTATCAGGAGATCCGGGAGGAGGTGGCGGCAGCCGGTGAGACCTTCGACGGGGGCATCGCGGTTCCTTCCCCCACGGAGGGCCGGTTGCCGAGCGAATTCGTGAGCCGACCGCGGGCGCAGCTTGCCCGTGATGACGCCTACGAAAAGATCCTCGACGCACGTCGCAGCATCGACGGAAACCCGGTGATCATGCAGCGCCTGCTTTCCGTGGAGAAAATGTTTCAGGAGTCCGAGCGGCTGCTCGCAGCACGGGAATATGGGCAGGCCTTCGAGCGCTTTCAGGACACGGAGCGGCTCCTGGAGACATTCAACTCCGAGATCGGGGCAAAAAATGAGGCCTACTCGGCCCGTGATGATTTCCTCGTCCTAAGGGAGAAACTGGATCCCCACCGCAACATCGCCCGCGATGCCTACGAGCAGGCCTACGTTCTCTTCAGCGAAGGGATTTACTTTCTTGAGAACGGCAGTTTCGCGGAAGCGCGTAACCGGTTTGAAGACGCCGTTAAGGGCATGGGAGTAATCGAGGAGCGGCTGGCGGATTACATGGATCGCCAGCTTCTGGACGGTCAGCGAGCCCTTGCGATGGGAGACGCCCAAACCGCCCAGGACGTCTTTCACACGGTATTGGAAATCGATGATGAAATGAAGGTGGCAAAGGAGGGACTGGAGCGCGCGGAGGTGCTGAACCAGATCTTCCCGATGCTGGAGCAGGCGCGCTCCTTTGAAAAAGAGGGACAGTTGGTCAAAGCCAACGACCTTTACGTTTCCGTGTTGGAGATCGATCCGAAATCCGCGCGCGCTCAGGCTGGAGCGGTACGCACAGAAAAGGAGGTTAAGGAGTTGGCTTTCAACCAGGCGCTTTTCGAGGCGGTGGAAGCGGCGGAGGAAGAGAATTGGTTTCTCGCGATCGAAGCAACGGAGCGGGCCCTGGAGGTTTTTCCGGAAAACGAGGAGGTGAAGGAGGAGCTGGAAGAATTCAAAAAACTGGAGTTCGAGACCAAGGTTTCGAACGGCCTGGCAAAGGCACGTGATTTTGAGCGGGCGCGGGAATGGGCGCTGGCCCAGGATGCCTTCGAGGAGGTGATGGAACTCGACCCGGGTAACGAACTGGCGGTTGAGGGGATTCGTAGCACGGGCGATACGATCCGTGCCCTGATCCGCTATGAAAAGCTGATCGAACTGGCCCAAGCGGAGGCGGTGGAGAATCTCGACTTTCAGGCTTCAATCGCCTATTTTAATGAGGCGATGGGGATTAAGCCGGACTACATGCCGTTGAAATCGGAGGCGATCAAGCTGCGGAATTTCCTGGAGAAGCAGAGCAAGCCGGTTGGACTGGAGTTGACCTCCGATAACCGCACTTGGGTGAGCATCTCGGGATACGATCACCTTGGAAAATTCAACAACAAATCAATCAAGATCCTCCCCGGAAAGTATCGCATCGTTGGCCGCCGAAAGGGGTTTGAAGATGCGGTTCGTGCGGTGACAATCATCGCGGGGGAAGGAATCTGGATCGACAACCAAAAAATCAACTCATGGGAAGTGGCGGTCGTGCCGAACCGCCGCGCCAATTAATCAGCCCGAACCGGAAACGACGATGCGCAACCTTATTTTCCTACTCACGACCTGTCTCCTCAGCAGCCCGCTGGTGTGGGGGCAGGAACCAAAATCGATCCTCGACCGCGGGCTAACGCCGGACCCCGATATTTTTGACGGCACCTTCGCGGAAAACTGGGATCGGGATAACGAGACCTCGCGCATTGCCCGTGTCGGCGAGACCTCCTACGGCAATTCGCTGGAGGGCAAGGAAAACAAGGTTAAGGGCTGGGTTCAGCAACAGGGCGACAACCCCGGACAGCAGGGTAGCGACCCCCGCCGCCAAGGCGCGGGAATCGGAACCGACGGTAAGCCTGAGGACAAAGGCGGAGGGGGTGCCGAAAACGAGAACCCGATCGAACAGGTCGAAAACCCGATCTCCGGGGGAGGGCAGGAAGAACCACAGGACCAACAGCAAGCCGGTGGTGGCGGAAACAACGAGCAGGCGCAGAGGGCCGGTGGCGGGAGTGGCTCCAATCCCCTCGAGATGCTGAAGAAGATTACGAGCTCTGCCCAAAGTCAGAAAAACCGCGAACAGATGGGCAGCTACGGGGAGGAAAACAACGAGGAGGAGTCGGCTTTCGGGAACAACACCTACCAGGTGGAAGTGCAAGAGCAGAGTGCGGATGTTCTCGGCTCCAACCCCGAGACGGCGGAGAAGCCGGAAGACCGGGGCAATCGCAACCGTTCCGCCGCCTCCGGACGGCAGGAAACCACCAGCGGGGGCGGAAGTGAAACCGGAGATGACCTGCCCTCCGGTATCTGAACCATCATTTTATGCGTTATCCGACCCCCCATTCCCTCCTCACCGGGCTGACCCTGCTCGCCGGTAGTCTCCTCCCGTGGCAAAGCGGACAGGCGTCCAGTTTCATCCTGCCCACGGACGCCATCGAAGCGAGCGCGGAAATGGATGCGGAGCAGTTCCGAAGCACCTATCCTGGGATCTCCCTGGACGGCGGCTACCTTGCCGACTTTGGGTTTTACATCCGCTACAACCATGAGAACCTCTACTACTTTTTCGGGCCGATCGAGGCATTGGAGGAGGCTCAAGACGAGTTGAAACAACTGGAGCGCATCCTCCTCGCCGCCGTGGAGGAGCGCCCCACCCTTTCCACCGCCTTGATCGATATCATCCGCTTCGACCGCGAGGGTCTGAGCAACCTCGGTGACGGCACCGGTAACGACGAAGAGAACCGGCCCTTTGGAGGAAGCGGCGACAAGGAGGGCAAAGGTGCCGCTGATGGGTCCTACGAGAAGATCGCCGGCCTTGGCGGCAGCGACCGCGATGAAGCCGGCGGCCCCAACGGAGAACAAAAAGGTGGTCAGGACGGGAATGAACAGGACGGGGACCGCTCTGGAGAGGAAGGCACCGACGCCTTGTCCAAAGGGATCGAGCTAGCAGCGATGGGACAAGGCACGTCCAATGAGATGGGGAACCGTTCCGGCTCACAGAATGCGCAGGGTCAACAGGGGCAAAACAAGCCGCAGCAGATGGGGCAGCGCAACCCGGGCCAAAACCAACAAAACCAAAGCCAGAGCCAATCCCAGTCGCAATCGCAGAGCCAAAGCCAGAACCGGCAGCAGGGGAGCGGTAGCCCCTCGATGCCAATGCCGCCTTCAAGCAACCCGAGCGGCGGCGGCGGTGCCCCCGGATCGCCTCCACAGCAACAACAACAACAGGGTGGCGGAGGTCCTCCCCTCGATATCTTCCAAATCCTGAAGCGGATTTTTGGCGGTTAGCGGCGGAAGTGCGATGCCCTTTTTTTGCCGGACAAATCTTTAAATTTTGCGTTTGACCCCTTACAAATTACATGTGCTCAAAAACCTATTTTTTACTGAGCCTACTTCCGTTGTTTCTTTTTTTTGCGGGCTGTTTCACGATAAAAACAGAGCACGAGGTAAAGCCGATCCAAATCACGGTTGACGTCAATCTGAAGGTGCAGCGTGAATTGGACGACCTCTTTGGAGAAATCGACGCGGCCTCCTCGACGCTGGACGTCCCGGAAGCGGCAGGAAAAAACGAAGGATAACCCTGACAATCCGATGAATCAAAAACTTCACACTTACGTCGTCTTGCTGATCTGCTTTCTGGCGGGTCCGATTTTTGCCGGGGCGCAAAGTCCGGCGGAGATCCAAGAGCGCCTGAAGGAGCGCCTGCCAAAGGTGGATAACCTGAAACTGGAGGGGCTGGTGGGCGAGAACAATGCCGCTTACCTGGAGGCCCGGGGGACGGTAGACCTGGGGACCCGGAAACTGATCGCGGAGGAGAACAGCGATCGGAAGCAGCTGTATGAAATCGCGGCGCGGCGGACGGGAAGCTCACTGGCGGAGGTGGAAAAGACCCGTGCGCAGTTGATCCGGGAACGCTCTCCGAAGGGGATCTGGCTGGAGGACCCGACCGGAAACTGGTTCCAAAAATAGCGTTTCCGTGGCGGGAAGGGGCCGCTTATGAGGTGGACTTTCCGTGGTTGTGGGGATAATCAGGGATTTTCATGTACTATCGGGATCCCAGCAGTTTGCCGCTGTCGGACCAGCAGCCTTCGATCACGATCCGTAAGGGAGCGTTGCGACAGCTGAAGAGCTTTCGCTTTTGGCTGGGCTCGATTCTGTCCTTCGTGGTCAGCGCGCTTTCGGTAAACCTCGGGCTGGGTCTGCATTTCGGTGGCGACCAGCCGGAGTTCGGGATCCTCTGGCCACAGGCG
Source organism: uncultured Opitutales bacterium (assembly GCA_964417945.1). Lineage (GTDB taxonomy): Bacteria > Verrucomicrobiota > Verrucomicrobiia > Opitutales > JABSRG01 > CAYQKH01. The sequence continues at coordinate 14,534 of CAYQKH010000055.1, forward strand.
GGTTTTGCCTTTGCGGTGGTCTGTCTGTGGGGTTGGCCTTATCTTCCGGCCCTTTTCCTCGGGCTGATAGTGGGGCTTTACCTTCCGGGAATAGCCCCGGTCTACCTGATCGGACACGCATTTTCTTACTGCGCAGGGGCGCTGGTGGGGGGCATGGTGCTGGGGCGGTTCCGAAGCTTCAACCCGACGTTGGAGCAGGTGCGGGGTGTCGGACAGTTCATTGTGGCTTTTTTAAGCGCAAGTCTGGTTTCCTCGCTGCTGACGACGGTGTTTTATGCGTTGAGCACGCCGGAGAACGGGGCAAGATTCTGGTTGGACTTGTGGATGCGCCGGTGGGTGTCGGACGGGCTGGGCATCCTGATCGTGGCTCCGCTGTTCTTCAACTGGTTCCATCCACGCGCGAGTGCGGTGCGGAACCGGCAGATCCGTGAGGTCGCGGTCTGGTTGCTGGCCCTGCTGGGAGCGGGTTTCCTGCACTTTGGGAATGTCACCCCCGACAGTTTCATCAACTACCCGCTTGAGCTGTTGCTTTTCCCGGTGATGGCATGGGGGGCGATCCGCTACGGGCAGCGCGCCTCCTCAGCGGGGATTTTTATCCTCTTCCAGCTGGCGATCTGGCCGATCCTCGGGGTTTTCGGGACGCACCCGGATGCGATCGCGCAGTCAACGATTTTTCTCTCCTCTTTTCTCGGAATCCTGGCGGTGACGACGCTATTCCTCGGTGCGGTGGTTGCGGAAATCCGAAACCGAGAAAAGGCCTCGTCGGACGCGGAGGCGGGGCTGCGAAGCCTGATGGACTCGATCCCGGATGTGGCCTACCTGGTGCGCGAGGACGGCTACATCACGGAAGTCTTCGCGAACCCGCGGGTTTCTTTCGCGGATGCGGCGATGGAAATGCGACATCGTCCGTTGCGGGACTGCCTCCCACTGAAGGAGGCGGAGGGGATCCTGTCGAAGATCCAACTCTGCCTGGATACGGGGCAAGTCCAGAAGCTGGACTACAGCTACCGGAAAGAGGGGAAGCAGTGGTGGTTCGAGGGGCGGTTTTCCCGGGTGCAGGACCCGGGCCGGGGGCAACCGGGCAAGACGGAGCGACGGAACGTGATCTGGATGGCTTACGATCTCTCCGAGCGGAAAGCGGAAGAGCTGATAATGGAACGAAAGGATAACCTGCTCGAATCTTCGGCGCGGGGGGTGAACGCCCTGCTGACCGAACCGGAGGAGAACCAGGCGATCCGGCTGGTTTGCCGGGCGATCGGGGAGGATCTGAAGGTGTCGCGCCTCTTTCTCTACGAGCGGGTGAGGGATACGCGAACCGGTTTTCCCCGGCTGAAGTGCCGTTATGAATGGACCCAGGAGGGCTTCCCGGTGATGGCAGCCCCGGGGACGCTCCTCGACCACGATTTTGAAACGCACCTCGCGGAGATGATGGATTCCCTGAAGGCAGGGGAACTGGTGCAGGGCTTCGCACGGGAATTCGGCGAGCCCCTGGAGGACACCCTGCGGTCGCGCAGGGCGGTGAGCGTGGCTTGGGCGCCGGTAATGCTGCACGGGCAATTCTGGGGCGTCCTGGGGATGGAGGAA
>CAYQKH010000056.1:0-15884 GCA_964417945.1 uncultured Opitutales bacterium
GCTTCCTTCCGGACCTGACGGGGTTCGCCTGTCCTGCGATGCATAGGACCCGGCCAATAGGTAACCTCGCACAGGGTGGGGGTGGTAGCAACCCTCTTTTTTTGGGCGGCAGAATTAGGGGATGGAGCGCGGGGGGGGGCTTGGCGAAGGCTCCGGCGGGCATGATTTCAGCAGATGGTGCGGATGTGCGGAGATCGCGCTTGCGCGATCCAGTTTGTCTGGTGGGGGAATTCGGATCGGGATTAAGACTGGGAGGAAGAGGGGCCGGGTTTGGGATCGGAGGGGCGGGGGATGGACAGCGGGACGGTAGTCTCCGCCGGTTGGGGATTGGAGGGTTTCCCGGCCTGGGGTACGATGGGGATAAAGTCGGAGCGGGGGACCCAACCGGCATTGCCATCCGGGGTGGTGATGTAAAAGTGTTCGCGCTCCTGACGCTGAATACGACAGCGGATTCCCTCGGCAAGGTTTCCGCGGAGGGGGCTGGCCCGGGTTGGTGCGACCTTGAGGACGGCTTCTGCCGAAACAATGATGCCATCCCGGCGATCCTGGAGGCGCTCGAAAGCGGCCCAGCCGGAGAGTGTGGCGAGAAGGAGGAGGTTTCCGGAGAGGAGGTAAAAGCGACGGCGACCGAGAAGCGGAGGGAGGATGAGGAGGCCGACGCCAGTCCAGAAGGCGAGGACAGCGAGGAGGGTCCACTGGTCGAGCGAGAGACGGGCGGAGAGGAGATCGACGATCCCGGGGTTGGATCCCCGTGAAAACGCGCGGTCGCGGACTTCCTGAAGGTGAAGGCGGTAAATATCGTTGAAAGGGTCGAGCCAGAGTGCCCGGTGGTAGTAGAGGATGGCCCGGCCGAACTGCTCCTCTCGTGCGTAGGCGTTGGCGAGGTTAAAGTAGAGAGGGGCGCTCTGGAGTCCGCGGTTGAGGATGGATTCATAGGCAGCGACGGCATCTGGCCAACGTTCCTCGGCGTAAGCGGTATTCCCTTTCTCGAAAAGGTCGCGGGCGAGGGTGGTAGGGTCCTGAGCAGAGGCTTGCCCGGGCAAGAGGATGAGAACCCAGAGAAAAAAGACGAGGACAGGACGCTTCATACCTGGCTTCGGATGGCTTGATCGAGGCGTTTTAGAGACGCCTCCCAGCGCGTGCGGGATTGGACGAGGTTTTCGGGGGAGGGGGTCCTGCTGGCAAAGGAAACGGCCTCCCCTTCGAGAAAGAGGGCCTCCATCTCCTCCCGGAGAGGCGGTTCGATGGCGGCTTTTTCGAGGAAGGGGAGGAGTTCTTGCCAGGTGGCGGCTTCGACGCGTGGGCCAAACTTCTTGCTGAGAACGAGCCGGAAGCCCTGGAGAAAGAGCCGGTAGAGGGTGGCGGCATCCCCTGCACGGGCGGCTTCCCCGACTTCGGCATGGAGGGAGTTCAGGCGTTTCTCGGCCTGCTTCCGTTGTTGGAGGGCTAGGTCGCGCTGCGCCCGGATCTGAAAGCGGCGCACGCCGACAAAAGTGATGAGAGCGAGGAGGGGAACGGCCTGGGCAAGAAGGAAGCGGGAATCGAGAAGGAGGGGGGTGCGGAAGGATCGGAGCTGGCCGGGGTTCAGGGTCAGCTCGAAAAAGCGCGGGGCGGGGGCGACTCCCGGTCCGGACTCCTCTGATCGCACCGGGAGGTCGCGTTGGAGGTTGGGATTCTCAAGAACCTCGAGGGGGATCTTTCCCGTGGTGAGCACTTCGTAGGCTTCGGTCTGAGGGTCGAAGTAGGCGATGGAAATCTCGGGGATGGTGGAAATGGCGTCGTCGAGGGGGATGAGGGTGTAGTCAAAATTTTTGACCCCGCTGAAGCCGAGGACATCCCCTTGCCGAAAGGTGGACTCGGGTTCGTAGGTGCGCCATTGGTCCCCAAGGTCGAGGATGGGGGGGAGGATGCGGGCGAAGTTCCCCTGACCGGCGATCTGGAGGCGAAGGGTAACGGGGTCACCGGCCTTGACGGTATTGGTTCCGGGAAAGGCCTTGAGGGTAAATTCACCGATCGCACCGGAAAAGGCGGCGGGGCGATCGTCTTCGGGCAGGGGGTGGACCTCAATTTTCAGCGGTTCGGTTTGCACCTTCCGGTTCTGATATTGCAACTGCGGGTCCATGCGGAAGTTAAATTGCCGGAAGAAGGGGTCGTTGAAGGGCTGACGCGGGTCTGTTTGGGGACTATCAAAGATATCCCCGGAAACCGGGAGAAGGGCTTGGACGTTCATCTCATAGAGGAGATCCTGCTCGCCCGCCTTTAAGGGGGTGAGGACGAGGGGGCGGGAATAGATATCATATTCGTAGCCGCCGAGGGCGCTCCGGGAGCGGGTCTGGTTGTCGGCCATCCGGCCTTCGGCCCAAGCATCGCCGATCTTGGTCGGGTAATCGGTGCGAATGTTGGGGATCTTGCCGAGGACAAAGAGCTGGAGGTTGGTCTTGAGGGTCTGGCCGACATAGACTTTCTCCTGTGGAACAAGCAGATCCAATTTCAAGAGGGGCGGTCGGTTGGACTCGGTGTTGCGGGAGGGATCGAGGACGTTGAGCTGAACAGCAGGCACGCGGTAGCGGCTCCCCTCGAAGAGAATTTCAAACTCGGGAATGAGGAAGGTGCCCGCCTGACCGGGGCTGACCTGATAATTGAGGGTGAGGGTTTCGCTCCGGGTGGTTCCGGTGATGCTGGAAAAGGAGGTGCGCGTGCTGGTGGATTGCCCGAGATAATCGATTTCGAGGCCGGGAACCTCAGGGACGGTACCGTTTGGGGTGGAGCGGCGGTCGAAATTGCCGCGATTGGTCTGGGTAATGTTGATCGAGTAGCGGGCGGTGGCCCCCAATCGAATGGTCGAAGGGGAAATATCGGAGGAAATCTCGATATCTCCGTCGGAGGAGCGGGCCTGGAGATAGGGAGCGGTCCCGAAAATGAGGAAGGCGCCGAGGAGGAAGAACCGGGTGATCTGAGGGTTGGGTCGCATTACCAATCTTTAAAGTCGGCCGGTTGGCGTTGATCGTTTTCTTCACCGACGCCGGTAACCGGCAATTTCCGTTCGGTTTGACGGAGGGCTTCGAGCAATTGTTCCGCCTCTTTGCGGTTCATTTGGAGGGGCATGGCGGCGGTGGCACCGGAATCCCCCCCGGAGGGAGTGGCGGTATCGGGAGACTCGTCGGTGCCGGTGATTTCCCGCTCGGAGGGTGGGGGACGCTCCCCGGACCGAGGGTTGGGTGATTCTTCTTCCCCACGGCCGGAATCCCTCTGAGGCTCGCGCTCCGGAGAGGAATCCGCTGGATCCCGGCGGGACCCCTCCGATTGATTCCGGGCGTTTTCACCCTCCCGTGAGTCGGACGGGCGATCCTGCTCGGAACCGGACTCCTGTTGCGGTTGATTCTCCCGGTCTTGCTGGTTGTCGCCCTCTTGCTGCTGTTGTTGCTGTTGTTGTTCTTGTTGCCGCTTCAACTCTTCAAGCAGCTGGCGGAGGACCTCGTAATTATAGGCGGCGTTGGAATCCCCGGGACGAAGCTCAAGGGTGTTCTCGTAATCGCGCAGAGCTTCCTCCCACGACTCGATGGTGGCGGAGGGGTTGGACTCGCGGGTTTCCTGGCCGAGGCGAAAGCGGGTGTTGCCGAGGTTGTAGAAGGCGTCCGCCTGGAGGTTGAGGTCATCGGTCTCAAGCGCCTGGCGGAAGGAGGCGCCGGCGGAGTCCCAATCCCCCTGGCGAAAGTTGGCGCAACCGAGGTTATAACGATGAAGGCGGTTTTGGGGGTCCTTTTCCGCGAGTTCGCGGAAGAGCCGGGCGGCTTCTTCGTAGTTGCCTTCTGAATACAAATTCGAAGCTTGTAGATTTCCGTCGGCGGCGAGATTGGGAGGGAAAAGAAGGGGGGCGAGGCCGACGAGGAAGAGGAGGAGGGTTTGGGAGGAGCGTTGGAGGGCTTCCGGGACGGCGGGATTCGCCCGTCGACGACGTCGGTTCCCGATGAGGGAATCAGCAATTAGGAGAAGGAGGGCGAGGAGGAGAAAAACCTGGAAGCGTTCGACGGGGATCCGCTCGAGGCGGGAGTCGAGTTCCTCGCGGGGGACGGAAGCGAGGCCCCGGTTGAGGACGGCCTGGAGACCTTCCCCGGCGATTCCGAGGGGGGTGTAAAAGCCACCGGTCGCTTCGGCGACCTCGCGGAGGGTCTCCTCGTCGAGACGGGTCAGGACAAAGTTGCCGCGATCATCGCGAAGAAAGGTGGGCCGCCCCCGATTATCGAAGACGGGGATCCGTTCGCCCTGGGAGCTGCCGACGCCGACGGTAAAGATCTTGATGCCCTGCTGGGCGGCCTTTTGGGCCTCGGCGAGGCCTTCACCGGCGAGGTCTTCGCCATCTGTAAGAAGGACCACGAATTTAAAATTATTGTCCTCCTCGAAAGTGGCGGCGGCCTCCTCGATGGCGGAACTGAAATTGGTGCCGCCGCGGGAGAGGAGGCCGGGCTCGATGATATCGAGGGACTGGCGGAAGGCGTCATGGTCGAGGGTGAGGGGGCACTGGAGGAAGGCATTACCGGAAAAGGCGATAAGGCCGAGGCGATCCCCGCTGATGTCTTGGATGAGGTCGAGGATGGCGAGCTTGGCCCGTTCGAGACGATTCGGGCGAATATCTTGTGCGAGCATGCTTTTGGAGGCATCGAGGACGAAAAGGATATCAATACCTTTTCCGCGTGCCTCGCGCCACTCGTAGCCCCATTGCGGGCGTGCGAGGCTGAGGACCAGCAATACGAAGGAAAGGAGGATGAGGATGGTTTTGAGATTTTCCCGGAATGGGGAGAAGGATCTGGTGAGGGCGGAGAGGAGGCTGGCGGAGGCGAAGCGGGAGAGGAGCTTCCGGCGGGCGCGTCGGGTTTGCAGGAAGAGGAGAGCGAGGCCCGGCAGGAGAATGACGAGCAGCCAAAGGAGGTGGGTTTCCTGGAAAAGGATCATGGGAGGCGGCGCAAACGGGTGTGGGCAAGCAATTGTTCGAGGGCGAGGAGAAGTAGGCCGAGAGAAAGGGGCCAGGCGAAAAGTTCGCGAAATTGGGCAAATTCCTGAAGTTCGACCACGGTTTTCTCGAGTTGATCGATTTCCCGATAGATGGCGCGAAGGCCCTCGGTGTCGCGGGCCCGGTAAAACTCGCCGCCGGTGATTGCGGCAACCTCCCGGAGGGAATCCTCATCGACGGGGAATTCGGCGTAGCCCTGAGGGATCGGTTCTCCGCTGGGGTCACGGAAGATCTCGTAATTGCGGCCGGTGCGCGGGACGAGAACACGGTCCTCCCGGCCGGCGGCGATGGTGTAGATACGGGTATCAAAGGCAGCGGCGGCCTCGGCGGCGGCGATGGGGCTGATCTGTCCGGCGGTATTGGTGCCGTCGGTCAGGAGGATGACGACGCGGGATTCGGCATCGTCGAGGTCCCGCAGGCGGTTGACACTCATCCCGATAGCGGAGCCGATGGCGGTCCCGGTTTCGCGGACGAGCCCGACCTCAAGCCGCTCGAGGTTCTGCATGAGCCAATCGTGGTTGAGGGTGAGGGGGCTGACGAGGTAGGGCTCACCGGCGAAGGCGACGAGGGCGAGGCGGTCATAGGGTCTCCGTTCGATAAAGTCGGCAATGACGACCTTGACGGCCTCGAGGCGGGTATCGCGACGGTTATCGATCTCGAAATCGAGCCCGAGCATGGAGAGAGAAGCATCGACGGCGAGGACGATATCGATGCCGGAGGCCTCGATGCTTTGGCGGCCCTCCCCGATTTGAGGGCGCGCGAGGGCAACGACGAAAGCGGCGATGGCGAGAAGGCGCAGGAAAAAGAGGAAGGCTCCGGCGGCCCTCCGGTGCTTCCGGGACTGATTGCCGGTCACGGCGGTGCTGGAAAACTGAATCGCGGCCGCCCGCCCGACCTTGCCGTGAAAGAGAGCGAGGAGGGGGACGAGAAGGAGCAACCAGAGGAAGAAGGGGTCGGCAAAGAGGAATTCGGTGGTCATGAGCGGACCTCCTCCGGTTGTTCCGAATGCTGGGCGGGTGCGGGCTGCTGGTCCCCGAGCATTTGGAGGTGGGCCTTGTCGACGATTTCCTCGGCGACGTGGTAGAGTTTTTCCTTCTCCTCCGGGCCGAACTCCTGGCGGGCGAATTTGGCGAGATCGGCGAGGGTGAGGAGGCGGGCGATCTTTTTGGATAGTTCCCCCCGGAAGACGGGATGGTCGCGGATCTCGGGGAGAAATTCCTCGGTGGTGCGTTCCGGAGCCGGCATCGCAAAGGCCTTTTCGATGAAGACCCTGACGGCGAGGGAAACTTCGCTGGCGAACTCCTTCGGTGGCAGCTCGGAGCGTTGTTCAAAGACCTCGCGCAAGTGCTGCCGGGCCACTTGGTAAGGGGAGGGAGGGGGTGCGGGCTGTTTTTTCCGGCGGAGGAGGTAAAAGGCGAGGGCGGCGAGGACGAGGAGGAGCAGAATTCCCAGACCGATGAGGAGCGATTGCTGAGGGCCGAGCGCGGAAATCTCTCTCGGCGGCTGGATGGTGCGGATAAGACCGTCCGCGGGAAGGGAGGGCTCCGGGAGATCGGCACTGATCCGGCTCCAAAGAAGGCTGAAAATCCCGATCACAGGCGGCTCCCCCTTCGTTCAAAAAGGGCCCGAAGGGCGGCGATGTAGGGCTCACCGTTGGTAATGGTAACGGCGTCGATACCGGATTGCCGGAAGCGGCGGAGGAGCTGGTCGACCCGAAGCTGGTTCCATTTCTGGAACTGCCTCCGGGTTTTCGGATTGCGGGTATTGATTTCGACGAGTTCCCCGGTCTCGGCATCCTCAAGGGCAACCCGACCGACGTCGGGCAACTCCTGTTCCCGGGGGTCGGTAACCTGAAGGCAGATGACGTCGTGGCGTCGATTGGTGAGGGCGAGGGTCTGGAAGAGGGGATGATCGGCGGGGGCGTCGGGGTTGAAAATGAGGCGACCCCGGTTGTCCTGGAGGAAGTCGGAAATGAGGAAGAGGACGCTGTGGCGGGAGGAGAGGCGGTTGACAAACTGGAGGGCGGCAACGGTGTCGGTCTGGTTTCCGGCCGGTTCAAAAAAGAGCATTTCGCGGATAACGCGAAGGATGTGTCGGCGACCTTTTTTTGGGGGGATGAATTTTTCGACGTGGTCGGTGTAGAGGATAAGGCCGACCTTATCGTTGTTGCGGGTGGCGGAGAAGGCGAGGACGGCACCGAGCTCGGCGGCGAGTTCGCGCTTGGTGCGCTCGACGGAGCCGAAGCGGCCGGATGCGCTGAGATCGAGAGCGATGAGGATGGTCAGCTCCCGTTCTTCCCGATACTTTCTTATAAATGGGCGATCCATCTTCGCGGTAACATTCCAATCGATAGAGCGCACGTCGTCGCCGGGAGTGTATTCCCGAACTTCCTCAAAATCCATCCCCTGTCCTTTGAAGCTGCTATGGTAGGCTCCGCTGACGGCCTCGGAGACGAGGCGTCGGGTGCGGATCTCGATGGAGCGAACGCGCTTGAGTATTTCCTTGGTATCCATGCGCAGGGCGGGGAAGAGGAGGCGTGGGCACCCGGTGAGCGGATCAGGGGACGGGAACGGTGTCGAAGATCCGCGAGATGATATCCTCGCTGGAAACCTCTTCCGCCTCGGCCTCGTAAGTGGGGATAACCCGGTGGCGGAGGACATCGAGGCCGATCGTTTTCACATCCTGCGGGGTGACGTAGGAACGGCCCTCAAGAAGGGCCCAAGCCTTTGCCGCAAGGGTAAGGTTAATCGTGGCGCGCGGGGAGGCTCCAAATTGGATGTAGGAGTCGAAGTCGAGTTCGTATTGGGAGGGAAAGCGGGTGGCAAAAACAATATCGACGATGTAATCCTTTACTTTGTCATCAATGTAGACCTCATTGACCTGCCTGCGTGCGGCGAGGACAGTAGGAAGGTCGACGACGGGATTGACCTCGAATTCGGGATTGGTGGAAGCCATGAGATCGAGGATCTCCCGCTCCTCGGATTTGGAGGGATAACCGATCTTGAGCTTGAGCATGAACCGATCGACCTGTGCCTCGGGAAGTGGGTAGGTGCCTTCCTGATCGATAGGGTTTTCGGTGGCGAGGACGAGGAAGGGCTCGGGAAGGGGATAGGTGGTGTCGCCGATGGTGACCTGTTTTTCCTGCATAGCTTCAAGGAGGGCACTCTGGACCTTGGCGGGGGCGCGATTGATTTCGTCGGCGAGGACAAGGTTGGCGAAGACGGGACCTTTCTTCGTAAAGAAGGAGGCCTCTTTCGGGTTGTAGATGAGGGTGCCGATAATATCGGCGGGGAGGAGGTCGGGTGTGAACTGGATTCGCTGGAAATGGGCTTGAATGGCGCGGGCAAGGGTGCGGATGGAAAGGGTCTTGGCCAAGCCGGGGACCCCTTCGAGGAGGACATGGCCGTTGGCCACGAGACCGACGATGAGGCGGTCGACAAGGTATCTTTGTCCCACGATGACCCGCGCGATCTCGTCCCGGAGGGATTTGACCCAGGCGGTGTTCTCGAGGACTTGAGAATTGGAATTCGAAAAATCGGATGGAGGATTCATAAAGATCAGGAGGTATCTCGCCGATGGCGGAAAGGGGTGAAAGTTTCTGCAGACCCTCCAGACAACTCAAGGTTTCATTTAGGAGTGCACCGGTAAGGGTTTGATTTCAAGTGGGAGCGCCGCATTCTGTTCGGAAAGAAAGGCCTCGTGAAAAACTGGTTGCTGTATTTTATCCTGATTCCGATCCCCTTTTGTTGGGCAATCCTGACTTATTCGGGGTATCTCGACATCCTGAAGGATTTCGCGATGGACCTGCGATTTCTGGTGCGAGGCGAAATTGAGAGCGAGGCCAAGGTCATCTACGCGGATCTGGACGCCCGGGCGATGAACCTTGAGGAGGTAGGGGAGCGCCCCTGGGACCGGCAATTTTTTGCGGAGGCGGGCTTTCTTCTATTGGAATACGGCAAAGCGAAAGTGGTGGGCTACGACTTTGTCTTTTCTCCGAAAAGCATGTCACGAATGGTGCCACCGGAGAAGGTGGTGGAAAGCAATCAGAACATTTCGAGTGTGGTCTACCGGTGGCCGGACCGGATCGTGCTGGCGGGTGACTACACAGGGGTATTGTTGCCCTATATGGAGATCCCGAGCATTCCACCTCTGAAGTATATGGGATTTGATGAACCGCGCCGCAATCCCTACCCGGAGATCCCGACGTTTCCGCTAATCAACATCATCCAGGGGAATCTAGTGGGGCGGGTGGGGATGATCACGGTTGATGAGAGCCTGAGCCGGGATGCGATCCCGCGCTGGTGTCCACTGTTTTTCGAGTATTCTGGATCGGTGCACAGCAAGAACCTACTGTACGGGAAGCAATTCAATTTTGCGGTCCAGGGACTGGAGACGGAGGAGGTGGAAAAGGAGGACGTTTTCGAGATCCATTACATGGGCAATCCGGTAGACACGGTGCCGAAGCACCTGGATCTGCAATTCAATCACTTAGCACTGGAAATGTATCTGGCCTCGCAGGGGGTATCGTCGCAGGCGGCGGTTCCGGTGGGGGATACGCTGGAAATTCGCGACGTGGAGGGCCGGGTGTTGAAGCGAATTCCACTGACCCGCGAGCAACTTTTGGAGATCAATTACTTCAGCCGCTGGGAATCGGAAAAGAACCCGCGGGTCAGTCTGGCGGAGCTGTTCGCGAACGAGTCGTTGCTCTTTTCGGATAATGCGGCGGAGCGGGCGAAGGGAGAGGCGTTCTTCCGGCAGTTCAATGATGCGATGATCCTGATTGGTCCGACGGACATCCTGTTGCAGGATCTTGCCCCGACCCCCTTCGACAACCGTGAAGTGCCGCGGGTTGGGGTGCATGGGAACTTGCTGAAGACGATTGTTTCGGACCGTTACATCCACCGGCTTCCTCCGTTTTGGGAGTATCTTCTGCTCTTCGGGCTGACGGTGATCAGTGTGGCAGGGGGGCTTTCGACGGGGAAGTACAGCCTGGCGGTAAAGGCGGGCAACGTCCTCGTCCTGGGAGCGTATGCGGGAGTGGTTTTTGTGTTATTTGGAACGGATGACCTCGTGGTGCCGTTGGTGTCGCCGCTCGGGTCGGCGGCCTCCACGCTCTTTATCGGAACGATTGGAAAGCTGGTGCAGGAAGAGCGGCAGAAAGGGCGGATCACGGGGATGTTCGGGACTTATGTCTCGCCGGAGTTGGTAGACAGCATGGTGGAGAGCGGGGAGGAACCCCAGCTTGGCGGGCATGAAGCGGAAATCACAGCATTCTTTTCCGACATCCAGAGTTTCTCGACATTCTCGGAAAAATTGACTCCGGGCGACCTCGTCAGCCTGATGAACGAATACCTCACGGAGATGGGCCGCATCGTGCAGCAGGAGAAGGGGACTCTGGATAAATTCATCGGCGACGCGATTGTGGCGATGTTCGGTGCGCCGGTGCCGCTATCGGAGCACGCGGCACGGTCCTGCCAGGCGGCGGTCCGGGTGCAACACCGCCAGGCGGAGTTGCGGTCGCAATGGGCGGCGATGGGTGACCGGTGGCCGACGATCGTGCACCAGATGCAAACGCGAATCGGCCTGAACTCCGGGTCGGCGATCGTGGGAAACATGGGTTCGGAGGATCGCTTCAACTATACGATGATGGGAGATGTAGTGAATCTGGCAGCGCGCTGCGAGAGCGGGGCGAAGAGCTACGGGGTCTACACGATGGTGACGGAGGACACAAAGGCGGCTTACTCCGAGGAGCACGACGAGATGCTGTTTCGCTACCTGGATAAAATTATCGTGAAGGGACGGTCGAAGCCGGTGACCATGTATGAGCTAGTGGACACGAAGGAGCGGGTATCCGCGGAAGAGGAAAAGGGGATCGATCTCTTCCATAAGGGAATCGAACTCTACTTGACGCAGCGTTGGGATGCGGCGGCGGCGCTTTTTAAGGAGGCAAGCGGATTTGAGCGTTACCAACCGGAGAAGGTGCCGGGGGTGAAGACCAACCCCTCGCTGGTGATGCTGGCGCGCTGCGGGATGATGAAGACGAATCCGCCGGGGCCGGATTGGGATGGGGTGTATGAGATGACCAGCAAGTAGCGGTGGTGCTCGAGTCATTCGAGCGGGCATCCCTCTTTCCGGCATCTGCTTGAAGAGGTGCAGCGGGATCCTCAATCCCGGCAGGTTCGGGAGGCCTTGAGTCCGGTGGCCGCAGGCGGTGCGAATCAGGAATAGTCCGGTTCGTTTCCGGGATGCCACTTGATGTTACAGCCGAGACTGGACTTCTGTTCTTCAGGTGGAATGGTTTCGCCTTTGAGCGCGGCTTGAACGGCGCGGCGCAGATCCGCTCCATCGGGTGTGGCGCCCTTGTCCGGGGTATCGGGGGCGGTGCGGTGGGATGGGCGGGTGTTATCGAACTGCCCGCGGTAGACGAGGATGCGATTAAAATTAAAGAGGAAGAAGTCGGGGGTACAGGCGGCGTGAAAGGCTTTGGCCACCTCCTGTGAGGCGTCGTAGAGGTAAGGGAAGGGATAGGAATGGCGTCGGGCGTCTTCGGCCATGAGCTCAGGTCCGTCTTGGGGATGGGATTCGACACTATTGCTGGAAATCGCGACGACTTGGAGGTGGGCCTCATAATCCCGTGCGAACTGGACAAGTGCATCCTTGAGGTGCACGACGTAAGGACAATGGTTGCAGATAAACGCAACGAGGAGGAGCGGAGACGGTTGAAATTCGTCGGACCGGCGGATTTTTCCGGTCAAGGGTTCGGGCAGTTCAAAGGGCGGCAAGGCGGTGCAGAGGGGAAGCATGGTGGAGGAAGTGGCAGACATGGGTAGGGGTCAATCGTTGGATCGGGCGACGGTGGTGAAGCGATTTTGGAAGTAGGCCTCGAAGACGGCCTTGGCGACCGGTGCGGCGGTGCTGCCTCCGTGAAAGTTATCGTTGGGGTCGGTGCCTTCAATGCAGACGGCGATGGCGAGTTCGGGATCCTCCATGGGGGCAAGGCCGACGAACCAGGCGAGGGTGAGGGCTTCGCCGTCCTTTGTGACCTGGGCGGTCCCGGTCTTCCCGCCCACCTGAAGATCGGGAAGCTGGGTCATGCGGGCGGTGCCGACGTTAACGGCCTGAATCATTCCCTGGTAGAGGGCATCGAGGGCTTCTGGGGAGAGGGCGATTTTCTCCGCCTGATGATCGACGGAAGGGGCTTCGCCGGGGGCACTGCCCTGGCGGAGGAGGGTCATGCGGGTTCGGGACTCCCCGCGACCAAGGGAGGCGACGAAGCGTGCCATATGGAGCGGGGTGGTGAGGAGGAACCCCTGCCCGATGGAAGTGTTGGCGGTGTCACCGGGAACCCAGCCTCCGCGACCGTCGTCCCGCTTCCACTCCTTGGTGGGAACGATCATCCTGGAAGCGTTAAAGGGGATTTCAAGGGGGATGCGCTCGTCGAGGCCGAAGGCTTTGGCGGACTCGGCGATTTCGTCGATTCCGGCCTGAACCCCGATATTGTAAAAGAAGGTGTTACTGGAAACGGCGAGGGCTTTGGCGACGTTGATTTCGCCGAACCCGTTACGGCTGTGGCAGGGGAAGAGCCGGTTCCCGACGCGGAAGTATTTTGGGCTGTCGATAAGGGTTTCGGGTTGGATAACGCGGTTTTCGAGGGCGGCGATAGCGGTGATGAGCTTGAAGGTGGAACCTGGCGGGTAGAGACCCTGGGTGGCACGGTTAAGCCAGGCACCGCGATCGGTAATCTCATTGTAAACCTCGGTAGAGATGAAGGGGGAGAGCCGGTTGAGGTCATATCCGGGGCTGCTGGACAGGACATAGATTTCCCCGGTTTTCACATGGACGGCGACGGCGGACCCGACTTTATCCCCGATGACGGATTCGGCGATGCGCTGGAGTTCGATATCGAGGCTGAGGTAGAGGTCGTCCCCCTTTGACGGGGCGCGCGCCTCGATCAACTCATGGAGGAAGCCGCTGGGGTCGACGCGGTAAATTTCGCCGCCGCTGGTGCCACGAAGGGAATCATCGAAAGAGCGCTCGACCCCGGCTTTACCGACCTTGCCTTTAAAGCTGAAGGTGGTGAGGTCCTCGCCGGGGAGCGTCAGCGCGTTTTCGGGCTCCAGGTAGGAGGAGGTGACGTATCCGAGAACGTGGCAGGCGGCGGCTCCGTAGGGATAGTAGCGGGCGCTGTCGGTATAAATCTGAATGGGCGCATTGGGGGGCAGCTGCTCGACGAGTCGGGCATACTCATCGGGCTTAAGATCGTTGACCAGGGTGAGGGGGAGGAGCAGCTCCTGGCTGAAATGGCGTTGAAGCTTGCGCACGGTAAGGGATTCCTCCCGACCGGTGATGCCATTGACCTTGTCCAGGTATTGCTGAATAACGGTAACGCGGGCCTCCCAGCGGAGGAAGTTGTAGTCGATTTCGGGGGTTTCGTCGGTGGCTTCAGCCGCCTTCCGGATAGATCGGACTTTACGGATGTATTCCCGGTGGAAATCGCGCCGCAGTTTGCTCAACTCGTCGGGGTAGATGACGGCGGAAAAGCGGGGGCGGTTGCCGACGAGCAATTTCCCGTTCCGGTCGTAAATATCTCCGCGCGGGCCGGGGTGGAGGATGCGTCGCTGGGCCTGATGTTCTTCCTGATCCTGGTAGCGGTTAATCTCTGCGAACTGCTTCCACCCGAGGGTGAGGATAAGGGTCAACATGAGGAGGGCGAGGATGGGGACGAAAATGAGCAGGCGTGGAACCCCCTTCTGATGGATGTCGACCGGTTGCATGAGAAGTTCTTAAATTACAAAAAAGGGAGCGGGGTTGCAAACCAATCGGGAGCGGGTTTTAGAGAACTTCGTTTTCGATCTCATCCTGGTAAATTTGGATGCCGAGCCCTTCGAGGGAATGGAACTGGAGGCTGAAGAACCAGGGCGCGACAAGGAGGAGAAGGAGGTGAGCAAGGACAAGGTCGGAGGCTACCCGAATCCAGTAAGGAAGGGAAAAGAGAAATTCGCGGCCCATATAGAGTGAAAAGGCGACGACCAGAACAGCATTGAGGGCATGGGTCAGGTAGAGCCGGTGGGCGGGTTTCTCCCGGTGGAGGCGCCTCCGCACTTGGAGGAGGGCGCCGGTGGCGAGGGAAAAGAGGAGGGCGTGAAGGCCAAAGGGAACGGGATAGGCGGCGTCGAATAGGAAGCCGGTGACGAGCGCGGCGATGACGGCCGGCGCGGGTTTGAAGTTCAAGGCGGGAAAAACAACGAAAAGAGCGGGCAGAGAAAGCGTGAACTGCCACGCGGAAAGGGTGAGATTGACGGAAATCACCAACCAGAGGAGGAGGAAGTTGGCGGCGAGGATGATGAGGAGGCGTGCCCACATCAGCGTGGGTCCTCCATCTGCTCCGGGGCAAGGTTGAACCCGGCGGCGTCCTCCGGTGTCAGCGGGATAAGGACGGCCACTTCGGTGAGGGTAAGTAGTCGTTCGTCGAGCATGACGGGACCGGTCTGGAAAAGGCCGTCGCGGCCCGGGGAAAGGCGGAAGACTTCCCCGATCGTGAGTCCGGAGGGGAAGACCCCGCCCAATTCACTGCTGACGAGGAGAGAGGGCCGTGACGGGGAAACGGAGAGGTCCGAGGGGGCGTCGCTGACGGTGCCGAAGGGCGGGGTGAACTGGGTGTGAAGCCGACCGGAGTAGGTTACCGGGCGACGGTCGCCCTTAAATTTCGCGGCCATGCGGAAAAAGGGACTGGAAACGAGTTCGACCTCGGAGGTGAAATTGCGGACCTCGACGACTCGACCGACGACCCCTCCAGAGAAGATAACGGCGGCGCCTTCGGGGATATCAAAGTCTTCGCCCTTGCGAATGGTGATGCGCTGCCACCAGGCGGAGAGATCCCGGCGGACGACGCGGGCGACTTCGTAGCGAAAGCTCGGGCGGCTGGGAAGGTTGAGGAGGTTCTCGAGCCTGCGGATGTATTCCCGGTCCTCGTCCTGTTGCTCCCGCTCGAGGCGGAGGAGGGCGTTTTCCCGGCTGAGGTCGCGGATGGCCTCGCCGAGGCGGCCCTTGGATTCGGTGCGAAGGTTGGTCGTGGTCTGGAGGTCCCGGAGGGTGGAGGTCGCGATCCAGAGGGGGGCCTGGAATTCATAGAGGGTATCCCGCAGGGTGTTCTTAAAGAGGGCGGGGAGAAGAAACCAGAGGACGAGGAAGGCCCCCAGATAGAGAAACGGCTTTGCTCGGGCGGGGGATATTCTGGCCAAGGTGGTCGGAGGACGCTACGGGTTCAGGCGTTGCTTTTAAAACTCTGGATATCCTTGAGGAGGAAGGGGAGATCCTGGAGGACTAAGCCGGTACCGTTGGCGACGGCGCTGAGGGGATCTTCGGCAATGAGCACGGGAAGCCCGGTGGCATCGGAGATGAGACGATCGAGGCCCTTAATGAGGGCGCCTCCACCGGCCATGACAAGGCCGCGATCCACAAGGTCGGCGGAAAGCTCAGGGGGGCACCGCTCGAGGGCGTTCCGGACCAGTTCGATAATGGAACTCATGGTATCGGAAAGGGCTTCCCGGATTTCCTGCGAGGTGATT
Source organism: uncultured Opitutales bacterium (assembly GCA_964417945.1). Taxonomy (GTDB): domain Bacteria; phylum Verrucomicrobiota; class Verrucomicrobiia; order Opitutales; family JABSRG01; genus CAYQKH01. Next base: position 15,577 of record CAYQKH010000056.1, read on the forward strand.
TGAATAGTCTTGGGCAGGCCGGCAACGGAGTCGCGACCGCGGACCTCCATGGAGATTTCTTCTTCGAGGGGGAAGGCGGAGCCGACACGGATCTTGATTTCCTCGGCGGTGCGCTCGCCAACCATAAGATTGTAGGCGCGCTTCATATAATTAACGATGGCATTATCAATTTCGTCACCGCCCACGCGGATGGACTTGGTGTAGACGACTCCGGCGAGGGAGATGATGGCGACCTCGGTAGTGCCGCCGCCGATATCGACGATCATGTTGGCGGCCGGTTCCTCGATCGGCAGCCCGACCCCGATGGC
>CAYQKH010000057.1:0-1280 GCA_964417945.1 uncultured Opitutales bacterium
GCTGACCTGTGTGCTGGCGGACCGGCTGGACCGGGAATCGGTCCGGGCGGCCTACGAGGCGCGTCATTTTTACGGCACGACGGGAAACCGTTCACTGGTGCGGGTGGAGTTAATGGCCTCCGGCCGGGCGGTTGGGATGATGGGCGATATTCTTGAGCGGAATGAATCGGAGCCTTACGCATTGAGAGTGGAGGTATGCGGAACCCACGCCCTGGAACGAGTAGAGGTCTGGAACGGGAATCAGCGGTTGACCACGCGTCTGCCGGATAGTCCTTACCCGGAAACGGGAAAACGTTTCAAGATCCTCTGGAGCGGTGCGGAAGTCCGGGGGCGTGCCCGTCTGGTGAATTGGGACGGCTCATTGAAGTTGACGGGAAATCGAGTGGAGTCAGTGGTGCCCCTGCAATTTTTGAACCCCCACAAGCCGTTGAGGCAGGAGTCGGGAACCCGGATCAGCTGGTTGTCGAACACCACGGGGAGCCATGCGGGGATGATTCTGAACCTGGAGCGCCCCCTGCGCGGAGGGGTGGATTTACGGACGACCCAGAAATCGCTGAGGTATCCCTTCGAACGGAACCGCCTCCAGGTCTGGAAATGCGGGGGCTTGGAAAAGCAGATTGAGATCCGGCCCCTTCCGACGGAGCCCGGTGAGGAGCGTCTATCCTTCGAGGTGCCGATCCGCAAGTTCCGCAAAGGGGACAACCCGCTCTTCATCAAAGTTTACCAGGAAGACGGGCACCGGGCCTGGACCAGCCCGATTTATCTGTTGCAGTAAATAGGGTCAGGAAATCCTCTCATGGACACCACGGCTCGAAGGTGCGGGTTGTATTCCGGGCAACTCGGATCGTGGCGGAGGGAGGCGACGAATTGTGCGCCGGACCAGCGGAGATCCCAAATAGCGTGGTCCGCCTCGGCGCGCAGGTCGGCGGGTTGGCTGCCGACGATCTTGTGCTCGCGGAAGGATTTATTCCAGACGGGATAGAGGTCGATACCGGCCTTGCGGGCATCGAGGATGGCCTGGAGCTGGGCGCGGCCCTGGTGGGCAAAGCGGTCGCCCATGCCGAGGGTGAGTTTGGGGAGGGTCATGTTTTCCAGGGGGATCAGATGGTCATGGCAGCGAACCCGCCATCGACGACGATTTCGTGCCCGGTGATGAAGGAGCCGGCGGGGGAGGCGAGCAGGAGGGTGGCGCCAATCAGTTCGTGGGGTTCGCCGAAGCGGTTCATCGGAGTGTGGTTCATGATCGAGGCGACGCGGTCCTCGGTGAGGACCTTGCGATT
>CAYQKH010000057.1:1380-15738 GCA_964417945.1 uncultured Opitutales bacterium
TCGGAGTGTGGTTCATGATCGAGGCGACGCGGTCCTCGGTGAGGACCTTGCGATTTTGTTCGGCGGGAAAAAAGCCGGGAACAAGGGTATTTACCCGGATGGAAAGGGGAGCCCATTCCCGGGCAAGGTTTTTCGTGAGATTATGAACGGCACCTTTGCTCATGGAGTAGGTAAAGACACGGGAGAGCGGGATGAGGCCGGAGATTGAACCGATGTTAATGATGCTGCCCGGCACCTGGTTTTCTACAAAATAACGACCAAAGACCTGGCAGGAAAGGAAAACGGACTTGGCATTGACCTGCATGATCCGGTCATATTCGGTTTCGGAGATATCGAGAAAGGGGGTCGGGGAATTGACGCCGACGCCGTTGATGAGGATGTCGATTTGCGGCACCTTATCGATAATGGAATTTAGCAGGGCCTGAAGGTTATCGGCGGAAGAGACGTCAAATTGTTCGAACCAGTGCTTTCCGGAAAAGGGCTGCATCCGGTCCAGTTTTTCCCGGGCTTTTTTAGGCTTGCGACCGACAACAGCGACATTGGCACCGGCGCCGGCAAGGCCTTCGGCCATTTTTCCACAAAGTTCACCGGTTCCTCCGATGACAACGGCGGTTTTTCCTTCAAGGCTGAACCATTCCGAGAGGTAATCTTTCGTGTTCATCTAATGGGATTAGCAACAACGGGAAAAGGAGGCGAGAAGATCCTGCTCTTGTCCTGGGGGAGAGCTGATTACGCCCTGCAGGGTGGGAGGATGCAGGTTTTCGTTGAAGGAGGGAGCCGGGATGCTTAAATGGGCGACATGGCGAAACCTCCGAATGTGCTTCTTTTTATGTGTGACGACCTGCGCTGGGATGCCCTTTCGGGAATGGGAGATCCAGTGGTGCGCACCCCGAATCTGGATCGCTTGATGAAGCGGGGCACGACTTTCACCCGCTGCACGATCCCCGGATCGACAAGCGGGGCGGTCTGCATGCCGAGTCGGGCCATGGTGCACACCGGGCGTGGCCTTTTCGAGTTGGAAAGCAACGGCGCGACCCTCCCGGAAGCACACACCACGCTGGGCGAGCACCTCCAGCGTCAGGGCTACAAGACCTTTCACACCGGCAAATGGCACAACGACGCGGCGGCGTTCAACCGGAGCTTTTCCAACGGGAGCAATATCTTTTTCGGCGGCATGGGCGACCAATGGAATATGCCGGTCTTTGATTACGATCCGTCCGGAGCATACGCCTCAACGGTGCCTTTCGTAGCGAATTGGAAATTCGATAAAGAGGTCGAAACCCTTCCGGGAGATCGTCGGACAAACGGTCTGCACGCCACCGACGTCTTCTGCGATACGGCGTGCGCTTTTATTCAGGAGCAGGTGGAGGAACTCCCTCCGTTTTTTCTCTCGGTGGCTTTGACCGCGCCCCATGACCCGCGCAACGCCCCGGAGCGCTTTCACGCGCTCTATCCTCCTGAGGAAATGCCCCTCCCGAAGAACTTCCTCGCTCAACACCCGCACCAGACGGGTTCGATTCCCGGTCGGGATGAGGCGCTGGCCCCAACGCCCCGAACTCCGGAGCTGGTCCGGGAACACCTTTCGGACTACTATGCAATGATCACCCACCTCGACGAGGGCTTCGGGCGGATCATCGCCGCCCTCGAACAGAGCGGGGAATTGGAGAACACGATTGTCGTCTTTACGGCCGATCACGGCATCGCGATGGGGCAGCACGGCTTGCTGGGAAAGCAGAATCTCTACGAGCATTCGCTGCGGATCCCGATGATCCTGGCGGGGCCGGGCATTCCTGAAGGAAAGCACTGCGACGCGCGCATCCTCCATTACGGGTTGATGCCGACGCTTCTGAACCTGCTGGGACTGGAGGTTCCGGAAAGCGTGACGGGAGCGCCGTTCTCGGAGTTTTTCGAAAAAGACGGCCCCGGTTTGGAGGAGCTGTATCTCGCCTATTTCGATTCGATGCGGGGGCTGATTTCCGAGGATTGGAAGCTGATCGAATATCGAGGGGACGGGGTGTATTGCGCCACGCAGTTGTTTCATCTGCAGGAGGATCCGTTGGAGCGATTTGACCGGAGTTTCGATCCGGGGCAGCAGGACCGGATTGCGTTTTTGCGGAGCCGGATGATGGAGTTGAAGGGGTGGGTGGGGGACTCACCGTCAGAGTGGGGCCTCCGTTTCTGGCGGCGCTGGTCGGGCTGAGGGCAGGGTGGGGGAAAGGAGTGCAGGCCTGACGGCCACCGCTTGGATGAGCCCTCAGCCCTCGAGTCCACAAGCGGAGTGCTCCTGCGGCGCCCAAGGGCTCACGTATTGTAATACGCTCGCCCTTGTTCGCCTAGTCGAGCTCCGCTTCTGGCTCTCCCCAGCACCGCCAGAAACCGGAGAATGGCTTTTGATGATGGATGCGGCGCTGGGCGGGCTGAGGGGAGGGTTTTTTTGAGGGAGTGCAGGCCTGACGGCCCCCGCTTGGAGGAGCCCTTTTGGGGCCTGCAAGCCCGCAGCGATGAATTGTCTTGCGGTGGTTCTGAAGTCTGGACTAGGCTTAGGAATGTCTACGACCCCCGAACAACTGAGAGAAAAATTAAAGGGTCCGGTTGTCGCGATGACCACCCACTTTAAAAGCGATTTGTCGGTGGATCTGGATGCGATGAAGCGACTGACGGAGTATTATATTGAGGAGAAGGTGCCGACGGTGATCGTGACGGGAAGCACGGGAGAATATGGTGCCCTTGAAGACGAGGATCGCAAGGCGGTGCAGAAAGCGGTGATCGATACGGCCGCAGGGAGCGGGATGACGGTGATTGCAGGAGTTTCGGACATGGCCTCGCTGAAGAGCATTGAGCTGACGAAAGCCGCGGAAGACCTGGGCGCGGACGGGGTCATGCTGACGCCTCCCCTTGGGGCGACGAATGGCGGAGGACTGCCGAATTTAAAGCACCACTACGACACCGTAACCTCCGCAACGGAGGCGGGGGTCGTGATCTATTTCAGCGGGGCGGTGATGCCGCAGGTCCAAGATATCCTGGCCAAGCCGGAACTCCTACTGGAACTGGTTGAATCCTGCAATGGGCATGCGGCGGGGTTCAAAGATGCGTCGGGTCACTTTCCTTTTTACCGGCGGGTCAGTGAACTGTTGGAGGGGAAGGTGTCGACGATGGGCAGCGCGGGGATGAATTACTACCTCTGGGGTTATGAATTCGGTTCCCCCTGTTTTCTGACCGGGCTGGGGAATATCTGGCCGAAGTGGGAAATCGATTTTTACAACCACCTTGTGGAGGGTCGCCGTGAAGAAGCCCTCAAGATCGTAAAGGAAAAGGACCTTCCCTACCTGGAAGTGTGTAAAAAAACCAGGCGTTATTGGGCGTGCGTGAAAGCCCTCCAGGAAATGATCGGCTTGCCGGGAGGTCCGCTGCGCCCGCCGCTTTTGGAATGCACCACGGAGCAGAAAGCCGAGCTGCGGCAGGTTTGCGCAAATATTGGATTACTCTAATTTCCAATCGGTTCCGCGACCCGACCGAAGAGGGCTTTGAGCCGTTCCCGGCTTTTATCGGAAAGGGGGCCCTTCTGAACATTGGCAACGTTTTCTTCGAGCCAGGGGATCTCGTTGGCACCGTTTAAAACGGTAGTTACCCCGGGGGTATAAGCGGCATAGCGGTAGGCGCACTCAATCAGCGAGTCGGCGTCCTCCTCCTGCAGGAGGAAATCGAGTGGGTGTTCTATATTTAGCGCTTCCGCGTCGACAAGGCCACGTTGGATGAGGTCTTGGAGGACTTCCCTCAACCGACCTGGTTGACCAAATACTTTCCGAACGGTGAAGACGTTCATCACCCCGATGTCCTTTTCCAAGCAGTAGGGAAAGAGGGTCTCCTGGGCACTCTGGTTGATCATATTGTGGGCGACCATCGCCACCCCAAGGAGACCGGTCGGAAGGAGCTTCTGAAGCCATTCGTGGCTTCCATCGGAGCGGGAAAGCTCGCTGGAACCGAGGTGACGGATCTTTCCGGCATCCACGAGCTGTTGGAGGATGGGCAACTGGTTCTGAACGACGGTCTCAAAATACCGGGAATCGGAAACCGCGATGAGCATGATGTCCACATACTCCATGCCGAGCCGCCTCAGGCTTTGGTCGACCGAGGAATTGATGTCCTTTTCGGTCATGACCTGGACGGGTTCTCCCGGGGGGGCGGCGGCAAGAGGGATTTTCGTGGAAACGATGAGGTCTTCCCGAGGAAGGGCCTGGAGAGCCCTACCGAGAATGACTTCGCTGTCCATGTAGCCGGGCGAGGTATCGAAATAGGTGATGCCGAGGTCGAACGCCCGATGGAGCAGCCGGTGAATCTCGCGCTCCGGAATCCCACTCGCCTGTCCAAGGGGGTCGGGTCCGCCGCCGGTTCCCATCCCCATGATGGGCATGCGTAAGCCGGTATTTCCAAGGGTTCGATAGATCATCTGCAGCTATTCCAGCCCGATGGCCCCGTCGGGTTGAGTGACAACAGGTCGGTCATAGGGTTTGAAGGGATGGGCTTCAGCGGCGGCTTCATTAAATTCGATGCCCAGTCCGGGGCGGTCGGAGAGGATAAGGTATCCATCCTCCAACCGTGGGAGGGCGGTAAAGCATTCCCGGACGAGGGGGTCCTGCAAGTCGATATTACATTCCTGGATGAGGAAGTTCGGGATGCAGCTGTCGATGTGTCCGCATACGGCCAAGGCGACGGGGCTGCAGGCGTGGTGGGGAGCGATGTTGACGTGGTAAAGCTCGCAGCTGGCCGCCCACTTGACGGTTTCGAGAATGCCGCCGTTTGCGGTAGGTTCGGGTTGGAGAATATGCAGAGCGTCTTTCTGCAAAATGTCCTTGAGACTGCTGCGATTGATACAGCGTTCCCCACCGGCAATGGGGATGCTGGTTTTCATTTTTACTTCGTGGAGGGATTCGGGGGCCTCGGTCAGGGCCGGTTCCTCGATGAAAAGGGGATGGTAAGGCTCGATTGCCTTACAGAGGCGGACGGCCTCGGCCGGGCTGAAGCTGCGTCCGTGGTAATCCAGGCCGATATCGACATCCGGTCCGACCGCCTCCCGGACCGAACGCACCCGTTCGACGGCATCACCATGAATCTGCTGAGGGGACTTTCCCTGGAAATCATCCGGCTGGGGGGTGAACTTCATCGCGGTGAAGCCGCGCTCGACGACGGCAAGGGCTCCCTTGACGAGGGAGTCCTCTCCTTTTTCAAAATGACTGGGCTGGCAGAGGTAACCGCTGGCGTAAACCCGGACCCGGTCCCGGCAGGGGCCGCCCAACATCTTATAGACCGGCAAACCGCAGGCTTTTCCAGAAATATCCCAGAGAGCGTGCTCGACCGCGCTGAGAGCCGAAAGTTCGGCGGTCCCGAGCGGGTAACGGAGTCCCCGGTAGATGGCCTGCCAGTGGTGGAGGATTTGCGTCGGGTCCTTTCCGATCAACCAGCGGGAAAACTTGGCGATGGCCGCTTCGATGGGCTCGTCGAGGCTATGGAAGGCCTCGCCGATTCCGTCCACCCCTTCATCGGTGTAGATTTTAAGGAGGAGCCAGTTTTTCTGGTTGCCGGTTCCATACGAGGTTTTCCCACCGATGTTGATGAAGAAGATTTTGAGGTCGGAAATTTTCATTAAAGCGAAGGGTCGCCGGACAGGCCGGCTCCTGCACAAGGCAGAAGGCCTTTAGAGGTAGTTGATGCGGTTCTCATCCCGGAAGCGGGGTTGGAGGTGGTTGGGCGCGCGGCCGTCGTCGGCGGTGAAGTACTTCCTCGTGGGCTCGGAGTCGTCGTAGGCGACGGGGTTGCTGACGGTGACCCGGAGGGTGCGGATGAGCCACTCGAGAAGGAGACGGCGTCCCTCCTCGACGATCGGTTTGTATTGGGAATCAGCATACAAATTCCGGGTTTCATCGGGGTCGTCCTCGAGGTTGTAGAGCTCGCCGGTGTCCTCGCCATTGAACATTTCGCGCTGGTAGTGAACGAGCCGCCATTGCCCCCAGACGACGGAGCGGCTCCACGGGTGCTCGGTGACGGCGACGGGGTGGAGGTTGGTGGTTTCGCCCCGAAGGAGGGAAGTGGCATCCAGCCCGTCCGCGGATTCGAGGGGAGGGAGTCCGCAGAGGGAGAGGAGGGTGGGGGAAATGTCGACGGTTTCGAAAAGGGCGTCGGAAGTCCGGCCGGGGGAAGTGACGCCGGGGACCCGCCAGATCATGGGGACGCGGCAGACGGCATCGGAACAGATGCCGGGGGCCTTTTCGGGGAGGCCGTGGATGCCGTGGTAGGCGCCGTGGTCGCTACTGTAGACGACGATGGTATTCTCGGCGATCCCGCGGTCCTCAAGGGCCTGGAGGAGGTTGCCGAAGACCTCGTCGATCTGGGAGATGCAGGCGAGGGTGCCGCGCCAGAGTCGCCGGGGACCGGCCTGGGAGTCCTGTCCGGGTTGATCGTAGGGCCAGTCCCGGTCGTGGTAGGCCTCATAGACTTCGCGAAAATGTGGAGGACGGTCGGAGGGGTCGTGGTGCCAGGTCGGGGGCAGCTCGAGGTCCTCGGGGTAAAGGTCCCAGAACCGCTGTTGCGGGAGGAGGGGATGGTGGGGTTTTTGAAAGGCGACCTGGATGCAGAAGGGTTGGTCGGGGGATTGGTCGATAAATCGTATCGCTTCGCGTGCGGACCAGACTTCCTGGGTATGTTCGAAAGGAAGGAGGGAAGGCATGGCGTCGAGGCAGATGGTGCCGGGGCCGTAGTTCCAGGTGTTGTGCCAGCTGTCCTCGACTTCGCGGAGTCCGCGTTCCTCGAGGTAGTGGAGGAATTCGCCGTCACCGATAACGCCGTCGGCATTTTCGTAGGTATCGCCGAAGCGGTCGAGGTCGTCGGCGATCCAATTGCGCGGGGAGTTCGGGAGGTGGAGTTTTCCGAAGGCGGCGGTGCGGTAGTCGTTCTTTTTACAGACGCGCATCAGGTTATCGAGGCCGAAGGGCGCGGGTCCGCTAAGGCCGTAGATTCCGTGGTTGTGGCAGTATTGACCGGAGAGGATGCAGACGCGGCTGGGAGTGCAGATGGGGTTCTGGCAATAGGCGCGGGAGAAGCGCATGCCTTGTGAGGCGAAGCGGTCGAGATGAGGGGTCTGGACCTGGGAGTGTCCGGCGCAACCCATGAGGGAGGCGTTATGCTGGTCGGCGAGAACGACGAGGATGTTGGGGGAGTCCGGCATGAATCGGGTCGGAAAGGTATTACGGTGGGAGGGTGGGGAGGTGTTAAGGTGTTAAGGTTGTAAGGTGGGAAGGTGTAAAGGTGGGGATGGGCTTCAGGGATCGATGCGAAGCTCGACCCAGACGATTTTGTTCTGGGGGCCGATGGGGTTTCCGGAGAGGACGATGCAATTGGTTCCGGGGACAAGGTGGGAAAGGGGGATTTCCACCTGTCGGGCACCGACCGTGCCGCCGCCAAGGCCCTTGATGGTAGCCGGATGCAGGTTGGGGAGGGGCCCGTTGCCATTGAGGACAGCGGTTAACTGGACGGCGGCATCGTCGATGCTGAGGCCGACGACGAGACGGGCGGTCCCGGATGCGGGGAGGGGGCCGATTGGGATGGTGAAGGTATTCCGGCCGGCGGGGTCGGCGGGGAGGACCTGATTGTCGGGAAAGCCATGGGGGACGGTGTCCCGGAAGGTAACCATATTCCGTCGCGGGGCGTGGCTGAGGCGTTGAGGATCGAGACCTTCCCGAACGAGATCAGGGTAGTCCACAGGATCGATCGGAATGGTTTGGCTATCCATCCAGTTAAAGAGATAAATCCCGGCAGCCCCGCGGTGGTAGGCAGAAGCAGCCCAACCGTAGAGGGCGGGAAGGTCGTTGGGAACGGGGTCTCCTTCGATGAAGGGCCGACTGTTGTGTTCGATGCCGGGAAGGACCGGAATGGCGGAGCCGACGAGGGTGAGCCGTTCCCGCCAGAGCTCGATGGGGATGTCGAAATCGGTGGTTCTCCAGAAAGGGGCGACGATGAGGACATCGACCAGCTCTTCCTCGGCCCAGGTGACCGCATCCATTCCGAGCCCGCGGGAGGCATCGGGGTGAACGGGGACCCGTGCGGCGAGGCCGATCGGGTGGCCGCGATTCTCTGCGGCGGCCTGAATTCGGGAACGCGCTTCCCGCATGAATTGAGTCAGGACCTCCGTAAAGGCGTGTTCCCGACCGGGAGGGAAGTGGAATCCGAAGCGCATCCAATCGAGTTCGATCCCGTCAGGGTCATAGCGCTCGAGAAGCTCCTCGAGAAAGTCCATCGCATGCTGCCGGACTTCCGGGTATTGGAAGTCGAGGGCGCGGTCCTGCCAGCGTTGGGTGGTGGCATGCGGGACGACCCAGAACTCGGGGTGCTCCCGCCAGAAGGCGCTATGCATGGAAAGCTCTGGCTGGATGACATTGTGAATGTCGTTCATCCGCATACTCAACCAGGGAGAGAGGTGCTTCTCGCGGGCACGTTGAATCCAGATGGCATAGGGATCGAGGCCGCGGTCGTGCAGGAGTTTGGCGTTTTTTTCCCATTGCCAACCTAAACTCAGGGTGGCGGGATCCCAAATCGCTTCGCGGGAACGACTGCGGAAGCTCGCCCGTTGGGCGTTTGGACAGAGAAATAGATGGGTGACCGCTCCATCGGCATATTGATCGATGAAGGCGTGAAGGCCGTCTTCAGTCATTTCCTCTGGGGGACGGGAATTGAAGAAATGGCAGTTGTCCTCATTTATAACGAATGCTCCTTCGAACGAGCTGGGCTGAGGGTGGGCTTTGGCAGCAGCGGGATGGGACATCGGAGATGGGGCAAATGAGAATTGGGAATGCAGAATGGAAAAGGGGAAAACAGGCTTAGAGTTTCCGGTTTCGAACCTCATGCTTCAAGCAAACTTCCTCAGGAGTTTCCTTGGCCTGAAGAGGGGGACAGATAACAATGGAGTTTTTTCTCAAGACCAATGGCGCCTAACCTTCCCTTTTCCCATCTCCACGGCGAGGCTTCCATTGAAGGGGATGGAATGTTTTTGCAGACATGAAAAACAAAAAGACCTTTTGGATCCGGACGGATGGAGAGGATACGTCGCCCCGCGGCCCCTGGAAAAGCCTGGCGGGAGCGCGTAATGGATTGCGTGCCCTGCGCGCCTCGGGGGAGCTGACCGGGCCCGCGGAGGTCCGCCTCGCGCCCGGACATTACCCGCTGGAGGAGACCGTGCGCTTTGGTCCGGAGGATTCCTTCACCCGCTATGTGGCGGAGGAAAGCGGGACGGTGGTTTTTGACGGAGGAGTCGACCTGGATGGCTTCACGGAGACAGAAGTGCACGGGCAGCGGGCCTGGGTGCTGGATTTTCCAGAGGTGAAATCCGGCCGATGGTTTTTCCGGTCACTGTTCGTGGATGGTGTGCGTCGACCGCGGGCGCGTCTACCGAAGTTTCGGCCCGATCGGGAAGGGGTGAAGGAGTGTTTCCGGATCGGGGAAATCCGGTTTCCGGAGAAGCGGGTCCTCTTTGATGGTGACCACTGGTTCAAGCCGCGGGAGGGGGACGTGCACGATTGGCCCTCCCTGCCGTATGCGGAGGTAGTCCTCTTGCACTTCTGGATTGAAACCCGCTTGCCCCAGCCGTTCCTCGACACGGGGACGGGGTGGATCCGGACGGCCCGGCGTTCCTCTTTCAACCTCTACGAGTCCTTTGACGACCGGTTGGCCCGTTATTACATCGATCACCTCTACGAGGCCCTGACTGAACCGGGAGAATGGTATCTCGACGAGCGCAGCGGGCGGCTGACCTACCTGCCGGTGGAGGGGGAAACCCTTGGAAGCACGCGGTTGGTAGCGCCGCGGGTAAAACAGCTGGTGCGGGCGAGCGGGCAGTTTTTCAACGAGGATTCGGAGCCGACGGATCCGAACTGGCATCGATTCCTGGAGGAGCTTTCCTTCGAGGGGCTTCATTTCACGAATACGGATTGGTATTCCCCTCCGGCGGAGGTGTTGAAGCAGAACATTCATGAGATCCGACAAGAGGACATCCCGCTGGGGGGGAGCGTCCAGGCGGCGGTTTCCGTTCCTTGCGCGGTGGAATTTCACGGGTCGCGGCGGTGTCGGCTGGAGAACTGCCACCTGAGCCGGATCGGGATGGGGGGCGTGTTGATCGGCGACGGGAGCCGGGATTGCGTGGTCCGGGGCAACCGCCTTGAGGATCTCGGCGCGGGCGGGATCAAGGTGTGGGGCGACGATCTTGACGGGGAGATCGCCCGCCGGACGGGACACATCCGGGTGGAGGACAACCGGATCGCACGAATCGGGCGGGTGTTTCACCAGGGGGTTGGAATTTTAATGGGGCCGGTGTTTGATTGTGCGGCCCGCCATAACTCCATCCGGGAGACCTGCTACACCGGAATCTCGGTCGGCTGGTCCTGGGGCTACCGGGAAACGATCTCGCGGAACAACCGGATCGAGTGGAACCGGATCGAGCAGATCGGGCAGGGCGTGCTCAGCGACATGGGAGGGATCTACACCCTCGGGGTGCAACCGGGCACGGTGGTTCGGGGAAACGTCATCCACGATGTCGAATCGCATGCCTACGGAGGCTGGGGAATCTATCCGGACGAAGGTTCCTCCCATCTCCTTTTTGAAGACAACCTGGTCACCGGGACGCAGGGATCGCCCTTCCGGGTTCACTACGGGCGGGAGCTGGTCGTTCGGAACAATGTGTTCGTCGGTTCCCGTGAAGAGGGGTTGATCGGGGTGGGAAGGGATGAAGACCATGTCTCGGCAACGCTCCTGCATAACCTCCTGATCGGGCCCGCCCCGCGGCTCTACGAAGGAGGGTATGCCGGGAAGATGGAGCATTCGGTGGAGACGGATGCCAACCTCATCTGGTTTATGGGACAAGCCGTTCCGGGTTGCGGAAACCCCGAGGGAAAAGGGAAACCGGAGGCCCGGGACCTGACCTTTGCGGAATGGCAGGAGGCAGGGAAGGATACCCGGTCGCAGGTGGAGGACCCGCTTTTTGACGATGAGGGGCTCACCGGCTATGAGCTGAAACCGGATAGCCCGGCGTTCCAACTCGGGTTCCGGGCCGTGGATTGGGGGCGCGCCGGGGCCGCAGATGGAGCAGATGGAGCGGATGGGGGATGAAGAAGGGGCCGCAGATGGAGCAGATGGAGCGGATGGGAAAATTTTGGGTAAAGGAAAAGAAAACTCTTGAATTCCGATACGGTTTTGTCACTTTAAGAGTTTTGAAGGATTGCAGGGTGGAGCAGCCCGGTAGCTCGTCAGGCTCATAACCTGAAGGTCGGCGGTTCAAATCCGCCCCCTGCACCCATTTTGTCCAAGCTCAGCTTGGCAACAAAATGGAGTGCCACGCCGTAGCTTCAGCGAAGGCGGGCAGCACGCTAAAGGCCTTTCATTCAAGCCGCAGCCCCAAAATGGAGTGCCACGTCCGCCTTCATTCACGAATTACGGCGCGACAAGGCCGTAGCAAGCGAAGACGCGAAGGCGGGCAGTATGCCAAAGGCCTTTCAGCCAAGCCGCTGCCCCAAAATGGAGTGCCACGTCCGCCTTCACGCATTCGGGCTTTTGAGGATCGGTATCGGATAGCGGCATGACCTTTATATTGGACAAAATAGCAAAAACGGCAAATTTCGCCAATTGGGCGATTATCCATGATATCCATGCGCTTCATCCTTCTCACGAGTTGCCTTCGTCGCCAGCTTCCAGGCTGAAGAATGCCTTCAAGCCGGTCTTCCAGCAGGTCTTGGAGGAAGGAGTCGTGAGCATTACGCGCAATCGCAGGCGTGAAGTCGTGGTTATGTCTGCGGAACTCTACGACCAAATCATTGTCGAGCTGGCGAGCCGTGATCCCCTGGAGGTGCTTCGAAAAGATTATGATCCCCGTTTTGCCAAGCAGCAAACCGATGAGGCGAAGGGGGCCTTCCAGAAGCGTTTGATGCTTCACCCGAAGAGCTTGGCAAGGCGGCAGTCACACAGGCGGGTAAATAATGGCAGCGCCGATCCTTTACGTTCTAGCGGGTGTTAATGAGTCGGGAAAAAGCAGCATAGGCGGCGCGGCGATTCAGCAGCGGGGACGCCTCTCGAGCGGAAGCGGAGCCATTGTTCGAAAAAAACGGTGCCGAGCCGGATGAAGAGTCTCGAGAAGAGGGACTGCAACGCGATGAAGGCGGGAAGAACGTAGAGGATGAAATGTTTTTCCGTCACGGGGTAGGGACGAGGGGTAAACTACAGGTCTAGGAGGGGTCGAGGGGTAAACCCTCTCCTACAGGTCTTGGGGTCGAGGGGTAAACCCTCTCCTACAGGTCTTGGGGTCGAGGGGTAAACCCTCTCCTACAGGTCTTGCGGTCGAGGGATAAACCCTCTCCTACAGATTAAGAGGGGGGAGGGAGATGAAGATTAGGATGAAGAGGGGGATTATGAGGGGTGACACTGGATGCCCATTTGGGCGAGTTCGTTGACGACGGGATGGGTGGAGGGGGCATCGGTGACGAAGTGGTCGATGCGTGAGGTGTTGGTGAAGTAGTAGGCGGAGGGGAGGCCGAGCTTGGTGTGGTCGGCGAGGAAGATGAAGCGGGTGGCGCGCAGGGCGGCGGTCTCCTTGAGAATGGCCTGGTCCTGGTTGATTTCGCTGACCCCGAGGGTGGGTTCGATGCCGTTGCCGGAGCAAATGACTTTGTCGACCCGGAAACGCTGGAGGGCGAGGAGGGTTTCGGGTCCGAGGAAGGAGCGGGATTCGGGATCGAAGCGGCCGCCGAGGAGGTGAAGCTCGATGGCGGTCTGGTGCCCGAGGAGCTCGGCGATATTGAGGGAATGGGTGATGATCCGGAGTTCCAGGTCCTCAATCTGGCGAACCAGCTCGAAGGCGGTAGAGCTGGCGTCGATGTAAAGGGTCTCGCCGGATTGGATGAGGGTTCGAGCCTCCTCGGCGATCCGGCGCTTGGCCTCGATGTTTTCGATTTTCCGTTCGTCGTAAGAGCGCTCGCGGATAAAGGCGCGCAGGGGGACGGCGCCACCGTGGGTGCGGGAGATCAGGCCCTCCTGTTCCAGCCAGTCGAGGTCCCGCCGGATGGTCTCGTCCGCAACCTCAAGGCGTTGGGCGAGGTCGATGGTCCGCACACTGCCGTCCGATTCGATGCGTTCCAAGATGAATTGGCGGCGTTCGGCGGGGAGCATGTGGATAATTGTGTGAAAATGTGAATAAGTCTGTGGTTCTTGTTGGAATTTACTTGAAAAGTCAAAAAAAACCCTGTCATAAACGATAAACCCCTCAAAACCCCTATGGAAGGAGCATCAATTAGCCGGCACGCGATCGAGCACCTGGTTCGCCAGAGTGTTTACCGGAAATTGGGAATGCCAGTGCCGAATACGGCACAGGGCCCGAACCCTCTGGTGGTGAACGTGAGCGCGCGGCACTGCCACCTGACGCGGGATGCGGTGGAGGCGCTCTTCGGGGCGGGCCACACGCTGACGCCGATGAAGGGCTTGTATCAGGAAGGCCAATACGCGGCGGAGGAGTCGGTAACGCTGATCGGGCCGCGCTCGCGGGTGATTTCGAACCTGCGCATCCTCGGTCCCTGCCGGGAGCTGAACCAGGTGGAGTTGGCGTTCACGGACGCGCGGGCTTTAGGATTTGACATCCCGGTGCGCTTGTCAGGGGACATTGCGGGCACGCCGGGCTGCATGCTAATGGGGCCGAATGGATTTTTTGAGATGAAGGAAGGGGTGATCCGGGCGGCGATTCACGCGCATCTCTCGTCGGAGGACGCGGCGTTTTACGGTGTGGAGCACAAGGACATGATGCGGCTGCGGGTGCACGGGCCATGCGAGACGACGTTTGAAAAGGTCCTTGCGCGGGTGGATCCGTCCTTCCGTCTAGAGGTGCACATGGACACGGATGAAGGCAATGCATGCGGACTGGGTCCGGATACCTCCTGCGAACTTTTAAGAGTTTAAGAACTTTCAACCAAAATCGATTATGAGTGATTCCATAGGAATGATTGAAACAAAGGGCTTCACCGGAAACGTGGAGGCAGCCGACGCGATGGCGAAGGCAGCAAGCGTGGAAGTATTGAAGCCGATCCAGATCGGCGGTGGGTTTATCACCGCCTTTGTCCGCGGGGACGTGGGCAGCGTAAAGGCGGCGGTGGACGCGGGAGCGGAAGCGGCGGCGAAAGTGGGGGAACTGGTCAGCGCCAATGTGATCGCGCGGCCGCACCCGGACCTCACCAAATCTTTCAGCCTCTAAACGGAGAGAGAACCCATGGCAAAGCAAGCAATAGGAATGATTGAAACGAAGGGGCTGGTCCCCTTGATGGAAGCGGCGGATGCGGCCCT
>CAYQKH010000058.1:0-15690 GCA_964417945.1 uncultured Opitutales bacterium
TACCTTTACTCCTCTGCGAACTCTGCGATCTCCTGTTCATGAAACATCCGGGTTAGAGGAGGCGGTCGAGGACCAGGCCTGCGCTGATGAGCAATCCGTAAGCAATCAGCAATGCGGAGGTCCAGCCGAGGGCGCGGTTGAAGGACCGGTCGATCGGCATCCGGGAAATTTTCAGGGTCAGCCAGCGCCCCGCCGGATAGACGAGGACGGCGCCAAGGATCCAGGTTGAATAATCATTCATCAAAAAAACAAGGGGAATGAGGGAAGCGACGGTGATACTCAGCTGGTATTGCAGGATCGCGAAACCTCTTCCAAATCGAACGGTTAAGGTCCGCTTGCCACCATCACGGTCCTGCTCCGCATCCCGATAGTTGTTGATGACGAGGATATTGTTGACAAGGAGTCCGATCCCCAATCCCAGCACCCAACCGAGGGTGGAAAAAGCCCCCGCCTGGACGTAGTAGGTGAAGCCCACCGCGATCAGCCCGAAAAACAGGACGACAAAAAGATCACCCAGCCCGATATAGGCCAGCGGCTTCGGGCCCCCTGTATAAATCCAGGCGCAAAGGACACTCGCCAGCCCGATGCCGAGGAGCATCCAGCCTCCGTAAGCGATGAGCAAACAACCGAGGGCGAACCCAACCGCCAACACCCCGATCGCGGCCCGCCGCATCGTCCCGGGGGCGATCCAACCACTGGCTACCGCCCGTGGCGGCCCGATCCGGTCGGCGGTATCGCTTCCCCGCTCGTAATCGAGGTAGTCATTGGCGAAATTCGTCCCTATCTGCATGAGGAAGGCGAAACCCAGGCAAATTAGCGCGGGAACCCAATGAAAAGTCACTTCGTTGTAGGCTAATGCACTCCCCGCCAAAACTGGCATTGCCGCCGCGGGGAGGGTTTTCGGCCGTGCGGCCTCGATCCAATGGCTGATCTTCACTCTCTCATTCAAAGAGAGCCTCCCATAAAGGCAATGCGCAGGGTGTAGATCTCACCGTGGCGGACTTGAATCTCCTCCAGGCTCAGCCCCCGGTCGTTCGCGGGAAGGCGATCCGTCTCGAACGCCACGATCTCCGCGCCGGTTTCCGAGAGAATACTTAAGCGCATTTCTACCGAAACCAACCGGTCGTAATCCAATACCTGTCCATCCACCTCCAGGGTTCGACCGAGCCGAACTGATTGACTCCCCGTTGCCGAAACGTCCACTTCCTGGGGCCGGCCCGTGCCGTCGCGGTAATGAAGCACCACCTCCATCACCGGAACATGGCTGGCCAAAAGGTTTGCCACATCCAGCGACCAAGCTCGGGGACTCAAGCCGCGCCCATCACCGGCCAGATCCTCCCAGGGGGTGGCTTGCGCGCTATCCCAGATCCGGGTTTTCAGGTTGGCCGGTGAGTCCTCCGGCATCGCATGTCGAAACGTATTCCGGGGGTCGATTACCGCGCGGTAGAGCCCATACCGTCGGTGGTCCCCCTGAGCCGCGTTTTGAAAGGGATCCCGAAAACCGACACGGTAGCTCACGGCGCAGAGAGAATCGGTTTCGCCGTCCCTGCCGTCGACGTCGCCGCTCGAAAAAAACATGAGGTGTGCCGAACCTGCGCTCTGTAACGATTCGGCGCCCATCCCGGCTTCCCAATCCACCTGTAACCACGTTCTTCCGTCCTCGTGGAGAAAGGCGCCCTCGAGGTCTGACCCCATCAGGTCCATCGCCAGCTGCGCTTGGTTGCTCGTCGAGAGCCCCCCTGCCGTCCGCTCCCAGACCCCGATCACATTCGCGGCGATTCCGAGGATCATCCCTGTCATCACTACCATGATCGAGGACGCCACGAGGATTTCCACCAGAGTGAAACCGGCGGTCTTCAGGTCGGTTTGTTTCCAGGAATCCATCTCAACGGTTGATCGCGCTGTGGTAGCGTAAAAGGAATGCCACCTCCGATAGCTCGGGGGCTTCGAAAACTGAACCGGGGTTCGGCGTTGGAAGCCGATACAACCCCACCTCCAAAGCAAGGTAGCCTTCCGGATAAGCGTCCGGATCG
Source organism: uncultured Opitutales bacterium (assembly GCA_964417945.1). Lineage (GTDB taxonomy): Bacteria > Verrucomicrobiota > Verrucomicrobiia > Opitutales > JABSRG01 > CAYQKH01. The sequence goes on from CAYQKH010000058.1 coordinate 2,034, forward strand.
GCCGTCCTCAGCTGGAAAAAATCGTTAGCCTCCACCAGCTCGCCCCGCGGGTTTACACCCGAAACGGAAACCCGCGCTGCGAAGAGAAAACCCGCGACCTCATCCACGTCTCCCGCCTCCGGTGTCACCGCCAACGTTCCATCCGTCCGGTTGAAGACATAAAAGATCTCCGGTTCCGTAGCCACCCGTCCGAAAACTTCCTCGAAGGCCGTTGTGTTCGGATCGTTGTCCAGGTCGAGCGTCCGCAACGCCTCCCCCACCTTTCCGATCACTTCGCTGCTCGCATGGGTGAGGCGGACTTCCCGCGCCTGATCGAGGGTCGGCACCAGCAAACCGATCAAGGACACCATCGCCAAGGCGAATATCCCCAGCGCCAGGGTAACCTCCACCAAGCTGAAGCCCGAACTCCTTCGATCGGGTTGTTCCTCCCCGATCTTCATTCCTCTCCTCCTTCCCGAATGCTTTCCCCGTCCGGGAAATAGAGGACCCCCCCGATTCGGAGGATCAGAAATCCGCCCCAGCTGTCTTTGCGCTCAGATCCGGTTCCGCCCGCCGATACGACTTCGAAGCCCTCTCCCCGCGGTTCCATCCGGCCCGGTTCGATCGCGAATTGCGCTCCCGGGTCGCCCGCCATCCCCCTTTCATTGTATTCGAAGTAATAGTATAAATCGCCCTGTCCTTCAGCCGCCGGTTCTGTCGAAGGAAAAACGAGCCGCATCGTTTCCGGTTCTCTCGAACCATTGCCGAGGGCAACCTCCGGGACGAAGAAATGATCGCCCGGTAAGACTTCCCCCTGGCTAAACGCCGCCCACTGCGGAGTCTCTCCCGGTTCGGCGACATTCGTAACAATCCCGATCTCCCTGCGATAGCCGACCGCATCCTCCGGGTTGTTGTTCACGAGGACGCGAACCTCCCGACCCCTCAATAGCGCCTGGTTCCGCGCCGCCGCGAATTGGCTGCCCGCGATCCGCTCTGCTCCCTCCATCGAGCCGCTGCCTATCTGCAGGACGGCGAAACTGAAGACACCCGCGAGGACGCTGATCAGGCCGATCACCGCCAACAGTTCGATCAAGGTAAATCCGGATGTCCGCCTCATCATTTACAGGCTGCTCACGAGGTTGTCCGCGTTGACCGGGTCCGCCGCGTAGGCGTCTTTGTCCACCTGCCCGGATTGAATCACGTTGCCGGGCAGACTCGCGAGCCCGTCCGGCCCGGCCGATAAGAGAATATAGCCCGGCCGCGACCACTCGCTTGATGCTTTCGGGTAAGTCGGGTTGTAGAGGTAGAGGTAAGGGTTTCCCCAGGGATCCACCGGAAAAGTTGTTCCGGGGTCGGTATTCCCATTCGCGTCATAGCCGCTCTCTCCGAAATCGAGGAGGTTTGCCTGGATAAAATTTCCCTCGACCCGGAGTTGCGGTCGGGTCGGATCCACCGAACGGTATCCCAACAGCGACCGTAACAGCGCCGCCGTGTTATCCCCGTTCGGTTGGTTTCCCTGCACCGGCGGAATTCCCACCCACGGGTAATCCCCGGCCTTTGTTCGATAGCGTTCCAGGGATTGTGCGATAAGCATCAGATCCGCTTCCGCGCGGGTCTCCGCCCTTTTTGCGAAAACCCCGGTTGCCAGGCCCAATGTCAGCCCCACGAGGATCACTACGATCGCCAGGACCGCCAGGATTTCGATCAGCGAAAAACCGGATCGCGCATGAGAATGGCGGAGATCCACCTGAGTCGTGAGAGTAAGCGGCTCCATCGGAAATCAGAAATAATAAGCAGTCTGAATCGCCGCCTCCCTCTGTCAACCTCCATGCCGAGCCCAAAGAATTTCTTTCAAATCCGTTGACAAGGAGAAGCTTTTTGTGAACCTCAGAATTTAATTTGGCTCAATTGGTGAGCCTTGGGTGCTTTAGCTTCACTGTTTCGCACTCTCCTGTTCAAAACCCTTCCCCATGTGGGATGCTCAATGAGCGACGATAATTCCAATCCCGATTCGGTTCGAGTCGAAGGTATCCTCGAACCCCAGCAAAATAATACCGCCCAACTGCTCGACCCCGAGCGCAACGGTAAGACCCGACCGACTGATCCGTTCCTCCCAAAGGAACTCGTTCGGCGTTTCAATTTGAGAAAAGGGAATTTCATTGTTGGCACGGCCCAACACGATTCCCGCTTCCCCAATCCCAAGGTTCGTTTTATCGAGTCCGTCGATGGACTACAGGTCGAAGAACGACGCAAGAAGTTTTCCTTCCAGCAACTGACCACCATCACCCCGGACTCCTGGCTCAAACTCGAGACCGAAGGAGGGCCCATGACCACACGGATCATGGATATGTTCTGCCCGATCGGCAAAGGCCAGCGCGGGCTTATTGTTGCCCCCCCCCGCACCGGAAAAACTACCCTCCTCCAGGATATTGCCAGCGGCATTACCATCAACCACCCCGATCTGCATGTCATGGTTCTTCTCGTCGACGAACGCCCGGAAGAGGTCACCGATTTTAAACGCACCGTAGATGCCGAAGTCTTCGCCTCCTCCAACGACGAAGGGATCCCCACCCATCTCCGGATCAGCGAGATCGCGATCGAACGTGCCCGCCGCCTTGTCGAAAGCGGCCGGGATGTTGTCCTGCTTCTCGATTCCATCACCCGCCTCGCGCGCGCCCACAATTCCTCTAAGGGCGGCAGTGGTCGTACTATGACCGGGGGCCTCGATGTCCGCGCCCTCGAAAAACCCCGCCAACTCTTCTCCAGTGCGAGGAACACCGAGGAGGCCGGAAGCCTCACGATTGTCGCCAGCGCACTGATCGAAACCGGAAGTAAAATGGACGAACTTATTTTCCAAGAATTCAAAGGCACCGGAAACATGGAAATGGTCCTCAGCCGGAAGGTTGCCGAGCTCCGCCTCTGGCCCGCCATTGAAATCAATAAGTCCGGCACCCGCAAAGAAGAACTCCTCCTTGATAAACAAACCCTTGAGCGGGTTGCTTTCTTCCGCCGCGCCCTCGCGCCCCTTAAACCAGAGGACGCCGCCGAGACCCTCATCAACCGCTTGGCCACCACTGAAAGCAACGAGGAATTTCTTCAGCTGATCGCTAAGGCTTAATGGTTGACTTTTATTTTTTCGAGGGCCTAATTCGATCGCTTTGACCTTACGCGTTCCACTGAAGATCTAATGCAGAACTTTGCCGAACAGTGCCTGGATATGGCAAAATCCATCCTGGGCCAAAACCTCAGCAGCATCAACGAAGACGGAACCATCTCCCCCATCGAGGGGGAAGAGTCCAGAGTAGACGAGCCCGGTCACGCCGCCCTTGCACTGGGGGAATTTTACCGCGCCACCGGTGAAGCCGAACTCGAGGGCCTCGACATCGTCGACCTCGCCGCCCGCTGCATCACACAGGCCGCCTTTTCCGACGAACAGGCCGAAAACGGCATCGGGTTTTCTTCCCTCGGGCTGCTCTCCTTCGGGCCCGCCAAAGACCGCAACCCCGTCTGGGAACGTCTTCTCGACCCGACCCGCGAGGAACTCGACCGCTTGCTCCTGATCCGCAGCGATTACACGGATCATTCCCAAGCTTTCAATATCGGCAAAGCCGTGGCCCGCTTCAGCATGGGTCTCTCCAAAAAGGACGAAACCGGCAAACTCATCGACCGCTTTATCGAGCGGATCGAGCAGAACAGCTCCACCGGATTCTGCGATGACAATCCATCCGGCGAAAGCGGCCTCGTCGGCGGCACCTTCGATATCTACGGGATTATGTCCTTCGTCTTTATTCGGCAGGCCCTTCAGCTCCACAGCAATATCCATTTGCGCGAGCGAAAATTGCCAACCCTGCGCACCTTTTCCGAAAAATACATCAAGCTCCTGCCCGACATGGTCCGGCAGGACGGTATGGGCTTTAATTACGGTCATGGCATCGGAGCCTACGGGCAGATGCATTGTCTCAGTATTCTCCTCCAAGCCTTCCGCGACGGCTGGATTTCCGACAACCAGCGCAGCCTTTACGGGGACCTCGTGAAGAAGCTTTTCTTTTTCTTCTACGTCACCTACCTCGACCAGGATAACGGCTACCTTGTCATCCGGGATGAAGAGCGGACAACTATCGACCGGCACACCACCCGCATGGCGAATTTTGATGCCGCCCGTTACCTCTGCCAATGGTATCGCCTCGGGATGGAAATCGGGGGCTCTTCCGCCACCGAGCCGATCCAGCCCCGGAAGGTCGGACGTTTCAGCGTATTCGATAAATCCCACCGCAAGGAGCAGGGGGTCTTTTTATATCAGGACCCCGACTCCGGTTTGTCCGCCGCCCTCCCCCTCGTCAGTGCCGCCAAAGACGCCGAGGTTACCGGCTACCTCGCCTTTCCCCACAGCCCGGGGATTTTCGATTTTCCCGCGAATGCCTACCTCCCGATCATGGTCCCGGAACTCACCTTTGGTGACCAGGCCTTTGTTCCCTGCTTTTACGGAAAACGCTGTGTCACCAGTCTCGGCCTCCGAAAGGCAGTTGTCTTTAAGTATGAGCAACCGGAGCTTATTAACACCCGGCAGAAGGTGGTATCCGGAATTGGTAGTTGCAAGGTCACCTGGACCTTCCGCGGCAATGCTATTTCCAGTGAATTTGTCTTCACCGTGAAGAACCAGATTCAGCTGGAACGCATGCGTTACGTTCTCGCCATCGGCAGCCCTCACACCCGTATGCGCATCCCCATGACCTATACGCTCGGGCCGGAGAGCCTGCGCGCCTCCGTCACCCGGGACGACTTTCTTTCTTCCTGGTCCGAGACCGAGGTGGTCACCCATGACCCCGACTACCGCGGGTATCAGGGCAATATTCACTACCTCCAGGTTTTGGAGCGCAACCATCCCCTGATCATGCGCCCGGGACAGCAATACCGACTCATTGTGGAATTCGAGCCGGATATCGCCTTCGCCGACGAATAGGCGTCTCTCCTTTCCCGTTCTCCCATGCTCAACATCCGCATCATCCCCTGCCTGGATGTGACCGGGGGCCGGGTTGTGAAAGGGGTGAAATTTCAAAACCTCCGTGACGCCGGCGACCCCGTCGACATCGCAAAGGCCTACCAGGATCAAGGCGCTGACGAGTTGGTTTTTCTCGATATCACCGCCTCCAGCGACGAACGTGAGACGATGATCGAGGTTGTCGAGCGGACCGCCGCTTCCTGCTTCATGCCGGTCACGGTCGGCGGGGGAATCCGCAACCTTGAGAACATCGATGCGATGCTGCGCGCCGGGGCGGATAAGATCAGCCTCAACACCGCCGCTGTGCTCAACCCCGATCTCGTTTCCGATGCCGCCGCCCGCTTCGGCAATCAATGCATAGTTGTTGCCATCGACGCCAAACGCGATCCCGCCATGCCCGATGGTTGGCGGGTCTACACCCACGGTGGAAGGCACCCTACCGAACGTGATGGTCTCGGGTGGGCACGTGAGGTCGTCGAGCGGGGAGCTGGCGAAATTCTCCTTACGAGCATGGACCAGGACGGCATGCAGAATGGCTACGACCTCCCCCTTAATCGCCTCATTAGCGAGGGCGTTGAAGTTCCGGTCATCGCCTCAGGGGGTGCCGGAAATCTCGACCATCTTGTCGAGGTTGTTCAATCCGGAAAGGCCAGCGCAGTTCTCGCCGCTTCGATTTTCCACTTCGGCACTTATTCCATCCCCCAGGCCAAGGCCTACCTCGCAGCAGCCGGCCTCCCCGTTCGTTCGGCGTGAACGCCACTCCCCCGGCTAGCCCTCGGTTGAGAGCATTCCCCGCTCCTTAACTGCCGCGGAAAAGGCCTGCCAGGCAAGCGTGGCACACTTGATTCGCGCCGGAAATTTCCGCACGCCGGAGAGGGCGGCGAGGTCGCCCTTCTCCATCAGGAGCGTTTCCATCGGCGGAAGCTCCGTTTCACCGAGCAGTTCAGTTAAATCCCGGAACTGCTTTTCCGCTTCTGCCAGGGTTTTTCCTTTCAACAGTTCCGTCATCAGGGAGGCCGATGCCCGGGAGATCGCGCATCCTTCGCCGTCAAAACTGATGTCGCGGATCACCCCCTCCTTTAATTCCAAGTAGACATTGATCTCGTCGCCACACAGCGCATTGTGTCCGTGGGCCATGTGCGTCGGGTGTTCGATCCGGCGGTGGTTACGTGGATACTTGTTGTGATCAAGGATGATCTGCTGGTAAAGTTCCTGTAATTCTTCCGAATTCACGTCCCAAAAAAGGTTAAGGTTTTTTTCAAGGCCGCCACAAAGCGATCCACTTCCGCTTCCGTATTGTAGGGGCTGAAGGAAGCCCGAGTTGTCCCCGATATCTCGAGGCTTTGCATCAGCGGCTGGCAACAGTGGTGTCCCGCGCGCACCGCGACATCCTCCGTGTCGAAAAACGTTGCGATGTCGTGGGAGTGAACCCCCTCCACCGTAAAAGAGACCAATGGCAGACGGGGTGAGCCTCCTCCGAGAACCCGAACCCCCTCTAGTCCTTCCATTCCTTCAAGAGCCCGCCGGAGAAGCCGCGCCTCGTGTTCTTCTACCTCAATCCGACTCCAGCTCCGGCTGAATTCAAGGGCCGCGGCGAGGCCGACTGCTCCCGCAATGTTCGGCGTGCCCGCCTCGAACCGTTGTGGCGGAGGTGCGAATGTCGTGCCTTCCAAACGCACCCGTTCGATCATGTCTCCGCCACCCTGGTAGGGACGCATCCCTTCAAGGTGTTTGTGTTTTCCGTAAAGCACCCCGATGCCCGTCGGACCAAACACCTTGTGTCCGGAGAAGACCAGGAAATCGCAATCCAGCTTGCCCACGTCCGCCATCCCGTGCGCTGCGCTCTGGCAGGCGTCCACCAGCACCGGTATTCCGCGCTCATGGGCCGAATCGATTAGCTCCCTCGCTGGAAAGACCGCCCCCGTCGAATTCGAAGCGTGGACCAGCGCAAGGATTTTCGTGCGCTCCGTCATCGCCTCACACGCCGTATCCAGGTCCAGTGTCTGGTCCTCCAAGAGCGGGATCACCCGCAGACGCGCTCCTGTCTCCTCCGCTACCATCTGCCAGGGAACAAAGTTCGCGTGGTGCTCGGAAAGGGTGAGGAGGATCTCATCCTCCGCCGCTAGTCGCGGCTGGACAAAAGACCGTGCGACCAGGTTGATTCCCTCCGTCGCCCCCCGGACAAAGACCACCTCACCCGCCTGCGCCGCCCCGATAAAACGGGCTGCCGCTTCCCGCGCGCGGTCGTAGGCCGCCGTTGCTTCCATACTCAGGCGGTAGACCCCGCGGTGGATGTTCGCATTCTGGTGCGTGTAGAAATAGTGCTCCGCCTCCAGGACGGCCTGGGGCTTCTGCGTCGTTGCCGCATTGTCCAGGTAGGCCAGATCGCCTATTCCATTCCGCTCGAAAATCGGAAATTCCGCACGGAAGGCCTCGGGGGAAAAATACCGCCCGCGCGGCTTCGACGTTTTTTCTTGGCTCATGAGTCGATCCCCAATTCTTTCATCGCTTCCGCCACCCGAATAAAGCCTCCCGTATTCGCACCCAGGAGGTAGTTGCCGGGGTCCCCGTAGCGGTTCGCATAATAGAGACAGGACTTGTGGATCTGATTCATGATTTTCCGGAGGCGCTCATCCACATTCTGGAACGTCCATTGGGTCCAGACCGCGTTCTGTTGCATCTCCAGGGCGGAGACCGCGACCCCGCCGGCGTTCGCTGCTTTCGCCGGTCCGACGCGTATTCCCTCTTCGGCGAAGCGTTTCAAGGCCTCCCGGGTGCAGGGCATGTTCGCGCCTTCACAGACCAACTGGCATCCGTTCTCCACCAAAATCTTCGCGCCCTCCTCATCCAGCTCATTTTGCGTCGCGCAGGGAAAGGCCAGGTCAGCTTTCACCCACCAGACATTTTTCCCTTCGTGATATTCCGCGCGCGAGCAGATCTCCGGGTAGCGCTCCAAGCGGTCCCGTTCGATTTCCTTGATCAGGCGCAAGGCCTCGAATTGGAGCCCCTCCGGATCGTGGACCATTCCCTTGCTGTCCGAACAGGCGATCACTAGCGCCCCGCACTCCTGAAGTTTTTTGATCGCGTAGAGCGCGACGTTTCCCGAACCCGATACCACGCAGGTCTTTCCCTCGAGGCTGTCGTCCACCTCCCGCAACATCTCATCCGCAAAATAGACCGTCCCGGAGCCCGTCGCTTCCTTGCGCCCGAGAGATCCCCCGTAACCAATCCCCTTTCCCGTAATCGCTCCAAGCTCATAGCGGTTGACCATCCGCTTGTAAGCGCCAAAGAGAAAGCCGATCTCCCGGCTCCCCACCCCGATATCCCCCGCCGGGACATCGGTGAAGGCCCCAATATGCCGGTGTAACTCCATCATGAAGCTGTGGCAGAATCGCATGATCTCCGGATCGCTTTTTCCCTTCGGATCGAAATCGGATCCGCCTTTTCCCCCGCCGATCATCAGCCCCGTCAGCGCATTTTTAAAAATCTGCTCGAAACCAAGAAACTTAATAATGCTTAAATTCACTGAGGGGTGAAACCGAAGCCCGCCCTTATAGGGGCCGAGGGCGCTGTTGAACTCAACCCGGAATCCGCGGTTGACGCGGATCTGGTGGTTGTCGTCCTCCCAGGGAACCCGGAACAACACCTGTCGCTCTGGTTCGCACAACCGCCCTAGGATATTTAGCTTTTCGATCTCCGGGTGCTGTGCCAAGACCGGCATCAGGGTTTCCACCACCTCCTCCACCGCCTGATGAAACACGTCTTCTCCCGGGTTGCGGGTTACCACGTCTTCCAGAATCCCTTCAATATAGGATGCCATTGTCCCGATTCGCAATGCAGGGGTAGGCTTGGTCCTGCGCTCAGACCAGACCGGCCGGGTTTAATCCGTCGATCGCCTGCGCCAACTCCACATCTTTTTCCGTAACCTTGTCTCCCGCATCGTGCGTTTGCAGTCCCAGCGACACCGAATTGTAGACGTTTGAAATTTGCGGGTGATGGTTGTGTTTTTCCGCCAGGAATCCTACTTGAACGAGAAAAGCCAGCGCCTCCGTGAAGCTCCCGAATCGAAAATCCTTGCGCAGCGCATCGTCCTCAAAGGTCCATCCTTTTAAGCCGGTCAAAGCGCTCTCGATCTGTTCCGGGGTCAATTGCTTACTCATTTTTCTATTCTCTTCCCTCTCCCCTCGCCTGTCAACGGTTACCCCACCGGATTGCGTGTTGATTTCCTTACCAGCGATTCCCTAAACTCTTCGCCTCCATGGATATTCTTCACGAGCGCGCATGACGGATTCTGATAAAGTTCAACCTCCTGATCCTCAGCATGTTGCCATTATTATGGACGGCAACGGTCGCTGGGCGCAACGCCAGGGCCTGCCACGTCGGCAGGGCCACCGCGCTGGCGTCGAAAACGTCACCCAAATCGTCAAGGCCGCCAAAGCCCATGACATCCGCTATCTCACGCTCTATGCCTTTAGCGCGGAAAACTGGAATCGCCCCCACGAAGAGGTCAACCTCCTCATGCGCCTCCTCCGGGAATTCCTCAGCCAGCGCTCCCGGGAGCTGATCGAAAATGAGATCCGCTTCCAAGTGGTCGGAGCCGTTGAACGCCTTCCGCGTGAAGTCCGCATCGCCCTCGATCGCGTCATTAAACAGACCGCACACTTCCCGCGTTACACCCTAACCCTTGCCCTCAATTACGGCTCCCGCCAAGAGGTCGTCCACGCCATCCAATCTCTCCTCCGAAGCGGCGTGGAAAACCCGGACTCCCTCTCATACGAGGACCTTCGGGCTCACCTTTTCACTGCTGATCTCCCCGATCCCGACCTTCTTATCCGCACCTCCGGAGAATTTCGACTCAGCAACTTCCTCCTCCTCCAGAGCGCCTACTCCGAGTTCTATTTTTCGGACCTCTGCTGGCCCGAGTTCGATCCGGACGAACTCGGCAATGCGATTCGGCACTACCGCAACCGGGAGCGTCGATTCGGCAAAACCGGGGAGCAGGTGCAAGGGGGCCTCACGTCTCCCCTTTCCGGCTCGTGAGAAAACGGATCTTCAGCACCCTCTTCCTCTGGATCGGCCTCATTGTTGTCCTCTCTCTTTTCGGCGTCCATGGCGCGGTTTGGATTATCGCCGTAGCCGCATTTTTCACACAGTTCGAACTCTACGACATGTTCCAGAAAATGGGCTACCGCCCTAATTGGAACAGCGGGCTGATCAGCGGTCTCGCGATTACTCTCGGCAGCTACTATTTCGGTGTTTCCACTTACGGAAACCCCAACATCGAGGCCGGTACTGATATTTTCGTGTTTGCCGTCCTCATCCAGTGCCTCATCGCCGTCAGCTCGGAAAAGACCGAGGAGCATCTCACCAGCTTCCTGCCCACCCTCATCGGGATCGTCTACATCCCGTTCATGATGCATTTTCTCGTTCGGCTTATTCTCAAATGCGAGCTTGAAGGCTTTGGACCGACCGTCGCGCTCTTTCTCTGCATCTGGGTTGTCGCCGTCGCCAAGTTTAACGATGTCGGCGCCCTCCTCGTCGGAAGGGTCGCCGGCCGCCACAAGCTTTCTCCCCAGCTCAGCCCCAAAAAAACCTGGGAGGGTGCTATCGGCGGGGTAACGATCGCCGCAGCCGTCGGCATCGCCTTGCTCTACTTCGACCGGGCCCTCGGCACTGGTTTTAGCCCGGACTCGTTCTCCTACCTCAATGCCGCCCTCATGGCCATCCCGATCGCCGTCTCCGGTGTCGCCTCCGATCTCCTCGAATCCGCCTTCAAGCGACAGGCGCAGGTCAAGGATTCCGGCAATTCGATCCCTGGGATCGGCGGAGTCTTCGACCTGACCGATAGCATTATCCTCGCCGGGCCGTTTGCTTATCTTCTTTATAAGATAACCGTCTTCTCATGAAACCGGTCAAAAACGTGGTTATTCTGGGCGCTACCGGTTCCATTGGTTCCAGTGCCTTACAGGTGATTTCCCGCCACGCTGATCGTTTCCGGCTTCTCGGAATTTCCGCCAATCGTAAGGTTCGGGAATTAGCCGATATCGCCGAACGCTTCAAGGTTTCCCACGCCGCCATTTCCGACCCATCCGCCATCCAGGACGATCCCCGACCGGTCGAGTTCCCCGCCGAAACCGTCCTTGAGTCCGGAGAGGATGCAGTCTGTCGTCTCGCTGCCCTGCCGGACGCCGATCTCGTCCTTGTCGCCCTCGTCGGCGTCTCCGGGCTCAACCCCGTCCTCGCTGCTATCGAAGCCGGGAATACCGTCGTCCTCGCCAACAAGGAAGTGCTCGTCATGGCCGGCGAGTGGGTCATGCGGCTGGCCCGGCAAAAGGGCGTGCAAATCCTTCCTGCTGACTCCGAGCACAATGCCCTTTTCCAATGCCTTTACGGCGATCTCGGGAACCTCCGGAAGGCCGACAAGCTCATCCTCACCGCTTCCGGTGGACCCTTTCGTGAAAAGTCCCTCCGCGAAATGCGGGAGGTCACCGCCGAGCAGGCCCTCCGGCATCCCAATTGGGATATGGGACCAAAGGTGTCGCTGGATAGCGCGACGATGGCCAATAAGGGCCTCGAGCTGATCGAAGCCCGCTGGCTTTTCGATGCGTCGCCCGCTATCCTTGATGTTGTGGTCCACCCGCAAAGCATTGTTCACAGCATGGTCCGCTACCGCGATGGCTCCATCATTGCGCAGATGAGCCCCCCAAGCATGACCTTCCCCCTCCAATACTGTTTCTTCCATCCCGAGCGGCTTCCCGGCGTGGACTCCTCCCTCGACTTTTCCTCTGCTTTTTCCCTCGATTTCGAGCCTCCCGACCTCCAACGCTTCCCCTGTCTCCGCCTTGCCTTCGAAAGCCTGCATTCCGGCGGATCCGCGCCCTGCGTCTTCAATGCCGCCAATGAGGTCGCTGGGGCCGCCTTTCTCCAAGGAAAAATCCCTTTTACCGGCATTGCTCGGGTCATTGACAAAACCCTCGAATGCGCCTCCATTAGTAATTTTTCTAACTTTGACAGTGTCATTGAGGCAGATCGGGAAGCTCGCGGCTTGGCGATCCGCCAGTTAAATTCTATTTCATGAACGAATCCGACCTAGTAGCATTTTTTTCCGGAACTTGGTTCCTTGTTGTTGCGGTATTTTTCCTCGGGCTTTCAATTTTTATCCACGAGCTAGGGCACTTTCTCGCGGCGCGTTCCCGCGGCATGCAGGTCGAGCGTTTCTCCATCGGCTTTGGTCCCCCTATTGCCCGCTGGAAGGGGAAAGACGGGGTCGAATACCGGATCTCCTGGCTCCCGTTTGGTGGCTATGTGGCCCTCCCCCAACTTGCAGATATGGGTCGCCTTGAAGGGGCCGATGGTACTCTCGAAGAGGTTCACCAGGCTCGACAACTCCCCCCCGTCTCTTATGTCAGTAAGATGCTCGCGCTCGTCATGGGCTCCGTCTTCAACCTTATTCTTGCCTTCCTCCTCGCCACCTTCCTCTGGCTTGCCGGTCAGGACGTGGCCTCTGCCATGCTCGATACCCGTATCGGAACGGTCTCCCGGGATCTTTCCGCTTTCGGTAAACCCGATGTCGAAGCCCCCGCCCATCGGGCCGGGCTGCAGCCCGGTGATCGCATTCTCGCCGTGGACGGGGTCAAGGTTGAAGACTGGCAGGATATGACCTACCGGATTGTTACCGGCCTCCGGCGTGACCCCGACGGGCGTCCCCTCACCATTTTTAACGTCGAACGGGGCGATCGCACCTTCGATGTCACCTTGCATCCTGAGCTTGTCACCAAGGAGGATCGGCGTCTTGTCGGCATCGGCCTCATGGATCAAATTGAGGTCGGCCCCCTCGAGACAGAGGGCTCCCTCGCTGCCGCCGGCTTCCGCGAAAGCGATCGCATCCTCCGCTACGACGGTCAGACCCTCTACAGCTACCGCGACCTCGTGCGCTACGCCATCGATCGTCAGGAGAAACCTATCACCTTCGAGATCTTGCGCGGGGAGGAAACGCTCAAACTCACCCATACCCCCGAGATCCAGACTTCGAAGTCCGGTGAGCCTGTCGGCCTCCTCATGAGCGCCCATTTATTTCAGAAGGCGGAGACCATCTACCCCAACCCCTTCAAACAGTTCGTCGAGAAAATGGAGATGTTCTACCTGACCCTCCGCGCGCTCGTTACCCCAAGCTCCGATGTCAAGGTTCGGAACATGAGCGGCCCCGTCGGAATCATCGACAACCTCCAAATGGCCGCCAGCCTCGGGTTCAAGGAACTCGTCTGGTTCCTCGTCTTCATCAATATCAACCTCGCCATCCTCAATCTCCTCCCCATCCCCGTCCTCGACGGCGGACACATGGCCTTCGCCACCATTGCCCGGATCCGCGGCAAACCCCTTCCCGCACGCTTCCTGGAAGGGACCCAGGCCATTTTCGTCATCCTCCTCTTTTCCTTTATGCTTTATGTCACCTTTTTCGATTTCGGCCGGCTCCGGGACCGGCTCATCCCCGATAGGCCCGAAACAGTTCCCGCCGCCGATTCCAGCGAACCGCAATCGAGCGGGGATCCGACCCCGCCCACAAATGAAGAATAGACGGATCCTGTTCTGATGTTGCCCTACTGCCACTCCCGAGCTCGAACCGTCCGCCAGTGGACCCGGGAAGTCCGGGTCGGCAATGTCGGAATCGGCGGAGAAAAC
>CAYQKH010000059.1:0-15502 GCA_964417945.1 uncultured Opitutales bacterium
GCAACCTGGCTGGAGGCGCGTAGCGCACGCCGCTTCGGGCTGCCCTTTTGGTGAACACTTTGGATATCGACGGCATACGTTTCACCGTCGACCTCCATTTCCGCGCGCTCGCCGGATATGGACTTCAGGGTCACCACATAGGCATGCCCGTTAACCGTAAGATGGTATTCTTTTGTCGTCGCCATGGCTTAAAAGGGGGGTTGGGTAGAGAGAGACCACATCTGACTAACTTCACGCCAGATCGAATCTGCCGGTTTGCGCCGGATCGTGATCCGTTGCACCGAACTGCCGTCGTCCGGCGTTAAGGCGTGCTCCAGGACCATCGCGATCGCCGCACGAATTTCCGCCTCCCGCTCCAGGTCTTCCTCTTCTTCGGATACTGCGTCCTCCACCACCGCCTCCCGTTTCAGGAGCTTGTCCAATAGCTCCAGCATGCGCGGAAGAAAAAGGATGAACAAACTCACTAGAATCAGCCCGGTGAAAACCACGCCCATTCCCATCAACGTAATCTGCAAGGCCTGGTTTTCCGGGATGCTGCTCGGATCTAATCGGATTTGCATCGTCCCGGCCTCCTATAAGGGTAGGTTGCTGTGTTTTCGGGCAGGTTTCCGCGCCTGCTTGTTCTCCAGCATGATCAGCGATTTGATGATCCGGAATCGGGTGTTGTGCGGACGGATGATGTCGTCCACATATCCCCGCCGTGCCGCAACATACGGGTTTGTAAAGTTATCCGCATATTCTTTTTCGCGCTCCGCAAGCTTCGCTTTCGCTTCTTCCGGCGTCGAAGCGCCCCGGATTTCGCGCGCAAAGAGAATTTCCGTCGCCCCCTTCGCGCCCATCACCGCGACCTCCGCCGTCGGCCAGGCGTAGTTGATATCCCCACCGAGGTGCTTTGAGTTCATCACGCAATAGGCCCCTCCATAAGCCTTGCGGGTGATGATCGTAATCTTCGGCACCGTGGCCTGGGCGAAGGCAAATAACAGCTTCGCACCGTTCCGGATGATCCCGCCATATTCCTGAGCCGTCCCAGGCAGGAATCCCGGCACATCCTCGAATACCACCAACGGAATATTGAAGGCGTCACAACAGCGAACAAACCGGGCCCCCTTGATCGAAGAATCGTTGTCCAGCGTCCCCGCCAGGTGCATCGGGTTGTTCGCGATGATCCCGACCGCCTTTCCACCATAGCGGGCGTATCCCACGATGATATTTTTGGCGTACTTTGGCTGGATCTCGAAAAAGACGCCGTCGTCCACCGTTTCCGCAATCACCTGCTTCATGTCGTAGGCTTCGTTCGAACTCTCCGGGACGATCTCATCCAGGTACTCCGATGTGCGATCAGCCGGGTCTTCCGTTTCCACCAGATCGGGCGAACCAAGGTTATTCTGCGGCAGGAAGGAAAGTAAATCCCGCACCGCGTCCAGCGTCTCCTCCTCTGTCGGATAAGACAAGTGGGCCACCCCGCTGCGCGTTGTGTGGATGCTCGCACCACCAAGGGATTCCGTATCCACCTCCTCGTGCGTCACCGCCTTCACCACCTTCGGACCCGTCAGGAACATGTAGCTCGTCTGCTCTACCATCAGGACGAAATCCGTCAATGCCGGTGAATAGACCGCACCACCCGCGCATGGGCCCATGATGCAAGAGATTTGCGGGATCACCCCCGAGGCGTCCACGTTCCGCTGGAAGATTTCCGTATAGCCGGCCAGGCTCTCAATCCCCTCCTGGATCCGCGCCCCGCCCGAATCATTTAACCCGATCAACGGCGCGCCATTTCGCACCGCCATGTCCATGATCTTGCAGATCTTTTCCGCATAGGTCTCGGACAAACTCCCCCCCAGAACCGTGAAATCCTGCGAGAAAACATATACCAACCGACCTTCGATCGTTCCATACCCCGTGATCACCCCGTCGCCCGGGTATTGCTTCTTCTCCATCCCGAAGTCCGTGCAACGGTGCGTCTTGAACATGTCGAACTCTTCGAAGCTGTCCTCGTCGAGTAAATAGTCCAGGCGTTCACGGGCCGTCATCTTGCCCGCCTCATGTTGCTTCGTTATCCGGTCTTCGCCCCCTCCCAGTCGCGCCTGCTCTCGCAATTCAACCAGTTGTGCCAAGCGTTTTGCCGATTCCGTTTCATTTCCTTGAGTCGATGCGTCGTCGTTCATGAAAGCTCTCAGTAACTCTGATAATACACTTGAAAAAAGGTCTCCGTCCCCAATAACGCGTCCACCCGGCTCTGGACCTCTGCCCGCTCGGGGTTACTTAACCAGTCGTTCCAATGCTCCAGCGAACTCCACGTGCTGATCACCAGGTGCTCCTTCGGATCATCCACCCGGATTAGGGTCTCCCCGGAAATATAACCGGGCTGCTTCAACGCATGGCTCCGTAACTCGAGCAACAACGGGGTGATGGCATGGGCTGCCTCAGGCGTCACATTCCGTAAGATGATTACTTTTACTGCCATTGGGGGCCTTCCTTTCCTGCCAAATTGTTGTTTTTGCTTCTGAATTACACCGCTTCTCGCTTCTCATCAAAACCAAAGCGCGTGTCTTATGGTTTATTTTTGCTCCCACTCCAAAGATTAGACAAACTAATTTTTTGTTTTCTCTAGATTAGTTCTGCAAATAGACTTACCCCTCCTTGCGGGGATCCGCCGCGCCGCCGGAATTCCGCACTTCAGAGAGGTGCCGGACCAGACTCGAGCTCCGCGGAAGGATCAGGTCCACCTTCAGTCGGGAAACCTCGCACCCGAAAGCGCCGGCGGGGAAGGCGTCCACCAATTCAACCCCACGGATCAATAAATACTTTCCGCTGTAATCCTGGAGGATACCGTTCTCTTCGAGTAATTTCCCATCTCGCATCGATTCACAGACGACAAATTTTCCAAGGTAATACTCGAGGACATGTTCGTAGGCGTTCGGGACCGTCCCCAATACACTCTGGCCCATTTCATTAAATCGCTTTTCCGCCGCTCCCCCGCTCACCTTCTGAATCCGCTGTTGCCGGGTCAGCACACCGATCACCGCGCTCAGGGTCTGGCTGAAAGCGTCACGTAACAAATTAAAAAGGTTGCGGATCCGGCGCCCCACCACCCGCACGAAACTCGGATTGTTGATCGCCTCCAATTCCTTTCGCCAGCTCTCATACTCCGGCGTCCCCTCTTTTGGTGACGGTCGCGCGATAAATTGAAGCTGCCCGATGTCGTTCGAATACAGCAGGTAGCTCGCCTTGTCGTGCGTTTCCGTATAGGCCACCTTTTGCCGGTAACGCAGCTCCAGCGCGTCCGGAAAAACCCGCAGGTCCCCCCACAGCCAGCGATTGTTCGCCGTTTTCATCAGGCAGAAATGCCGGTTGAACTGCTTCAGGCAGATATCCTTCGCCCGCAACCGCAGGATCGCCGCAAGAAAGGCGCTCAGAAAAAGCAGCAGGATCGGCAACCAGAACGTCCAGGTATCCATAATCGTTGCCTTAAGGGATGACGCTTTGCCCAAACTTGGCAACCCTTGCCTGCTTCTGGCCGATCTGGTCCAATCCTTTATCGAATCCTGCCGGCAGGTCAGTATCGCTCCGGGGCTCTTTGTCGGGCTTCGCAATAATACCTAACTAGGGGCCCGGGATTACCGGATCCCGAACGGCACTCCTCGGGAACCTGCCGGGTTCTGGCACCCCCGTCAGGATGTCTTGCTCCGTCCACTTGAATCCCTCCTCAAAATCGATCAATGGATCGGAGACCCCCCCACCTTACCTTCAAGGCACATGCGCCAGATGGCTCTCTTTAAGGGATGCCGTTCTTCAGCAAACCCTCCCGCCGGAGCATCAAGATCGTGCGGTCATCCAAAGGGCACCCCTGACCTGTATAGGCCTCGATATCCTCTTTAAGCACTTTGTGAAGTGCGGGAAGCGGCTTACCCGCGTGCGCTTCGACACAGCTCTTGAACCGGTCCGCTCCATAGATCTCCTGCCCCGCTCCGGAACTTTCTATATACCCGTCCGTTGGCAGGATCAGCATATCCCCTTCCGAGAAAGTGAAGACTTCCGGTTCATAGTCATCCAGTGAGTCGACGGTCCCCAGCGGGGGCAGGTGGGCCTTACCGGAACGACAACGGCCCGCCGCGGCTTCATAGAAAAAATAAGGGGCCTGGCCCATGCTCAGAAAACGGATCGAATGCTTTACGACATGAAGCCGTCCCATCCACATCGTGACGAAATGCTCCGGCAACAATTCTTCGTTCAGCTGCTCATTCAAACTCCGCACCAGTACTCGGTGGTAAATCCCCGTCCGGATCGCCATCCGCAGCATCGCCCGTAAATTCGTCGCGAGGAGCGCCGAGGCCACCCCGTGCCCCGTCGCATCTCCCACCACCAGCACCGCCTGCTCCGGGCTTCGGTCCATCGTCAGCACATAACCCGCCTCCGCCTGCCGAGGAGCCACCGGCAGGACATCGTAAAAGTCGCCATTCCCCCAGGTCACCGGGGTCGTCTCCGCAAACAGGCTGTACCCCTTAAATTCCGGTAAACGTGCCGGATGCATCCGCTCCTGAACGGTCCGGGCCAGTTCGAGATCGCGTTTGTCGCGGTCAAAATCCGGCTGCCTTCGCTCACTCACGCTTTAAAGTCTCCGACATTCTAATGCGCTGGGCAACCCGGTAAAGTTGCTTTCCGTTTGCACTTCATAACCTCTCTACCGAGCTTCTCGTCATGCCCAACCCCAAAAAGAAACGCCTCGGGATCATCGGTGCCGGCGCCGCCGGACTCGTTGCCGCCCGCGAGGCCCTGCGGCAGGGCCTGCAGGTCCGCGTTTTCGAAAAAGCCGGGGTGTGCGGGGGCGTTTGGGTCTACAACCCTGAACCCGAGGACGACCCTCTCGGTCGCCACCCTTCCAGACAGAGCCATGCCTCGCTCTACCGTTCTCTCCGGACCAATTTGCCCAAGGATCTTATGGCGTTCCGGGATTTCCCTTTCCCGGGTGCCGGATCCGAGCCGCAGTTTTTCCACCATACCGAAGTCCGTCGCTACCTCGAGGACTTTGCCCGTCACTTCGACCTGCACCCCCATATCCGCTACCACTCCCCCGTCTCCCAAATCCGTCCGCTCGACGGACAGCGCTGGTCCCTCGAAATCCAATCCGGCGAGTCCGAGGAGTTTGACGCCGTCATCGTGGCAAATGGACACTTTGCGAAGGCTCGGATTCCCGCCCTCCCCGGCATGGACAACTTTACCGGCTTCCTCCTCCATAGCCATAATTACCGCGTTCCCGAACCGTTCGCAAACCAACGGATCGCTCTTCTCGGCGCTGCCGCCTCCGCCCTCGACCTCGCCGTCGAGCTTTCCGGCGTTGCCGACACCGTCTTCTGGCTTGCCGAAAACCCACCGGACCTCGACCTCGCGCCCAACGTTATCCCCCGCCCCGCACCGGAACGCTTTACCTCCGACGGAGTCCGGCTCGCGGACGGCTCCGGTATCGAAAATCTCGATACCTTTCTCTTCTGCACCGGCTACCATTATCATTTCCCCTTCCTCCCCCCCGGCATTGTGCGCATCGAGGACAACTGGGTCCACCCGCTCTACCGGGAGTTGATCCCTCCGCATCACCCGAGCCTCGCCTTTCTCGGCCTCCCCTACGCCATTATCCCCTTCCCCCTTTTCGAATTGCAGGCCAGGTGGTTTACCCGCCTCCTCGCCGGCCAGTTCGCACTGCCGCCCACCGTGGCGATGCTCCGCACCTGCCGCCGACATGAACAACGCATGCGCGCAAACCGTCCAAAAAGAAGGAACTTCCACAAAATGGAGGACGACCAATTCCTCTATATGAACACCCTCGCCGCCGAATGCGGCGATCCCCCACTTCCCTCCTGGTTCAAGCCCCTCGCCACCAAAATCCGTCGGCTCCGCCGTGACCATCCCGCCACCTACCGCGACCACCTTCTCTACCGCAACCCCACCCTGTAGGGCCGCTCTTGTCACGCCGTAATTGAATGAAGGCGGATGCTCGCCAAGCGCGCCTCCTCCTACCCGTAACAAAAACCGCCTCAACGAAAAGCCTCTCAACCCCGTCCACGGTGAGCCTGTCGAATCCGTCCGCGGTGAGCCTGTCGAATCCGTCGAGGAAGCGAAGAACAACGGGGCCGCTGAAGACACCGCTTCATCCGCTAGGCAATCTTGAATCGCTCCCGCATCCTCTCAAACGCCGGCATTCCCGTCTTGCCTTCCATCACCAGCTCTGCAAGTGCTCTACCCACCACCGGGGCCAGCTTGAACCCATGCCCCGTGAAACCCGCTCCCACGACCACACCCTTCATCTCCGGGTGTTGATCGACGACGTAATCTTCATTGTGGGTGTTGGTGTAAAAACAATGCTCTCCCCCGAGGAACCGCGAGACCGGAACCGTGAACTCCTCCTCCAGGAATTCACGCAACTCCGTAATCTTCCCATCATCCAGTTCCTCCAACGCCTCGTCCGGGTCGTCGTCCGTCCCCGAGACGACGTGGCGCGCGATCTTGATCCCCGGTCGGCCAAAACTGGGCAATCCGTAAAACTTCCGCCCATCCCGCATCGCCAGCTTCGCCCAGACCGGCCAGCTCCCAATCCCGAAATCTTCCGGCCTTCCTTCCAGCTCGAAGTAGCCCACCGTCTGAAGAGCGGTTTCCACCCGACCTCTCAGTTCAGGAACCAGCATCCGTGCCCACGGCCCCGCCGTGATCACCACCCGCTCCGATTTCAGTTCGACTCGCTCCCCCGCTCGTCTCCCCGTTACCCGAATCCCGCCCGCGGTCGGCTCAAGTCCCGTAACTCGCAGTCCGTTGAGCCAATCGGCTTCCTTACCTTCAACGATCCGCCGCAAGGCCCTCATCGTTCGCTCTGCCGCCACGACCCCGGCCGTGTGATCGTGGAGCACCACCCCCGCATCCCCGAACCGAAACATCGGGAAACGCCTGCGGCCTTCTTCCATATCCAGTATTTCGCAGTCCACCTCGCTTCCTTTTATCGCCTCCACGTAGCTTTCGAATCCACTCCTTGACGCCCCGAAAAAGCAGCCGTCGTTCGGATGGATGAGCTGCTCCCCGGAATCCCGCTCAAGACGGGGCCACTCCTCCCCATGCGCGACATCCATCAACCGGACGAATCCCGCGTCCGCGTAAGCCGACCGTGTCACCCGGGAAAAGGAATGGGAGCTCCCCCGATTATGGCCGTCCTCGAATTGCTCGACCAGTGCCACCCGCTTCAATCCCATCCGCTGGAGATGGTAAAGCGCGCATCGGCCCATGACCCCCCCGCCGATGACCAGCCCTTCATATCTATTCCTCATTCGTGATCCTCCTCATGGTTATCCACGCCTTGCGGTGTGCTCGGACTCGCCTCCGCTCGGAAATCCGGACGCCGGATCTTCCCCTTTCAACCCACATTCACGCCCTCGTCTCCAAAACTCCGGTAGAGGTCGCGCTTGCGCGATCCTTCCCCTCATCTTCTCACCTGCCATTTCATCTGCTAAAAACTTCCCTGCAGCCTTTTGAGGAACGGCATCACCCTTTCCTCACCGGCAAGATGAGCCGAGACCGCCACCCGCCCCCCAAATGTATTGTCTGCTCCGCTACTTGGAAATCAACCTCGGAAAGGTCGTCCCCACCCGTCTGGTGGTTTCGGTCGTAGTTCGGAAAGTCCGAAGAGCAGATCTCAAGCCGGATCCGGTGCCCCCTCCTGAAACGAACGGCCGTCGGTCCAAACGGGATCCTCAGCTTTACGACCGTGTTTGGCTCGACGAACTCCTCCCGGTCGATCGTATTCCGGTGCCGCAGCCGCACCATTCCGTAACAGACTTCCAGCGCCGGTCCACCGTCCGGAAACTCGTCCACCAACCGCACGAAAAAATCGGCGTCCCGCGCCGTCGAGGACACCCAGAGAACCGCCTCCGGGTTTCCCGAGATCTCCACCGGATCCACCATCGGTTCCGATCGATACCTCAAGAGGTCTTCCCGGCCCTCCAGCACCCGTCGGTCCGAAGGACCCGCAAACCACTTCTCCCCCCATAACGTTGGAATCGGATCATACGGATCCGAAACGTAGGTATCCCCAAAAAAATCTTCCGCCTGATCCGGATCCTTCCAACCCTCCCCCTCTCCATCCATCTCGCCCTCTCCATCCCCCTCCCCCTCTCCAGAGGCGGCAGCCGAGCGCAGAGCACCCTCCACCCACAACCGACCCCCGACCCCCAACTCCCATACTCGCTCTTCAACCTCTTCCGGCGGCCAGCTCTCTGCCCGCTCCCAGCAATCGGATTCCCGTCCCATCACGAAATACTGGACGGGTGGCTCTTCAAGGATTCCATTTTCTTCGCCCTTCAGCCAGAAATCAAACCAACGGATCCCCTTCCCGATCTTGTCGAATTCGGCCTCACCCCCGAAATCGATTCCAAAAATTTCCCGCTCCCCCAACTGCGGATGGTTCCACGGGCCGATGACCAGCTTCGTCTGCTTGCGGGCGGCTTCCGTTCGCCCGTTCACCTGCATCAGCGGAAGGTGACGAATGCTGCCATTGCAGTGGTCATACCAGCCACTGAAATCCAGGTTGGGAACGTCCACCTCCCGGTGGATCTCCTCGAACCCCCAGGGCCGTCGGTTCGGCTCCGCCAGCCAGCTTTCACAATACTCCCGGTAAGGCGAAGGTAACATTCGGGGAAAATCCTTCCACGGCAAAAACCTTAGCCAGTGCTCCTCTCCCTCCTTCGCCCACTCCTCCAGGGCCTCCTCCTTCGTATGCGGCGGCGGATAGCCGTGGCGTCGACGCTCCTCTGGTGCCATCGAGGTCAACCACCACTTGATTCGCCGCCCCGTTCGGAAGACCCCCGGCCAGTCCACCTCCGTTAACTCAATCGGGATCGTGAAGGCATTCATCGCCACAAGGTGGGGTGGCCGCAGCGCCGCCAATTTCCACAACATCCAGGCTTCGTAGGAAGCTCCCCAACCCCCGATTTTCCCGTTGCACCATGGCTGCTTCGCCATCCATTCCACCGTGTCGTAGCCGTCCTCCCCTTCCCGCGTTTCCCGTTCCGTGTAAGGAATGAAGTCCCCCTCCGAGGCAAACCGTCCACGCGAATCCTGGGCCAGAACCGCGTAGCCTGCCGCGATAAAGCGCTCATATCCCCCGGTCTTTTTCTTGTATGGCGTGCGCACGAGAATCGCCGGAACCGGTTCCTCGCCTTCAGGACACCAGAGGTTCCCTCTCAGGATAACCCCGTCCCGCATCGGAACCTCGACATCAAACGCCACACGCATCGCTCGTTCCTTAACGGACTTTTTCCACTTTAATCGTCCCCAACGGAACCTCCAGAAGATCCTGCCCGAGGATGACCTGCCCGTCGAAAACATCCCCGACCTCACTCAGAACCCGCTCCGTCAGCCCGGGGATTTCCAGCTGTTCCGTAAGGTGAATCAACACCAGGGTTTTCGCCCCCGCCTCCTTCGCCGTCCGTGCCGCATCGAGGTGCCCGGAACAGCAGCCGGTGATCCGCTCGTCCGTCTCTTCCCCGTTTACAAAATGGCACATGTGCAGCAGCACGTCCGCTCCCCTCGCAAGATCGGTTAAACGTTTCACGGGAGCGGTATCCCCGCCGAAAACGATGCTCTCCCCCGCATCCGTATCGATCCGGTATGCCAGGCAGCGCAACTGCGGCTGGACATGCACCACCTCCGCCACGGTCAATTTCCAGCCCTCGCCCTCGATCTCACTTCCGTGTTCCACTTCCGTCACGACCGGGTAGGGGCGTTTGCGGGGAAGTACCCCACCCCGGGCCTCGTAGACAAAATGGCTGCCCGGGTGCTCACAGCGCGCAATCAGGTCCGGACCAAACGCTCCATCCTCCGCGAATAGTTTTTCCGTCATCTGCTTTAACGGGGCAGGTCCGATCACCGGCAATTCGCCTATTTTTCCTATCCCCTGATCCCAACGGGTCAGCACCAGATAGGGATAATCCACGCAGTGATCGTAGTGCAAGTGCGTCAAAAGGAGGGTATCGATCGAGGGCAGCGGGATTCCTGCTTCCAACAAACGGCGTACACTAGCGGGTCCGCAGTCCACCACGATGCGCTTGCCTCCCGTTTCCAGTAAAGTGCTGGACCCCCCGCGGTGGCTCAGTGGGGCCGGGGTTCCGGTTCCAAGTAAAAGGAGGCGTGTCTTCATATCGGGGTCGGTTGGAGGGATCGTATTTTAAACAGTTTCCCGTATTGTTATGCTCATCCCTTTTCACGCGAGGGAATTCCTCTCTTCCGCTTTCCGCCTTCCTCACGACGGACACCCCCACCGTCGTCTTTACGATGGGCTGCAACCTGCGCTGGCCCTCGTGCCATAACCCCGAACTCGTTCTGCCTCGTTGCCACCATCCCGAGGTGCCCCTCGAGTCCTTCATCGGAAGACGCCCTCGACCCGACTCCAAGGCTTATCCTTCCTCCGTCGAAGAATAGGGAAACAAGTCTGGGTTGGCCTTATCTCTGAGGGCTGGGCTTATAATAGGGAAGGCTCAGCCTTCCTCTTGCAGCGGCCAGGCCGGAATCTCCCGTCCGAGCAATATCGAGAGGCTTTTCCGCATCGCTTCATGCCAGATCGCATATCCTTCCGCATTGGGGTGTAACCCATCTGGAAACAAGTCTTTTCGCAGCCACCCGCCCGGCTCGCGGAAGGCGTCGCCAATATCCAGGTAATGGATCCATTCCCCGTCGTCGAGGGCGGCGATCCTCGCGTTTGCCAAAGCCACTGTCGCTCCTGCAATCGGATTTTCGCTGACCCGGGGAAAGATCGCCAGAAGGAGCACCTTTGTATCCGGAAGACGTTCACGCAACTGTCGGCAGACCTCCCCCACGCCTTCGGCGATTTCTTCCACCGTATTCGCTTGAGAATTGTTCGTCCCGATCATCACTACTGCCACCTTGGGTGAGATCCCCTCCACTTCTCCGTTTTCCAGGCGCCAGAGCAGATGCTGAATCCGGTCTCCTCCGAAACCCATATTCACCGAATTCAGCGGTTCGTAATGGGCGGTCCAGATGGGTCCGCCTTCTCCGGGCGGCTCCCAGCTGTGGGTGATGGAGTCACCGAGAAAGATCAGGTCCACCGCCCCCTGCCGGTTCCGCTCAATAATGGCCTCATGGCGGGCTTT
The DNA here is from genome assembly GCA_964417945.1 of uncultured Opitutales bacterium. Classification (GTDB taxonomy): domain Bacteria; phylum Verrucomicrobiota; class Verrucomicrobiia; order Opitutales; family JABSRG01; genus CAYQKH01. Next base: position 11,145 of record CAYQKH010000059.1, read on the forward strand.
CCAACTTTCACCCCGGTTCTCCCAGACAAGGTTCAAACGGGCGTCAGGTTCCAATAGCGTATTCATCGTATCATTCAAAGAGGATGCAGCTTCCGCCAGAGTCGACGACAAAGCGGCCAAAATAAAAAGCAAACGAAAGAAGGGGGATCGGCTCCGAAAACTCATTCCGACTTAACGGTTACTCCAAAAATAATCGAATAAATCACCGGCAATACGAGCATCGTCAAAACAGATCCAATCACCAGACCAAAGATGATCGTGATCGCCATCGCGACGAAGAAGGCGTCCGCGAAAAGCGGTAACATCCCCAGAGCCGTCGTGGAAGCCGCCATCGCCACCGGCCGCAGGCGGCTGACGCCCGAATTCAGGATCGCCTCCTTTGCCGTTTGACCCGTCGATTCTTGCGCATTGATTTCATCCACCAGAACAATCGCATTCTTGATCAGCATCCCCACAAGACTCAGAAAACCGAGGATGGCCATGAAATTAAACGGCTGGTCGAACAGTAATAAACCCGTGGCCACCCCAATAAGAATAAGAGGCACGCATAACCAGATCACAAGCGTCTGCCGCAGAGAGTTGAATAGGAGGATCGTTACCAGAATCATGATCCCCAGAAAAAGCGGCAGAGACTTCGACAGAGACTCGTTGGCTTCCTTTGAGCTCTTATATTCGCCACCCCACTCGAAAGTGTAACCGGCCGGAATTTCCAGCTCTGCGAATTCCGGAGCAATCCGCTCCAATACCTCACTGGCCGTTCCATTGATCGGGTCCGCAAACACCGAATACAATCGCCTCCGATCCTCCCGAATTATGATGTCGTCGCGAAATTCTGTTTCCACCGACACGACCAATTGACTGAGCGAAACATTCCGCCGCGCCACCGGACTCCAGATATTCAAATTGTAAAGATTGCCGACGTTTTCGTTCCCCGGGGCCGGATCTTGAACAATCAGTGGAAGCAGCAAATCCCCGTCGCGAAAAACCCCGACCGTCCTTCCCTGAAAGCCCTGCTGGAAAACCGCCCCAATATCCTCCCGGGTTATGCCCAGTAGGCTGGCCTGCTCCTCAAGGATTTGCGGCCGTAAAACCTTCACCCGCTCCCGCCATTTCTGCGTGATTGCTTTGACATCCGCATCCTTCTCCAGAATCGCCACCGCTTCCTCGCCAAGTTGCCGTAGGATTTTCGGATCTTCCCCAAGAAAACGGGGTTCAATCTTCCCTTTCGAACCCGGTCCCAATTCAAATTTGTAGCCGAAAATTTGCGCACGCGGGAATCCCTGTGAATAGGTCTCGTCAATCTTCCGCACGAGCTCGTCGATGGTGCGCGAATCCTCTACGTCCACCAAAAATTGGGCATAGGCCGAATTCGGCCTTTCTGAACTATAAGTCAGAAGGAATCGAAGCCCACCCCGCCCAACAAAAGTGGTCACTCCCGTCACACCCTCTTCTTCGATCAGCTTTCTCTCCACTTCCTTTGCCAGGCTGCTCGTCACCTCAATATGAGTCCCTTGGGGTAGCCAGAGATCGACTTGAAATTGAGGACGTGTCGAGGGGGGGAAAAAGGCATTTTTGATAGAACCAAACCCCCAGAGTGATGCCAAAAAGAGCATGAGGACGACCCCCATCGTAATCCAGCGAAACCGCAAACATCCTTCCAATATCTTCCGGTAAAAACGATAGAACGCCGTGTCATAGGGATCGTTTTCCCCGTCCGAACCTCCCGGAGCTGCTGGCTTCAAGATAAGGATTCCCAGCAACGGAGTGATCGTCATCGCCGTCACCCAACTTAGCGAAAGCGAAACCAGAATCACTTGGTAGAGCGAGCGGCAAAACTCACCCGCGCTGTCCTCAGAGGTTCCGATTGCCGCGAAAGCAAGAACCGCGATCGCGGTCGCACCCAGCAGCGGGATCGCTGTTTTACTGACGACATCCAAGGCCGCTTTTTTCGAGTCCTGGCCCTTTTGAATTCGAACCAGCATCCCATCCACCACCACGATGGCGTTGTCCACCAGCATTCCCAGCGATATGATCAGGGCGCCGAGCGAGATCCGCTCCAGCGCCACCTCCATCGGCTTCAGAAAGATAAAGGAGCCCAGGATCGTCACCACTAGGACAAAGCCAATCAATAACCCGCTCCGCAGTCCCATGAACAGGAGCAGCGTAAGGATCACGATCGCCACCGCCTGGACTAGACTCATCAGAAAGTTCCCCACCGCCTGCGTCACCGCTTCTGATTGCACCGAAACCACCCCGAATTCTATTCCTAGGGGAATCTCCGTGATCAACTCTTCCATTCGCTCCTGCAAGGCCGCTCCCATCCGGACTACATTCCCACCCGACGCTGTCGAGATCCCTATCGCGATTCCCCGTTGCCCGTTATATCGCACAATTGTCGACATCGGATCCTTATATCCGCGTCGAATTTTCGCTATCTCTCCCAGGAAAAACTGCTTTTTCCCAATGCTCAGACGCAGTCGGCGCATATCCTCGACCGAGTCCGTCGCTCCGGTCGGGTCCAGGACAAGATATTCCTCACCCACTCTCACCCGTCCGGCGTCGCGGATAATATTTTTGTCTTGGAGCAGCTGCAAAATCTGGCCTGCCGGAACTCCCAACTGCGCAAGCCGCACGGGGTCCAGTTCAATCAGGATCGCTTCCGTAGCCTCCCCCAGCACATCAATTTTCGCCACATCTTCAACCAACAGAAGCTCACGCTTGAGCGTATCGGTCACCTCCTTCAGTTCCGCATACGTAAACTCATCACCAGTAACGACAAAAAAGACTCCGTAAACATCCCCGTAATCATCAATCACCCGGGGAACTCCCGCTCCAGGCGGCAGAGCCGCCTTCGCTTCCTCAACCTTGCGTCGCAATTCATCCCATACTTGGGGCAATGTCTCTTTATCAAAACGATCTTGGATCGTTACCGTAACCGTCGAAAGCCCCGTTTCTGAACGGGAACTAACCGAGTCCACCTGACCCAGCTTCTGCACAGCCTGCTCGATCGCATCCGTTACCTCCTGCTCAACCTCTTCTGCTGTTGCCCCAGGGTAGGAAGTCACGATCAGCGCATCCTTGATCGTAAACTCTGGATCTTCCAGACGGCTCATGCTTTGAAACGACTGAATTCCCATGCCAATCAGAACCGTGGTCAATACCAGGGTGACGACGCGGTTTTCGATAAAATATCGGACGACGGAAAGCACAGATCTTACCCTTCCATCGGCTTGACCACCACACCTTCACGCAACTGGCGAATTCCTGTCGTGGCGATCAGGTCTCCCGGCTTGAGCCCCTCTGCAAAAATTTCAACCCGGTCTTCCACAAATGTTCCCAGACGAACTTCCACCGCACGGGCCACATAGCTCTCCGGGTCCACAACCCAAACTTTCCCCCGTCCTTCCGCATCCGAGAACACCGCCCGGCTCGGAATCGCGAATCCCTTGCCCGTTTCGAGCTTCTGACCAGGTGCTTGAAAAACCAACTTCGCCGTCATCCCTGGTAAAACCACGAGGTCTTCCGGCGGATCGAACTGCAAGGTTGCAGAAAAAGTACGAGATGCCAGATCCACAAGACTTGAAAATTCCGTTACCCGCGCAGGAAAACGGCGATCCGGGTAGACCGTGATCGTCACTTCCGGCACAACCAGCCTTGTCCGGTCCTCCAAAGTCATGCCCGGCTTCGCCAGCACACTGAACGTTTCAGGAACGGCCACCTCGATTCGCAGCTTCGATAAGTCCTGTAGCACCACGACCGGCTGCTTCGCCTGAACGGTCTCGATGTCATCGATCAGGACTTCCGCCACCCGACCCGAAAAAGGTGCTTGCAGGGTCGTATCTTCCACCGCCTTTTGCGCGCGCTCAAATTGCGCACGAGATACCTGCAGCGCGGCCTCTCCCTGCTCCAAACGCTGCCGTGAGGTGGCGTCCCGTTCGAATAGTGCACGCATCCTTTCCGCTTCCGCTTGCGCAAATTCAAATTGCGCTTTCGCCGCCTCCAAGGCCGCCTGGTAGTCGCGGTCATCCAGTTTCGCCAGTGCTTGGCCGGTTTCGACCGCCTGACCTGCACTTACCTGAATTCCCTGAATCAGTCCGGGCACTTCAAAGCCGAGCACCGCTTGCCGGTTGGCCAAAACCTGGCCCGGCAATTCCAGGGTCCGCTCTATTCCACGGTCCTCCAGCTTATATAATTTAACCGGACGAACAACCGGCTCCCTTTCCGTATCCGCCTTCTTCCCACAGCCGACCAGCAATGAAAAGGATACCCCCAACCCGAAGGCTGCAAGGGCTGAAATCGTAAAGGGTCTTTGCTTTTTCATACGCCAGAAATTTCAGGGTTCAGGTGCTGGACTCCTC
>CAYQKH010000060.1:0-15073 GCA_964417945.1 uncultured Opitutales bacterium
AGCCGAAGCGATGGCGGACAACATCCGCGAGTGAGCGCTCGGAGCCGCCGGGGGCGGGGGGGCGAAGCGGATCGGCCAGCGCCCGAAGGAGGCCGCGGTTGGAGAACAGGGGGGAGGTGAGGGCACGGAGGGGGTTCGCGGGGACGGGAAGCGGTCGGCCGCGGCGGACGATGTAGCGTTTTCGGGCGGCAGGGTTGGCCTCAAGAGTTTGGGATTCCAGCCCGAGTTCGGCGAAGAATTTCTCCCAGCGGGGGTCGTTGAGGAGGAAGGAGTTTGGGCCGGCCTCGACTCGGTAGCCGTCTGCATTCACCGTTTGAATGGCTCCTCCGACGCGTCCGGACTTTTCGATAAGAAGGGAGGAGCCCCCCTCTCGGCGGAGGTGGTGCGCAGCGCTGAGGCCGGTGAGGCCAGTACCGAGGACGACCGCGTCGAAGGACTGTTGAGCGGGGCTGCTCAAGTGGCGGGGCTGGTTTGCGGGTTGAAAGTGGTCACGGTTTGAACGAGGGCTTCGACGTTTTCCAGCTTGGCGGTGGGGTGGATGCCGTGTCCGAGGTTAACGATAAAGCCGTCCCGCCCCTGCATGGAGCGGAGAAGGCGCCGGGTGGCCTCGCGGACGGGGCCGACCTCGCCGTCGAGGAGGGCGGGGTCGAGGTTCCCCTGGACAGCGGTGGAGCGCGGGAGAAGATCGGCGGCGGTGCGGAGGTCGACCTCCCAGTCGAGGCTGACGGCGGAGACCCCGGAACAGGCGATATTAGGCAGCTGTTCGGGAACGCCCTTGGCGTAAAGAATGATGGGAAGATCGGACCGAAGCCCCTGAACGATCTGCTGGATCCAGGAGAGCGACATTTCCCAGTAATCAGGAGCGGGGCAGGCGGCGGCCCAGCTGTCAAAGATCTGGATGGCGTCGATGCCGGACTCGGTCTGGAGATTGAGGTAGTCGATGAGGGCGACAACCAGTTTTTCCATCAGTAGGTGAAAGGACGGGGGATCCTCGCGAAAAAGGCTGATGGCACGCGACCAGGTGCGTGAGCTGCCCCCCTCGATCATGTAGGCGGCGAGGGTCCAGGGGGAGCCGGCAAAGCCAAGGATGGCCTTCCCGTTGGAGAGCCGGTCGCGAAGGATGCGTTCGGCGCGGGCGACGTAGTCGAGGCGCTCACGGATGGCGGAGGGGTCGAGCTTTTCGATATCGGCACGGGAATCGAGGCGGTGGTCCATGGCGATCCCCCCTTCATCACGGAAGTGGTAGGGTTGCCCGAGGGCTTCGGGAATGACGAGGATGTCGCTGAAGAGGATGGCGGCGTCGAGGGTGAAACGGCGGAGGGGTTGGAGGGTGACCTCCACGGCCAGCTCCGGAGTTTTGACGAGCTTGAGAAAGCCGTATTTCTCCTTCAACGCTCGGTATTCGGGAAGGTAGCGTCCGGCCTGGCGCATGATCCAGACTGGTGGACGATCCACGGGTTTGCAGCGAAGGGCACTTTGAATGCGTTGCCTCGAAGTCATGAATCCTGAGAAACCGATGGGTTTGCAGTTGATCCGGCGAGCCAGTCCCGCGGTTTGAGAAAGGTGTGGTAGAGATCGGCCTCGGGCGAACCGGGATCGGGGCTCCAGTTGTAGCGCCAGCGAACGATAGGAGGTAGAGACATGAGGATGGATTCGGTCTTTCCGCCGGATTGCAGGCCGAAGAGGGTGCCGCGGTCGTAAAGCAGGTTGAACTCGACATACCGTCCCCGGCGGTACTCCTGAAAGGCGCGCTCGCGCTCACCGTAAGGGTGGCCGACGCGCCGTTCAACGATGGGGACGTAGGCGTCAAGATAGGCGTCCCCGATATTCCGGGTGAGGGCGAAGCTTTGACCAAAGCCGAGTTGGTTGAAGTCGTCGAAGAAGAGGCCGCCAATCCCGCGGTTTTCGTTCCGGTGCTTGAGGAAAAAATACTCGTCGCACTGTTTTTTAAAGGTGGGGTAGATGGATTCGCCGAAGGGGGAGCAGACCGCGCGAGCGACGGTGTGCCAATGCACGGCGTCTTCAGTAAAGCCGTAGTAGGGTGTGAGGTCGAAGCCGCCACCGAACCACCAGACCGGCTCGCGGTCCTTCGGGGTGGCGATGAAAAAGCGAACGTTGGCGTGACTGGTGGGAACGTAGGGGTTTTTTGGATGGATGACGAGGGAGACGCCCATCGCCTGAAACGGCGCCCCTTCGAGCTCGGGTCTTTGCCGGGTGGCGGAGGGCGGCAAGCTGGGACCGCGGACGTCGGAAAAATTGATTCCGGCTTTTTCGAGAACCTCCCCGTTTTCGAGGACGTGGGCGATTCCGTGGCCGCTGAGGTTGTGGCGGTTCTCCGGATTGTCCGGGAGGCGTTCCCACGATTCCTCCTGAAAGCGAGAGGGTTGTTTGCCGAGGCGGGCCTCCAGAGCATCGAACCGGGCGACAATGTGTTGTTGCAGGTCTTGCAGATAGGCGCGGACGGCGTGGGAATCCGGTTGGGTGCAGTTGGTCATTTCAAAGTTGCATTGTTGTCGGAGGCTTGCGGAACTCAACGGCTTATTCCTGTTTGCAATGATCCAAGGCGAAAAACAACGAATTCCCCTTTGGATATTACATCGGTATGTGCGCTGGCGCTTACGCCGGATGTTTCACGCTATTTACCTGAGTGGTCCGCTTGTGGTGCTGGAGCAGAAGGAGTGCTACCCGATTCTGTTTTATGCCAACCACCAGAGCTGGTGGGACGGGTTTTTGATGGAACCCTTTTTCGCCGCCTACGGAATGGAATACTACATCATGATGGAGGAACGGAACCTGCGCCGGTTTTCGTTTTTCCGCCGCGTTGGGGTGTTCGGGGTTGATCTTGAATCCGCTTCGGGGCGGGCGGCGAGCCTGTTGTATGCAGGACGGCTCCTGAAAAACGGACCGGCGGACGGCCGGCGGGCCCTCCTGGTCTTCCCGCACGGTCGTTTGGTGGACCCGGTCGAGCCCTGGCCCTCTTTTCAGCCTGGATTGGAGAAATTATCCGCCTTGAACCGGGGGGGGAAGACCTTCCCGCTCTACCTGCACCTGCGGCTGGGCCGGTTTCCCCTGCCGGAGGTTTTTTTGCGATTGGGGAGGGCCGTCGATACCGCGGGATCGATTACCCGGGAAGGACTGGAAGACGGGCTGGGGGAAGCCCGCGACCAGCTCCTGGTCGATTTACTCGAGGCTCCGGAGAAAACCCAGACCCGCGCCCTCTTGGCTCCCCTGCGCCGGTTTCGCGGTAAGACCGAATGAATGCTTCATTCGGCAAGCTGACGATCTTCGAGACTGACGAAAGTATTACGGTCTCCTTCGAAGGGCGGGTTTACATAATTTCCTCAAGGGAGCCGTTCTATAATATCGCGAAAAAGTGCCTGGAGATCGACGACATGGTCCCGTTCTACATCGAAATTGCCCGGCGTGAGGGCAAAGGCGAGGCCTTCCGGAATCGCTTGCTGGAGGAAATCGAGCGATTGGAGGAGGGCGAGGATGCGGAGTGGGGAGAGAATGGCGATTGGGATGACGAGGATTGAGGGATCCCCGGTCGCCTTTGCCGGTTCGAGTGACTCTCAAAGCTGCGGATAGGGAGCCTAGAGGAATAAGAAAAAATCATCTCAAGTCATACTGTAAGTAGTAAAAATTGTTGATTTATCATGACGATTGCGTTAAATTTATAAGTATGACAACCCCAAGCACCCTCTATCTGGTGCCGTCATCGACCCCGAAACAGGCACAGAACCCACAGAAACCGAACAAACAGACGGAGCCGGACCCGCCGAAAAACGGTGATCCGACTCCCCCGGCGACCTTTTACGAGGCACCGCGCATTAGCGGAGGATCGCTCTGGCACACGCTGGCGACCACTTTACTGGTAACGGCGGGAATCTTTTTTATCCTGCCCTTCACTCGTTACATTGACCAACTCCGGGAAGACCTTCTGGCATTTGAGGACAACACGATTGAGTTGGCCCCTCCACCTCCGCTGCCGCCAATAGAAGAGCAGCGGGAGGAGGAGAAGGAAGAAGAGAGCGAGCCGGAACTGGTAGAAGAAGAACCCGAACCGATTTCGCTGAGCGAGCTTCAGGCGAGCCTCGCGGTCGGGACCGGAACGGGCTTCAGGACGAAGAGTCTGGAAGAAATGTTGTTCCAGGTGCAGGACATCGGCGATATGATCTTCGAGATCAAGGACCTCGACCAGAAGCCGCGTTTAATCTCGGCGGAGCGTCCGGAATATCCCCACGTTTTAAAGACGCAAGGAATTGAAGGCGAGGTCGTGCTCCTGGTTATGATTAACCGTGAAGGTCGAGTCTCGATACTCGGTGTTAAGAGCTCGACCAACCGCGAATTCGAGAAGTCCTCGATCCGTGCGGCACGTTCGGCCCGTTACACCGCGCCGATGCGAAACGGCGAGAAAGTAAGCGTCAAGTTTTACCTGCCGTTTAACTTCACGATCACCGACTAAGCCGAGGGAACGGCCCACACTTTTTCAAAACACCCAAACGGAATCTGTCTGTTCAGTGTTACCGGCCTTCCATGTGGGGTAGGGGGGCCGGTTCATTTTTTGGAATCGGGGGATGGTGGTTAGGAAGGTCGATTTATCCGATCAGGGGCGCGGCGGTCCCGATTGGAGGGTCGCCGTAGGCCTGCCTGCTTGCCAAACCTGCCTTGGACACTCGTTTGTTCCGTGTTTTTTGCGCTTAAACTTAAGGGCATGAGGAAGCACGCGAAAAATCCGGATCAGGAGTTAGGTTCAGGGAAGATTGTAAAAGTTGAAGAAGGGTTGCGAAAGAGCGGGGGATCCGACATGGAAAAAGCATGAAAGCAGAAAAGAGCCTGATGATTTTCGGGTCGGGATATTTGGGCAAGGAGCTGGGCCGGGCAGCTTTGGAAAGGGGTTGGCGGGTGCTGGGGTTAACGCGGAATCAAGAGAAGGCGGAGAACCTGGAAGTGGGCGGGTTTGCAAAAGTCTGGGTGGCAGACCTGGCGACCCCCGATTGGTGGAAGGAGATCGTGGAGGTTCCGAACGTCGTGGTGAATTGCGTGAGTTCGGGTGGGGGCGGGCTGGAGGGCTACCGGCAAAGTTATATTGGGGGCAACCGAAGCATCATGGGCTGGGTGGCGGTGCACCCGGAGCGGGAGCGGTTCAAGGATACGCCTTTTGTCTACACGGGGAGTACGGGGGTCTATCCGGACGCGAAGGGGGAGTGGGTGACAGAAGAGGAAGCCCGGGAGGGAGACGGAGGTCCTCGCGGGGATTTGCTGCTGGATGCGGAGAGGGTCGTGCGGGAGGCGGCACCGTCGCTCTTCCAGCGGTATTTCATCCTGCGGCTGGCGGGGTTGTATGGCCCGAGACGTTCGTTCCTGATCGAACAGGTGCGGAACCGCTTGGTGCGCGGGGAGCCGGATTCGTATTTAAACCTGATCCGGGTGGAAGACGCGGCGGGGGCGATCCTGAAGTGTCTGGATTCCCCGGAGGACTTCGGGAGCCGGATTTACAACGTGGCGGACGGTCAACCCGGGAAGAAGGAGGAGATCGTGGAATGGCTGGCGGTGGAGTTGGGTCTTGAGGGACCGTTTTTCGAGGCGGAGCAAGCGATGAGTTGGCGTGCTGCAAAAAACCGCCGGATCTCAACCGAGGCGATTCGGAAAGAGTTGGGCTGGAAGCCGGATTTCGCGGATTATCGCAAAGGATTGAAACCACTCCTGACCTCCGTTTAATTATTTATATCTTTAAACCCTCAACCCTCTAAAGACCATGGCCGGAGTCGGAAAATTATTGAAGCAAGCACAGAAGATGCAGAAAAAGATGGAGGCGCTCCAAGAGGAGCTGGCCGATCGGGAGCTGGAGGTTTCGGCTGCGGGAGGGGCGGTGAAGATCGTGATAACCGGACAGAGTGAATTCCGTTCGTTGGAGATCGACCCGGAATTTTTGAAGGAAGATGCAGAGATGGTGCAAGAGACCCTCCTGGAGGCCGTTCGTGACGCGGCGAAGCAGGCTAAAGACTTGAACGAGGCGGAAATGGCGAAAGTTACGGAGGGCATGCAGCTGCCGGGGATGATGTGAGTGCATGAATCCCTCGTTTGATCACCTGCAGAAGATTTTGAAACAACTGCCCGGACTGGGTTATCGCTCGGCGGAGCGGGTGGCGCTGCACCTTTTGGTGGAACGACCAGAGCGGGCGAAAGACCTGATTGAGGCGTTGGAAACCGCACGGGAACGGCTCCATCGCTGTCCGGTGACGGGCAACATCACGGAGGGTGAGGTCTGCCCGCTGTATGCGGACCTGAACCGGGACCGCGGGGTGGTTTGCGTGGTGGAGCAGGTGCCGGACCTCAACGCTTTTGAGAAGAGCGGAGCGTTTCGCGGGACGTATCACGTGCTGCACGGCAAGCTTTCGCCGATCCACGGGGTCGGGCCGGAGGATCTCAACTTTGCGGCCCTGGAACGGCGGCTGGATAGTGGAGAGATCGGGGAATTGATCCTCGCGTTGTCAAACGACATCGAGGGGGAGGCGACCTGTCACTATATCCAGGACGCGTTGGTGGGGGCGAGAGGTTCTACGGTTAAGATTTCGCGGATCGGGTTTGGTTTGCCGAGTGGTAGCGGGGTGACGTATGCGGACCCGAACACCTTGAAGAGCGCGCTTGAAGGGCGGCGCGCCTTTCAGTGATCAGTCGGAGGAGGGGGGTATGCGAAGGCATGCCTCGACGCGGGACCGGTTGGGGAGGGCGGGAATCGCTCCTTGGGCCTGGACGGTGAGGGCGGCGGCGGCGTGAGCGAAGCGGCAGGCCTCGATGAGGGTGGATTCATCGACCAATTGCTCTTCCAGAGGATCGGACCTGCGCTGAAAGAGGGCGGCCCAGAAGGCGGCGATAAAGCTGTCTCCGGCACCGGTGGCATCGACGGCGCGGATGGGGAAGCCGGGAATTTTTCGATCGATGGACCTGGTGGCGAGGCGGGCGGCCCGGCTCCCGCGGGTGAGAAGAATGAGTTGGGGCCCAAGGCGGTGAATAAAATTCAGGGCTTCGTCCTCGTTATCGGTTCCGGCGATGAGGGAGAGTTCTTCCTCGCCGACTTTGACGACGCGGGCGTAGGGGAGGACCTCGCGGACGGCCCGGATGGCTTCCTCCGGCTGCTCCCAGAGCATAAGGCGGAGGTTGGGGTCCATGGAGACGAGGAGGCCGGCCTCCCGGGCATGGTTGAGGGCGGCCCGGGTGGCGTCCCGGGCAGCAGGATGAGTCAGGCTGAGGGAGCCGAAATGAAAGACCCGGGCGCGCGGGATGAGGGCTTCGACGGCTGCGTCGCAGGTGATCCGGGTGTCGGCGCCGGGATGCCGGAAAAAGGTAAAGTCGCGTTCGCCGTCGGCATCGATGGAAACAAAGGCAAGGGTGGTCCGCGCGTCGGCGGAGCGCTGGAGCCCGGCGGTTACGACGCCTTCGGCCTCGAGGGTGTCGGCGAGAAAATCGCCGAAGGGATCAGTTCCAACGCAGGCGATCATACCCGCACGGGACCCGAGCCGGGTGAGCCCGACGGCCACATTGGCGGGGGCGCCCCCGGCGCATTTTTGAAAGTGGGAGGCGTTGGCGAGGGATTTTGGGGGATCCACGGCGACAAAATCGACGAGGAGTTCACCGAAGCAGAGGAGGTCGAGATCTTTCATGCGGGAAGGGGTTGGTTTGGAGTGGGAAGCCGGGAGAGGGACGGCGGGGGAGATATTGGCGTTGCGGCGGGGGATGGATTTTAAAATGATGCGTTCAAATTAAATGGACGGAGCAATGGATTTTAACCCGGAAGACAAAACTGTTGTTGGCCTGACGCTTGGGCAAAAGGTTTTTGATCGTTACGAGCTGGACCGGGTCCTCGGGCAGGGAGCAATGGGGGTGGTCTGGCTGGCGCAGGACACGGTGATGGGGGAGCCGGTGGCATTAAAATTCCTCCCGCAGATCCTGGCAGCGGATCCTGCGGCTCTCGAGGAGATGAAGGACGAGGCACGACACGCTCGGCGCCTGTCGCACGAGAACATTGTGCGGATCCACGACATGGTGACGGGGGGCAACCTGGCGGCGATCTCGATGGAGTATGTCGATGGCACCACGCTATCCGGTCTGCGCTTGAAGAAGCCGAACCGGGTGTTGGAGGTCGAGGACCTCGAACCGTTGCTGCCCCAGATCGCAGCCGGTCTGGATTATGCGCACCAGCGGGCGAAGGTGGTGCACCGGGATTTGAAACCGAGTAACCTGATGGTGACGCAGAAGGGCGACCTGAAGATCACGGATTTCGGGATCGCCCGGAGCCTGACGGATACGGTGACGCGCCTGACGAAGGCCTCGACCAGCGGAACGCCCTGCTACATGAGTCCGCAGCAGATGATGGGAAAGCGACCGGACCCGAAGGACGACCTCTATGCCCTCGGCGCGATGCTCTATGAATTGCTGACGGGGAAGCCACCCTTTTATACGGGGGACCTCGGGATGCAGGTTCTCCATGCCGAGGTTGTACCGGTTCGTGAACGGCGGGAGGAATTTGGAATTGCAGGAGGGGCGATACCCGAGGCCTGGGAGGAAATGCTTTTGCGTTGCCTGTCCAAGGATCCGGAGCAGCGGCCATCAAGTGCGGGGGAGTTGGTGGCGGCGCTTCGGTTGGAGGGAATGGAATCCACACCTCCGCCGCTGGATCCCGCGCTGTTCGAGCAGTCGGAAGACTCGGTGGCGGGGATTGAAGCCCTGGAATCCATGACCCAGTTGGCGCGGAACGGGGAATGGGACCGTCTGAAGCGGGAGCAGGAGGCCCTGTCCAAGAGCGCACTCGGAGAAGAGGAAAAAGCGCGGCTGCTGGAAAAGGTGAACGACGCCGTCTGGAACACGGTGTTGGAGCGTGCGCAGGCCAAGTTAAAGGGAGGGGAGGCGGCGGAGGCCTATCAGATCCTCTCCGCGTTTGAGGCCTCTGGACTGGGTGACGAGCGGTTTGCATCGTTGAAGCCGCGGATGGAAGCGATCCGGGCGGAGGCGAACAAACCGGTTCTCAAGGAGTTGGCCGAATTAGGGGGAAACGTTTCGGATAGCGAGACCGCACGAGAGGAGGCGCTGCAGCGGCTGGAAGCCAGTCGCGGGAGGTATTTGCCGGGACCGGAAGGAGCGGAGGCGTTTCATGCGCGGGTGGATGCGTTGAAGGAGAAATGGAGTCCGACTCCGGTGGAGCCCGAGGGCCCGCCTCCCCTGCCGAAGATTCCGGTTCGGAAGCAGGCGGAGCCGGAAGTCCGGCCGGAGGCCCAACCGGAAAGGGTTTCGGTCGGTGGTGGAGCCTCGCCTCGGAAGCCCGTTGCGAAAAAGAAGACGAGCACGGGTCTGATCCTTGGTTTGGTGGTCCCCTTATTGGCAGCGGTCTGCTTTTTTGTCTTTTACCTGCCGTATGGGGGAGGAAAGAAGGATCTGGAGGAAATCGATACGCTGGTTGGAGAAGGATACCTGGACCTTGCGGAAAATGAGCTGGATCGTTTGTCGGGAAATTTCCTGAAGTCGCTCTTTTTGAAGAGTGAGGTGCAGGCCCGCCGGGAGTTATTCAAGACGGACCAGGAACTGGTTGCGCTCTATGCGGATTACCCGGGGTTGAAGCCGGCCTACGGAGAGTTGAGGAAGCGCTACCCGAATGCGAAAATCGTGGAAGCTCCTCTCAGCTGGGAGCAATTTCCCGAATTTATCCGTGGCCTACCGCCGGGGACGGTCCTGCTCTTGACGGAACCGGAATACGTTGTTTCGCAGCCACTGCAGCTGGAACAGGCAATCGGAGTGGTCGGGGCGCAGGGACGGTCCGTGTTGCGGGTGGAGGACCCGGAGGCGTTGCCGGTATTCGCGACGTCGGGTCAGGATCTTCTGCTGGCAGGGTTGGACTTGGTGGCAACCGTGAAAGGAAGTTCGGCCGGGGAGCCCCTGGCGATAGTAGAAGGGGGAGATTTTCGATTTCATGCACTTTTGGTGAAGGGTGCAGGTGAGGGCATTTCCCTTCGAGGGGCGCGGGGAAAAATGGACGATTCGACGATTCGCAACAGCGCGGGAACGGGCGTGCGGATCAGCGGGCCGGGGACGGAAGTCCAACTCTCAAGGACGACCTGGACGGATTGCGAAATCGGTCTGCTTGTAGCAGAGGGAGCGGTTTTGCAACTGGAGGACGGCGTCTTCAGCGGGAGTGGGACGGTGGGAATCCAGGTGTTGGATCCGAAAACCGAATTTACGGCCCTGCGGACGGCGGTAAACGGGGGTAACCGCGGACTTTCGGTAGCAGACGGGGCGCTGGCGAAGGTGGAGGCAAGCCTCTTTTATTCCAACCGGAACGCGGGTATCACGGTATCCGGGGTGGGCAGCAAGTTGATCTTCCGGGGAAGTGAAAGCAACCAGAATGGAGTAGGAGTAGAGGTCCTCAGTGGAGGCCGGGTTCAGGCATTTGAGATGAGGGCAGAAGCCAACGGGGGCCACGGCCTCTGGGTTACCGGAATGGATTCATTTATAGAGGTGGACGAGGGGGAATTTTCGGAGAACGCGGCAAACGGAGCATCGGTGACGGATAGGGGAACCCTGGTTCTGAAGGGGGTGGACAGCCGGATGAACGAGAGCGGGGTGGTGGCCAGGGGCCGTGGCACCCGGCTCGGGCTTTCAAATTGTGTCATCAATGAAAACCGGGCGGACGGGGTGATTGTTTTTGAAGGGGCGCGGGCACGGGTTCGGGATACGCACGTGCTGGATAATGCGATGAACGGCATGAAGGTTTTTAATCCGGGGAGCGAGGTGGAGGTGACTTCGAGCTATTTTGAAGGAAACGGGGAGGATGGCATCCTGGCGTTCATGGGAGCGGCTGGCCGCTTCCGCGATAACCAGGTTTTGGGAAATGCGGACAGCGGTTTTTCGATCTCGGAAACGGGAACGACGGTGGAGCTTTATGAGAACGAGGCGCGGGAGAACGGGAAGCACGGGGTTTATATCGGAGCGGGAGCGGAAGGCTGGATCGAATCGACGATCGCGTCGGGGAACGCCGATGCGGGAATCCTCGTGGGGAGCCCGGATACCTTTGCGCGGGTGATTGCAAACGACGTGTCGGAAAACGCCTTCGGGATCGTGGTGCAGACGCAGGCGACGGGAGAGGTGCTGGAAAACCGCTCTTACCGAAATGAAAATTCGGGTCTGGGGATCTTCAGCGCAGGATCGACCGCTCTGGTCTCGAACAACGAGCTTCGCGATAATGGGACCTTCGGCCTGGACATGAACCCGGACAGCCGGGTGACCGTCCTCCAGGACAACACCTACGCGGGGAATGCCTCGGGCCCGCGGAAATAAAACATTGGCCGGGACTTGGCCACCCAAAGCGTGTTCTCCCCGGAAAGAATGACTGGGCCACAGATGAAGCAGATGGAGCAGATGGAAGGAAAGGTTTCAAGCATTGGAGGGTCTGAAGGAAAAGTGAAAAAGGCCATGAAAAGAAAACCGCTGATCTCCGCTGATCGACGCTCATCAAGAGAAAAGATTAGCGAAAGATTAGCGTGGATAAGCGGTTTCAAAAAAGGAGAACCAGTCGGCGCACGGAACCGCTAATCGCGGTTCGTGGCCTCGACGTTGGGCCAAACCGATACCGGTCTTCTTGTTGCGCTCCTCGGCCTTCCGGATTTACCTGAGCTCTTTTGCCATGAGGGTCGCGGCGTAAAGCCGCTCCTACGAAAATCGTTTCTGTAAATCGTGAAGCCCCGGAAGCCCATCACCGATAGGAGGTGGGACCCCCTCCTCATGTCAGGGCACAGGAAAACCCATTTTGAGCGTCCGGTGCGGAATCACGGGGTGAAGCGGTGGGAGAGGCTGGGGATGGAGACATTGGGAGCGCGGCGGGTACGCATCTCGCGGAGGGTAAGTTCGTAGCGGGTCCCGGGGTTGAGGGGTTTATCGAGGGAGAGGAAGACCTTGGCGGGGTCGGTCGGGTCGGCGGTGGCCTGGAGGACCTGGACACCCTGGTCGAGGAGGTAATTGGCCTCGGTCTCAAGGGCGCTTTTGACGACGCCTTCGTTGAATTGGAGGACGAGGACGCGGTTGTTCTCGGCAGGGGTGGCTTGTTGAATGCGGAGGGTGTTGGTGGGGATGATGGAAATATTGACCCCCTGGAACTGAGGTGAGGTGAGCCCGTCGACGGAATTACCGATGAGGTCCTGCACCTCTCCGTCGTAGCGGAGGGTGTAGAGCTGGTCGGTTGCGCGGCTGGTTGTTTTAAACTTGATACGGGTGCCTTCGGAGTCGGAGGGCTGGGGGTCGCCCTCGATCTGGAGGGCGGGGTCGCTGAAGGACCAGCGGGCACCATCGAGAAGGGGCTCGATTTCGACCGGTTCGTTGAAGGTGACCCAGAAGTTCTGCTGGAAGCGGACGGTAACTTTTTCGATGAAGGGCGGCTCGGTGTCCTCGGCGCCGGTAAAAGAAAAGAGGACGGGTTGCTCCATGGCGAGGGTGCCCCCTCCGCCCTGGTCGGCGATATTTTCGGCGAAGAAACCGTAGGAGACACCGTTGAAGAGGGGTTCGGTCGTGAGGGCGACGGTGACGCCGTCATCGTAAAGGAGGGAGGATTTGACGGCAGGCCCAAGCTGGCCGTCAACGGTTATGGCGTAGTTGGCGGGGGTTTGAGCAGAGGCGGGGGTGACCTTTTCGGAAAAGGTGGCGAAGACCTTGACCTGGCTCTGGGGGGCTTGGACGGATTCGAGGCGGGGGGGAATGGTATCGCGGTAGGTAAAGGTAAAGGTGATGGGCTCGGGGATGGGGTTGCGGGAAAGGGAGGCGTCCTGGAGGTTGAGGACCTCGAGGGTGTAGGGTTGGTCCTTTTGGAAATCGGCGGAGGCGACGAGGCGGACGGAACGGTTATCCTCGAGGAGCTGGGCGCGGATGATGCTCTGGCCTCGGATCTCGAAATTGGAGCGGAGGGTGGCGCTGGAGCGGTCGAGGGGTTCGTCAAAGAAGAGGAGGACGGCCTTGGAGTCGGAGGTGTCGGCGCTGACCTGTTCGAGGGTGGGGGGGATGGTATCGACAACCTGGAAGGGGTATTCGGTCGGCGCATCGATCCGGTTTTTCTTACGGGAGGTATCGCGAATGCCTTGAACGGTGAGGAGGTAGTTTCCCTCTTCCATGAAGGCGGTGACGAGTTCGACCTCGGGCCCACTCCCGTTGAGGTGGTTGATGCCGAAGATCTCGATGCGGTCGCCGGATTCGAAGACAATCTGGAAAGCGGGCGTGTTGGCCTTGCCGCGGGCGGCCTCTTCCTCGCTGACGACCTCGGCGAACTCGAGGTGGTCGGGATGCACCTCCTCGTCGAAGCGAACGATGGCGCGCTCCGGGGTGTTTTCCGAGACGACGTTCGCCACCGCGGGCGGGGTGCGATCGGCGAAGAGCTCGAAGAGGACGCCGGCGGCGATGAGAAGAACGAGAACGACGGCTCCGGCGATGGCGCGGGCCATCCAGGGGGTGGCGCGGGCTTGAAGCTTATCGAGGACGGTTTCGGGAATGACTTCCGCCCCGCCCTCTCCGGCGACGGCAGCGGGGAGGTTGAGTTCGTCGTCTTCGCGCGGGCAGAGGGTGTCCGCGGGTTCGAGATCATCGGGAACAGCGACAAGGAGCTTGCCGCCGGCGATCCGAAAGAGCTCGGGATGTTTATCGATATCAGGGAGCCGGAAACGGGTGCGAAGTTCCTTCTCGAAGTCGGAGGCGCCGCTGGAATCGTGGTAGGCGCGGTTGTAAAAATCCCCGGCGGCCTTCTGGAAGGCCGCGATTTCGCCCGAGCCGAGGGTCTTGAGCGGTTTGGTTTTCTCCCACTCAAGACGTTTGCCTTGATGGAGGATGGATTTCCACTCGCCCTTGCGGCCCTGTTCCGGCCTGCCGATGAAGCGGGCAAAGGGTTCCTTGCCGGAGAGGAGGAGGTCGCGCATCTGGCGCTGGTAATCGCTCCAATCCATAATACGCGCCTTGAGGCGGTCGAGGATGGAGGGGGAGGCCGGTTTCCGCGGATCGGGGAGGAGGGGAAGGGAGGTGCCCCGCTGGAACTCGCAGCCCCAGAGGATAAGCAGTCGACGATCTTCCGGTGGCCCGTAAACCCACCAGGCGTCGGGTTCCTCTTCGGGGTCGGGGAGGAGGAAGGAATTCCGGGTCTCGCGGCGAAAGGGGTCGAGCCCTTCGCCTTGAAGGAAAGCTTCGGCGGCGGATTGGAAGGCACGGATGGTGCTTTCGGGGAAGGCCGCCATCGGGGTTAGGGTATTGCGATCGATTCCCTCCGGGAGGACAAAGGTAACCTTTCCTGGCTTCTGCGGGTTGTCGACTTCGGCGGCGGGGAGATAGGCGGCAAAGGGCGCCTTGGGGTCGCGGATGACGGACTGCAGTTCCGGGGAGTAAAAGGTTTTCTCACCTCCTCGGGCCCGGAGAATAAAGTAGGGCCGCTTGAGTTCGCGGGTTTCGGTAAAGGTGGGGCCGGAACCGGCCTCAGAAGGGACTTCAGGATTCATAGGAAAAGGTTCAGGCGGTGATGACTTTGGCCCGTATGAGGACCCGGGGAGGGGACTGGGAGGTGTCTTCAATCAGCCAGGAAAAGGGTTGGTCCACATTGAGGCGATTGCCGCTGACGGAATCGACGGCTTCCATGGTATCGAGGTGAAAGCCGTCACCGGGGAAAACCTGGCTGATGCGGAGGGAGACGGAGCGGGAGGAGAGGAGTTCGGTAAGGTTGGCAATCCAAGACCGCATGGCCTTGCGGACGACATCTTTTTCGGCGTGGAGATCGTCGAGGAGGTAGCGATAGGCGGCCTGGCTGACCTGGGAAAGGCCCTGGGCGACGACCTTCCGGGAGGGCTCGGGTTGCCGGAGGAGGCCTTCGAGGGTGAGGGCGGCGCCAAGGAACTCAAGGGCGTGGGGACTCCGGGAGGAAATGGCGGCGGCCTGAAGGTCGGTGGAAAAGGATTCGGGAAGGTTTTCGTCCTGAAGCCACGCGGGGAGGACGTGGCGGACGGCTTCAAGGGAGTCGCGAAGGGCGGCGGCTTCCCGATCGGCCTGATCGGCCCGGGTGGAC
>CAYQKH010000060.1:15083-15441 GCA_964417945.1 uncultured Opitutales bacterium
CGAATTCTTCCTTGAGGCGGTTGAGTTCGGCTTGGAGGGATTCCGAGCGCCTTTCCTCCTCGGCGTTGGCCTGGCGGTCCACGGCGAGTTCGGCGAGGCTCGACTGGATGGAGGCGAGGGCATCTTCCTGGGCCTGAAGGCGGCGTTCCACCGGCTCGAGGGAGAGAGTGGGAGCGGCCGGCGGTTCGAGGGCATCAAGCCGGGAGAGCAGCGGGGCGATTGCCTGCCGGAGAGGGGACTCGAAATCCTCCCGGGTAAGTGGTGGAGGAGGCGACTCCTTGAGGGGCTCGAGGTTGGTGGCGATGGTGTCGAGCTGGGTCTTCTGGTTGTCGAGACGGGCGTGAAGATTCTTGAAATC
>CAYQKH010000061.1:0-15440 GCA_964417945.1 uncultured Opitutales bacterium
CAACGGGGAGGATGACACCATCATCGATGCATCCGATGCCCACCACGCCGCCGAAGCCATTTCCGGATGTCGCTGCATTATTGTCCCCGATGCAGGCCATTTTCTCCACATCGAACGCCAAGAAATCCTTGAGTTGTATAAGGACTTTATTTTGGAGACGTAGGGTTTACGTAAGCTGGAACACTTTGCTGATTTGCTTTTTGCCTGGAATTTGAACTTACCGTTTTCCACTGGCTGCCCATCATAACAAACCAACCTTTTTCTATCTTTGATCCTCCTTCTTGGTGGCCTCGGGGCTGTTTTCAGTATTGAGGAAGAGACAAGAGGTTACTCGGGGGAGATGAGCTTGAACAACTCGTTGGACCACTCTTCGAAGGGGTCTTCGAAATCAACGTCACATTCCTTTCGAGCTAGAATGGCCTTTGCCCCGTTCCGGGCGAGAGATTCGTCAACCCTTCGGCCGCAGCCGCAGAAGTCGTCATATCCGGTGTCTCCGAGGGCGCAGACAGTGTATTCAAGGTTATCGAGCCCGGTAACTTCGTCGTTGTTGAGGGCCTCGCAAAAGTCGGTCGCCTCGTCCGGCGGATCTCCCTCACCCCAAGTGGAGATGATAATTGCGACCCGCTGTTCCTCCTTGAGTTTTTCGGGAGGAAAATTGAAGACGTTTTCCATACGTGCCTCAATACCCGCCTCTTGGGCGCGATTGAGAGTTTGTTCAGCAAGGTCTTCCGCGTTTCCGGTTTCAGTACCGTATAAGATGAGGAGTGGTTTGTTTTCTAGCATAACGGACAAAGGATGAATTTGAAGATCGCAACTAACATTGAGATACCTGCAGGTTTCAAGCTGGTTTTGGGATTTCTATTCAAATTTTTTGGTGGTGCAGGTTCGGAAACAGTGTCGGTAATATGTGTGATGAGAATTCTTCCAGTCGGCTGGGACAAAATAAGCGAGGGTGGACTTTTCCGTTGATTCGGTGAGGCTGAACGCGTGTATTTTATGGGCTCGGAGCTGTTTACGAGGCCGGAGCGTTTCCGGTGTAACAAGCATCCGGACCCCGACCTAAGCCCAGGGATCACAGGGACCCTTTTTATGTATTTAAAGGAAATCGTTATCAACGGCTTTAAAAGTTTCGCGAATCGGACGCGACTGGACCTGGAATCCGGGGTCATCGCGATCGTGGGTCCGAATGGCTGTGGAAAGAGCAATATCGCGGATGCGATTCGATGGGTGTTGGGAGAGCAAAGCGCGAAGGCGTTACGCGGAGGAAAGATGCAGGATGTGATCTTCGAGGGGTCCGAGAAGCGGAAAGGGCTGAATCTTTGCGAGGTGACTCTGAAATTTGCGGATTGTGAGAAACAACTGGGGACAGCTTTCAACGAGGTGGAAATTGGGCGAAGGGTGACCCGCGAGGGCTCGAGCGACTATTCACTAAACGGCAAGATCTGCCGCCTGAAGGACATCCAACGGCTTTTCATGGATACGGGCGTGGGACGGGTAAGCTACTCGTTTCTGGTCCAGGGGCAAATCGACCAGATCCTCTCGTCCAACCCGGCGGATCGCCGTATTATTTTCGAGGAAGCGGCAGGGATCACGAAGTATAAGGCGCAACGCCGAGAGACGATGAACAAGCTGGCGCTGGTCGAGACGAACCTCGCCCGAGTCACGGATGTTATTGAAGAGGTCTCCCGCCAGATCGGATCATTGAAGCGGCAGGCGAGCAAGGCGCTGCGCTATAAACGGCTGCATCACCGGCTGACCCATCTCGACCGCGCCCAGACGGCGCGGAACTACCAACTCCTGCAAAAAGAGATTGAGTCGATCGAGAAGGAATCGGAGGCGTTGCGGAAGCTGTTGGAGGAGGCACAACGAGAGACGACAAGCCGCCAGGACCGCCTGGAGGCGGAGCGGGGTGGACGAAGCACGCTCTATGATAAATTACAGGAGCTGCAGCAGAAGGTTTACGCCTTGCGCTCGGAGAAGGAAAACGCAGAGAACAAGGTGGAGTTCGCCCGCCTGCGTCGGAAGGACCTGCAGGAGCGGATAGGGGAATTGGAACAGGAGATCAACGATCTTCGGAAGCAACAGGAGAGCCTGACAAAGAGGGCGGCAGACGATTCGGAGGTGAAGCAGCTTCAACTGGACCTGGTGGGGAGCAGCGATGCAGTCTTCCAGGAAAAAAGCCAGGACATGTTCGAAGCGCAGGAGCAGTTGAACCGCGCGGAGAACGAATTGCAGGACCACAAGCAGCGATTGCTTTTATTGGAGAGCAGTATCAGTCGGCTGCGCTCGAACCAGACCTCCCTGGAGGTGGATTTGAAGACCTATCAGGTGAAGCATGGTGGCCTGAAGGACAGCTTAAAGGAGCTGGAGCACAAGAGGGAGGAGCTGGAAGCCAACCTCGCGACCTACGGAAAGAGCCGGAGCCGTTTGGAGCGGGAGCACGCGGACCTGGAGCGAGAGGTGGAAACCTTGCGGGAAGAGGCGCGCGGGCAGCAGGGGGCTTTTCGCGACCTGCAGGAAAGGATCCAAAGCCGTGACCGGGAGCTGGCGCGCCGCAGCGCCCACTTGCAGGTCCTGGAGGAACTCAACGCGAGTTTCGAGGGGGTGGAAGAGGGGTCGCGGGCGATTCTGCAAAACCGCCTGGACGATATCCTGCCGGAGGCGGACCGCAGCTTGCTGACGGCGGGGCTACGGGTTCCGGATGCCTACGCAACGGCCTTCGAATCCATTTTGGAGACGGCGCGGGACACGGTGATCGTGAAGGACGCCGAATTGGCCTTTTCGGTGATCGAGCGTTTAAAAACCGAGGCATTGGGCCGCGCCTGTCTGAAAGTGCCGGTTCCCTCGGTTGAGGGCGGCGAAAAAACTCCGGCCGAATTACCGGAGGGTTGCCGTTCAATTCTGGAGGTGGTGGAGGTGGAAGCGGACCTCCCCTTTGCGGAGGTTTACGACAGTTTTCTTGGGGACAGCTATTTTTGCGAGGACCTCGGTGCCTTCCTGCGATTCTGGGAGGCGCATCCAGGTTTTCTCTTTCACCGTGTGGCGACCCGGGAAGGGGAGGTCCTGGACCGCCGGGGCTTGCTGCACGGGGGTGCGGGATCAGGTGGCGAAGGGGAGAGCTTCCTCAAACGCCAGAATGAGATCCGCTCGCTGCAGGGAGAAATCGGAAAGGAGGAGGAGGTGATCGCCGGTTTGCGGAAGGAAGCGGATACACTTCAGGAGCAGATGAACGGGCTTGAATCGAAACTGGAAGAGCGGAGGGCCCGGCTGGTGGAAATGGGGAAAGAACTTTCCAACCTGAGTGTGCAGGAGCAGTCCGTTCAGGAGGGGCTTTTCCAGAATGAAGCCCAGCAGGCGGCGGCTCGGCAGCAAATTAAAACCCTTGAGGAGGCGCATGCGGAGAGCGAGGCCCGCCTGAAAAAAGCGGTGGCCGAATTGGAGGAGGCGGAAGAGGAGATCGGGAGTCAGCGGGAGTTGATTCGCAAGTCCGAGGAACAGGTCAAGGGGGCGCGGGAGACTCGGGATGCCCGCCGGGAGGGCCTTGCGGACATCCGGCTACAATTGGCGGAGAAGAAGCAGCGCCTCGAGGCGATCGACCGCAACCTTGGTGCCCTGAAGGAGAAGAGCACGGAGTTGCACGAGCTCCGCCTGCGCCGGGAACAGGAGATGGACACCCTTCACGAGCAGATTCGGGAGCGGGATGGGGAGGAGGCGGCGGAGGTCCGGCGGGCCGAGGAAGTGGAAGCCACCTTGAAGGTCTTGAGGGAAACCCTGGATGGCGATCGGAAGGCCTTCCAAGAAGCGGAAAACCGTGTGCAGGATCTGGAAAAAGACCTGTCTCGTTTCCGTGAGATCGAACGCGAGCGGGAAGGTGCCCTGAACCGGCACGATGTGCGGCTGGCGGAATTGCGCTCCCGCCGGGGATTTCTTCTGGAGAAGGTCCACTCGGACTTCCACGTGGAAGTGGAGTCTATCGACTGGAAGGCGGAGCTCTGGAAGGCGGACGAAGCGTTCGTCAAGCGGGTGGATCTCGATGCGCTTGAGGAGGGGGAAGCGATTGAGGCCAAGCCAAAGGAACCACGCGGGGATCCGACTCCCGAGGACCTCGAGCAGTTGGAGGACACGGATTGGAACGCGGTGGAGGAGGAGGTCAACAGCCTGAAGGAACGGGTTCAATCGATGGGGCCGGTGAATCTCGTGGCGATCGAGGAATACGCGGACCTGAGCCAGCGGTATCAGTTTCTCAAGGACCAGAGTGAGGACCTCTGGAACTCGAAGGAGGAACTGCTGAAAGCGATTGATGAGATCAACACGATTTCGCAGACCCTTTTCAGGGAAACATTCGAGCAGGTGACGAAGAATTTTAAGTATACTTACGACCAGCTGACTGGGGGTGGTTTCGCCGACCTGACCCTAGTGGATGCGGAAGATATTCTGGACAGCGGGATCGAGATCACGGCGCGGCCGCCGGGGACGAAGTTGAAGTCGATCAGCCTGCTCTCCGGTGGACAGAAGACGATGACGGCGGTAGCGCTCCTTTTCGCCATCTACATGGTGAAGCCCAGTACGTTCTGCGTCCTCGACGAGCTGGACGCCCCTTTGGATGACGCGAACATCGGGCGTTTCACGACGATGCTGAAGCGATTCACGGAGTTTTCCCAGTTTCTGATCATCACCCACAACAAGCGGACGATCGCTTCCGCAAACGCGATCTTCGGGGTGACAATGCCGGAGAAAGGGGTGTCCCGATTAATCAGTATGCGGTTCAACCACGAGCGGGGCGAAGCGGAGATGCTTCCGACGGCGGAGAAGGAGGCCCTTTCGCAGCGATGAGTGAATCTCCCCGACCCATTTCGATTCGAGCGGCGGCCAAGAAAGACCTCCCCCTCGTCCTGCAGTTCATCCGGGAGCTTGCGGAATACGAGAAGGAGGCGGGAGCCGTTGTGGCGACGGAGGAAAGCCTTGAGCGCAGCCTCTTTTCGTCCCCCCCGAAGGCCTATTGCCTGATCGCTTTCTACGGCCAGGAACCGGCGGGTTTCGCGGTCTACTTCTTTAATTTCTCAACCTGGCTGGCGCAGCCCGGGCTCTACCTTGAGGATCTCTTCGTCCACCCTCACTTGCGGAAAAAGGGCGTGGCGTCGGCGCTCTTGCAGCAACTGGCGCAGATTGCCCTGAAGGAGGGCTGCGGTCGTTTTGAATGGGCGGCCCTGAATTGGAACACCCTCGCGACGGGTTTTTACAAAAACCTCGGGGCTCGACCATTGGAAGAGTGGACGACCTTCCGGGTGGAAGGGGACTCGATCCGGCGGATTGCGGAAAAGTGAATCCCAACCTTGCCGGGTTTACGAGAAGAGATCACCGGGGAGGAAACCGATGGGGGATGGGTGGTCACGCTTTACCCGGAGAAGGAATCAGTTTTTTCTAGGGATGGGAGGCCCAGGGGGCGACCCCTCAGGAACTTGATTTTTCGGCCTTTTGCTTCCGCTGCGAAAAGC
The DNA here is from genome assembly GCA_964417945.1 of uncultured Opitutales bacterium. Taxonomy (GTDB): domain Bacteria; phylum Verrucomicrobiota; class Verrucomicrobiia; order Opitutales; family JABSRG01; genus CAYQKH01. The sequence continues at coordinate 5,496 of CAYQKH010000061.1, forward strand.
GGCAATACCTGCCGGTGCGGACAGGGCGTTTGGGCGGAATGAAGGAGCAGTTGCTGGAGGAGACGGAGGAGCACAAGATCTGGCGGGGAAATCGGGCCCCCTTGCGGGCCCGGAGCAGGGGAGGGAGTTCATCCCCCCGATGGTGCGGAGCGGGGGATGCGTCCTCGGGCTCGACCACCGGATCCCGAACGGAGCGCCGTTGGAGCACTACACGTTTTATCTGGAGCAGGTCTGGGCGATCATGGAGCGCGAAACCCGTTCCGATTAGCCCCCTTCGAGGACGGTGCGGCTCGACAAGAATCCGATCCTGCGTATTTGTTTATCTCGTCATGGATTTCCTCAAAGTCGTCACCGATATCTTTGCCCTTCGGGTCCTTTCCTGAAATGGGAGATGTGCTCAGCGGGTTGTCCAGAAAGGACGGACCTAGATGCGTTTGCCCATTGCTTGCCTGTTTCCTCTTTATGACCGTTTTGCAAGGAGAACCGCTGATCATCGCCCATCGAGGCGCCTCCGGCTATCTTCCGGAGCACACCCTTGAAGCGAAGGCGTTGGCGGTGGGAATGGGGGCTGATGCGATCGAGCAGGACGTGGTGCTGACCCGAGACGGCATCTTCATCGTGCTGCATGACATCTACCTCGATACGGTTACGGACGCTGCGACGGTTTTCCCTGACCGCGCCCGGACGGACGGTCGCTACTATGCCATTGACTTCACCTTCGAGGAAATCCGGAAGCTTGAGGTCTCCGAGCGCTTCAACCGCGAAACGGGGGAGCCGGTCTACCCGGGGCGTTTTCCGTTGGCAGGCGCCGGCAGCTTTCGGATTCCAAGCCTGGAAATGGAAATCGAATTTATCCGTGGGCTGGAACGGAGCCTGGGACGGGACCTGTCGATCTATGTGGAATTCAAGGCACCGGCCTGGCACCGCGCCGAGGGGCAACCGATGGAGGAGGCGTTGCACCGGCTTTTGACCCGTTTCGGCTACACCGACCGGGAAAGCCCCTGCTGGGTCCAGTGCTTCGACCCGGAGGGTTTAAAGCGGTTGCGCCGGTTGGGGAGCGACCTGAAGCTCGTCCAGTTGATCGGTTCGAACGACTGGAATGAGGCAGAGGTGGATTACGAAAAGCTGCTGACGGTGGACGGACTCGTGGGAGTAGGGGAATACGCGGACGGCGTCGGTCCCTGGTTGTCCTACTGCTATACGATGGAGGAGGGGATACCGAAGTCGACGGCTTTTGTCGCGGCAGTGCGAGAGACGAGACTTTTTCTTCACCCGTTTACCTTTCGCGCGGACGCTTTTCCGGACGAAGATTTTTTAAGCTTTGAGGAGATGATCCGCTTTTTCGTGCGTGAAGTGGAAGTCGACGGTCTTTTTACGGACCATCCGGACCGCGCGCTGGAGGCGATCCGGTCGAGGGGCTCGTAAACCCTGCGGGTGGTTAGCGGTTCCTCGCTACGGGCGCCGCCGGGACCGGTTGCCGAAAGGATCCGGCGACGGGCATCGCCCCGGGAGGGGGCATGCTGCGCTGCATCCGTTCCTGGCGGATAGAATTCACCATCTGCTCGGCGCGGTTGAGCAGGGCGACCAGGCGATCCCTGAGATGGGAAAGCAGTTCCATTTCCAACTCGGCGGTAATGCGAATCTGGAGAAGGAGATGACGGGTCTGGTCCTCATTTGCGCCGTCGAGTGCGGAGACGAGCGCTTCGAGTTGCTCAAAAGCGACGGCTCGTTCGACATCGATCAGGGATTCCGGTTGGAGAAGGCACTCCACCCAGGGCCGGATGGGGGAGATGTCGCCGATGATCTGTGAATAATCCGGTTGGAGGAGCGCTCCTTCAACAAAGGGGTGAAAGTCTTTAATTCCCTTGTAGACGCCGGCTTGCTCAAGCATGCGATGCCCTTTCTGGCGGAAATCGGCGAAGTGTTCCCGGTGGGCGGTCGAGCCCCTGAGCACCGGAAATCCGGGGTAAAGGAGACGTAGTTGTTCTAGTCCGCGTACCATGTGGTCGGTGAAGACGAAGAGCGCCCGCATGACCGGGCAGGATTGTTCGGTGGGGCATCCCGCGGAAAATTTGACGAGGGCGGGGTAGGCGTTGATGTAGGTTTGAATAATAGCCATAAGAGAAAGCGTACAAACGTCGTTCTGACCCATGGGCGTGCCCGGAGCAATCGTCGAAATGTAACAAGTGGGTGAACCAAACCACCCATTGGGAGGCCCTCAGCCGGAAGCGGCTTCGGCGGCAGCTGCAGCCGCCTTGGATGCCGCTTCGATCTGAGCCGCTTCCTCGGCGGAAAGGTCCGGGGGGACGTTGGAAAGGGCCTCAAGAATGGTGGAGGTTTGCTCTTTCACCTTGAGCATGCTGTCTTGGTGAAGGGTTTTCATGCCGTTGCGCATGGCGATGTGTTTGAGTGTGGAGGTTTCCCGGCCCTCGTTGATCGCACGGGTCAACTCTCCCGAATTGGTCATGAGCTCGTGAATGCCGACCCGGCCCTTCATGGGCGGACCCCCGATATCATCTTCAGCCGCTTTCAACACCTCGCCGACCCAGCCGATGGCGCGTTGGAGAATCTCCGCTTCGTTGCCCTCGGGCAGGTAGCTTATGGCGGTTTTCTTATTAACCCGTCGCATCAGGCGCTGGGCGCAGACGACGAGGAGGGAGGAGGAGATCATGAAGGGCTCGATCCCCATATCGGTAAAACGGGCGACGGTGGAGGGCGCGTCGTTGGTGTGCAGGGTGGAGAGCAGCAAGTGCCCGGTAAGGGCGGCTTCAACGGCGATTTCCGCGGTTTCCTGGTCCCGGATTTCTCCGACGAGGATGATATCCGGGTCCATGCGCAGGTAGGCGCGGAGGGCTCTTGAGAAGTCCAGGCCGATGGACTTGTGCATCTGCATCTGGCTGATGCCGGGGATGGTGTATTCGATTGGATCCTCCGCGGTCTGGATATTGATCGTGGGATCGGCGATTTCCCGGAGAGCGGAGAAGAGGGTCATGGATTTACCGGAGCCGGTTGGTCCGCAGTGAAGGATCATGCCGTAAGGCTGGCGGATGCAGTCCCGGTAACGCCCGAGGTTTTCATCGGAAAACCCGAGAGCAGTAATGGGGAGCGCGCTCTTGGACTTATCGAGGATCCGCATCACGATTTTTTCCCCGAAATTCATCGGCCCGGTGGCGACCCGGAGGTCGATATCGATATTCTTTTTCGTAAATTTTTTAAAGACGATCCGGCCGTCTTGGGGGAGGCGTTTCTCGGCGATATCGAGCTCGCTCATGACCTTGTAGCGAGCACAGAGGGCACCGGTCACGGACTTGGGGAGGCGTAGTTTTTCCTGGCAGATTCCATCAATCCGGTAGCGGACAAGGAGGTCATACTCCTGCGGCTCGATGTGGATGTCGGAAGTCCCCGAGATGTAGGCATCTTCGACAATACGATTGGCGAGTTGAATGATAGGGGCGCTTTCCTCGTCGGTGCCGCCCTCATCCTCGCTTTCGATGGCGCTGGCGTATTCGGCGCCGATGGCGTCAACCAATTCCCCGACATCGCCGTCTTCCTCCTGGGTGAGCTGGTTGGAACCGGAATCTTTAAAATATTTCCGAATGAGTTCCTCGATGAGGCTGGCGGGGGCGACAAAGACCTCCTCGACGGTCATCTCGGTGGCGGTCGCGAAGCCTTCCCGGCGCGGATAATCAAGCGGATTGGCCATGAGGGCGGAACAACTCGTGGGCGATAGCCGCTTAATGGGGAAGATCCCTTCCCGCTTGACGACGGAATCGCCGACCACCTCGAGGAGTTTCTCGTCGAGGTCGTTGATCTGGTCCTCCGAATCGATGAGCTCGTTTCCGGTGAATTTGGAAATGAAAACGGCGGTGTCTCGGTCGCTGAGAGCAAATTTCGGGTCGAGCATGCGCCCAATAAGGGGTGCGGAATATTCAGCCACCTCCTTGAGAACGTCGAGGTCCTCGGGGGTGAATTCGGGCATGCCACTATTGGGCTCCTTATTGAGGACCTGGATGGCACCGATGGTGCGGGCGGCCACGAGAGGAACGGTGATCATGGAAAGCACCTCGAAACCGATGTCCTTGGCGATGTTGTGCATCTGGTCGCCTTCGCGAGACTCGGAGTAAAAGATCGACTCGTTGGATTCGATGACCTTGCCGACAACGCCGGTGCCCTTGGGCAGGCGGAACTCAAGGAGCTTTTTTTGCTTTTCCTTGAACTCATCCTGCCGGGAGGGGTCCTCTTTCCAGAGGGATGGGGAGTAATAGACGTGTCGGAAGCAAATTTCGTCTCCCTCAAGGAGGTAGAGGGTCATGGATTGCGCCTGAAGCGCCTCCACCACCTTGCTGGAGGTGAGTTCGATTACCGATTGAACGTCCTCTTTACTGGGCGAGGGCTTGGAAATAACCTTCAGCAGGAGCATCCGCCGAAGGGAACCAGACATTGCAGATGAAGGCATAAAACGGTAAAGCGTTTAGAGTGAATACCTTTTTATCAAATGGTATATGCGACAAAATTAACTTATAAAATATAAAAATGGGAAGTTCAAGGGGGGATACGCGAATGAAATTGGGTTGGTTTGGGCTATGGATTTCCGGGGTATTGGGGAAGAGAGGAAAGGAGAAGACAGGCCATCTGGGGGAGCGGGCGGCGGCGCGCCACCTGATCCGGAAATGCGGCTTTCGCCTCGTCCGGCGAAACTGGAGGAACAAGGGTGACCGGCGAGAGGAAATCGACTTGATCTGCCGGGAAGGGGACGTGACGGTTTTTGTCGAAGTAAAGACCCGGCGTTCGGGGAATGTGGTGGACGCGTTTGCGGCCGTAAACCGGCGCAAGCGGAAAGCTCTGCAACGGGCCTGCCGTCATTACCTGAACCAGGTCCGGGGGGAGGGGGTGGACCCGCTGTTCCGCCTGGACGTGGTGGTGGTTCTCCTCGGGGAGGAGGGCAGGGTTTCCGAAATCCGGCATTTCCGGAACGTACCCTTGTTTTCCTGAAGGGATCCCCTAGGATAGCAGCTAATCCATGGAAACGGAATATGAAGGCAGGCGGCATCCCTTTTTGGAGGGGCTGAGTAAGCATCGTGGCGCGCCGCCGACGGTGATGATCATTTTCGGGGCCTCGGGCGACTTGACTTCGCGGAAGCTGATTCCGGCCCTCTACAACCTGGCCCTCGACAACCTGCTCCCTTCGGAGTTCTACCTGATTGGATATGGCCGCAGTGAGTTGGAGGAGGCGGCTTTTCGGGAAATGGCGGACGAGGCCATCGCGTCGCATTCACGGAGGCCGCTGCGGAAGGAGGTCTGGACGCGCATCCGGGAGGGACTTTCTTACCAGAGCGGGGATTACGGTGACGCCGAGACCTTCCGTCGGCTTTATAAGCGGATCCTTGAGGAGGAAAAGCGATTGGGCCGGGACGTGAGTATCCTTTCCTACATCTCAACCCCGCCCGCAGTGTTCAAGGCGATCCTTGCAGCCTTGGGCGAGAGCGGGATCGCGGGCCACCGGCAGGAATCGAATGGCTCGCGGGTTGTCATCGAGAAACCTTTCGGTCGGGATCTGGCCTCAGCCCGTGATCTGAACCAGGCGTTGACGCATCATTTTACGGAAAACCAGATTTACCGGATCGACCACTATCTGGGGAAGGAAACGGTCCAGGACCTTCTTGTACAGCGCTTTGCCAACGCGATCTTCGAACCGATCTGGAACCGAGAGTATGTGGACCACGTCCAGATCACGGTGACAGAGAGCATCGGGGTGGGGAGCCGCGGGGGCTACTATGACGAGAGCGGGGCGCTGCGGGACATGATTCAAAACCACACGATGCAGCTGTTGGCCCTCACCGCGATGGAGCCACCCGTTTCACTGATGCCGGAGTCCATCCGCGATGAAAAGGTCAAGGTGCTGAAGGCGATCCAGGGTTTGGATTTGAAAGCGGAGGGCGGCGACGTGGTGCGGGCCCGCTACAGCGAAGGCCTGGTCGAGGGCGAAAAGGCGGTCGGTTACCTGCAGGAAAAAGGCATTCCGGCGGACTCGACAACGGAGACCTACGCGGCGCTGAAGCTTTATATCAACAACTGGCGTTGGAAGGGGGTGCCGTTTTACGTGCGCTCCGGAAAACGCTTGGCCCGCCGGGCCTCGGAAATCGTCGTTCAATTCCGGCGTCCGCCGGGAATTCTTTTCAGTGAAGGTGAGCGCTTCAATGTGGCGCCGAACTTAATGGTGTTGCGGATCCAGCCGGATGAGGGGGTGACGATCCGGATCAATTCAAAGGTGCCGGGGTTGGAGACGCGGACGCAGCCCGTAAAAATGGATTTCGGCTACAAGACGACTTTCGGCTCGAATACCCCCGAGGCCTACGAACGGCTGATTCTGGATTCGATGGTCGGAGACAGCACGCTTTTCATCCGCGGAGATGAAACGGAGGAGTCCTGGCGGATTATGACCCCGGTTCTCAAGTTCTGGGAATCCTGTCGGGGGCATGGTTTGGAAACCTACGTGGCAGGATCCTGGGGTCCGACCGCGGCGGATCGCATGCTCTGGGAGAACCAGCATGAATGGCGCCGCAGCGGTGCCTGAGGATCGATTATGTCTCTCTTAAAGCAACTACCCGGAGTGGAACTGCCCGTAGCCGAGGTGGCTCGAACACTCAGCGAGATGTGGGCGGTTGACCGTGAGAACGGCGGGGAATTTCGGGCTTCGCAGATGAACCTGATCCTGCATTTCGGGGTCCAGACCACACGGGATGAAGCGGAGGCCCGTTTTCACACGGCCATCCGCTTCGGCCAGCGATATCCGTGCCGGATCATCGTTCTCTGTCCGAGCGAAGAGCAGGAGGGCCCGGATCTGCTGCAGGCGAAACTGTTCACGCAGTGCTATATCGGATCCTCCTTACGGGAAATGTGTTGTTGTGAAGCGCTGATGCTGTCCTATGCAACGAGTGAATTCGTGCATCTGCGCAACCAGGTCACGGTTTGGCTCGAGGCGGATCTTCCGACCTGTCATTGGTTTCACCGGGTTCCGGCGGATCGGATCACCCGCCAATATCTGGAATTTATCCACTCTTTTCGCCGGGTTCTTTTTGACAGCGCAGTAGAGGGCGATGCCTACTCCGGTTTGGACTGGCCGCACCCGAAGCGAGTGGTGGACATCGCGGGAGCCCGATTGTTGCCGGTCAAGCAGGCACTCGGCCCTTTTCTGTCGGGCTTCCCTCCAGAGTTTCTCGTGGAGGGCCTGGAGCAGGTCACGATTGCTTTCAATGAGACTTACACGGCGGAGGGCCTACATTTGGAGGATTGGGTGCGACAGGGGGTGCGGGCCTGCCTGGGGGGCGATGAAGTGAAACTGGGCAACATCCGCTTCGACCAGGAAGCCCTGACTACGAATTCACTATGCCTCCGGATGGTCTGGCGGGCAAACGGGGAAGAATGCTTCCGATGGGAGATGCGAGCAGACGGGCACGGGTCGATCGCCTCCCGATTCGGTGTTCAGAACGTCGAACGGATACAGTTGATCGAGTGGATTTCGCCGGAGGTGGCGCTTTCGGAGTCGATCTTTTTCTAAAAAAGGGAAGCGAGCCTACAGTCAATGGAGCATTGGCCCCTTGACCCCTTGCCTGGGTGGTAGATGATATCGGAATGCGGGAATATGAGACAACCCTTGGCCGTCTAAAAGTGGCCGCCCGAGAGGAGTTATTCGAGATCCTTGCCGGGGAGGTGGACGGGGTGGCGAAGGGGGCGGAGGCGAGCGTGTCGATGGCTTTTTCGGGCGGAAGCACCCCGCTGGCCTGGTACGACTGGGCAGTGGGTGAGGAGCGGTTTTCCGCGAAGACCCTGCGGCATGTCATCTGGACGACCAGTGACGAGCGCTATGTTCCATTGGAGGACCCGGAGAGCAATTTTGGGAACGCCATACGGCATTTCCTGCAACCGCTGGGAATCGGCAACGACAAATATTTGCCGTGGCCGGTAGACCTGGACCCCGAACCAGGGGCGTTGACATTCCAGAGCCAGTGGGCGAACCGCTTCGGGCCGGAAAGGGCCTTCGACCTCTGCCTGTTGGGTCTGGGCGAGGATTGCCATACGGCCTCACTGTTTCCGGGGAGTCCGTTATTCCACGACGATGACGAATCTCTATTCGGTGCGGTCGAGGTGCCGGGGAAGGGCTGGCGGTATACGGTGACGCCGCGGGGGCTTGGTCACTGCGGGAAGATTCTCGTTCTAGCTCTTGGAAGCGGAAAGCAGGAAGCACTGCGGGCGATATTGTCTGAGCGTGCGGACCCGCAGCGACGGCCCGCCCAGGTTCTTGGGCAAACCCGGGAATCGGTAACGTTTCTCTGCGATCCGGAAGCGGTGGCGCAAACCGAATATTTATGATCTTTGATCCCTCCAATCCCGAATGCCGGAACAGGGATTTCGAATTTCGGCGGCAAGCGCCTCAACGAATTAACACAAAAGTTATCTAAGAGCTTGTCCGGTTTGGAGGGGGAGGACATGATCGTGCCATGCGGATTGTCCTTCTCGTGATCGACAGCTTCGGAATCGGAGCCCTGCCGGACGCGAGGGAGTATGGAGATTCGGGAGCAAATACCGCCCTGCATATCTGCGAAGCGGTCGGTGGCGGGGAATGGGAACATCTCCGGCGTCTCGGGTTGGGGAACGCGGCGGCTCTTCTCGGATCCATCCTGCCGGGCGTGGAGGCGGTCGACGATCCGGAGGCGGACTACGGAGTCCTGCGCGAAGCTTCGGCGGGGAAGGATACAACGACCGGGCACTGGGAGTTGGCCGGGATTCATCTTGAGGAGCCGTTTCATCTTTTTTCCCAAGAGGCCCCTAGCTTTTCCGCAGCAATGATCAAGGATTTTGAGGAGGCCTTTTCCTGCAAGACCCTCGGAAACGAGGGAGCGTCCGGGACGGAGATCATCGCCCGGCTGGGGGAGGCCCATCTGGAGACCAGTGCCCCCATCGTCTATACGAGTGCGGATTCGGTTTTTCAGATTGCGGCCCACGAGGACGTCATCCCGTTGGAACGACTGTATCAAATGTGTGAGTACATGCGTCGGCGTTTCGACGAATCGGGCCCGGCGGTAGGGCGGGTGATCGCACGGCCGTTCAAGGGTGGCGCGGGTGCCTTTACGCGGACTTCGGCACGAAAGGACTTCTCGATGCCGCTTCCGGAGCCCAGCGTCCTCGACCGGTTGCGGGAGGCGGGTGTGCGGACAATCGGAGTAGGGAAGATCGGGGACATCTTCGGAGGGCAGGGGTTGGATGAGAGCCATCCGGATAAGGGAAACCCGGCCTGCCTGGCGCGAACGCGGGATCTCCTGGAGCGGGAGGAGGAGGGCGACCGCTTCCTCTTCGTCAACCTCGTGGACACGGACATGATCTTTGGTCACCGGCGCGATCCGCGGGGCTACCATAACGCGGTGGCGGAGATCGATGCGGCCCTTCCGGGGCTGATGGAACGACTCGCGGAGGGAGACCGGCTCCTCGTTACGGCGGATCACGGGTGTGATCCCACCTATCGGGGCACCGACCACACCCGGGAGCATGTTCCGCTCCTCTCGTGGGGAAAGGGAGGCCGGCGCCCGGGTCGGAGCCTTGGGGTCCGGGAGCAATTTTCCGATGTCGCGGCGGCCCTTTGCCGAAAATGGAGAGTGCTTCACGAGGGTCGCGGGTCCGCATTCCCGCTTGAATAAGTCAGGCCTATGGACCATATCGGACAATTACCATGCTAGCGCAGGATCTGATCATTCAAAAGCGGGACGGGGGTGAGCTCAGTCGGGAGATGATTGAGCAATTCGTGGAAGGGGTGGTATCCGGGAAGATCAAGAAATACCAGACCTCGGCCCTCCTGATGGCGATTGTCCTCCGCGGGATGAACGCGGAAGAAACGGTCCACCTTACGGAAGCGATGCTGAACTCCGGCACAGTTGTGGACTTAAGCCACTT